>JAIXPK010000147.1 GCA_027486335.1 Verrucomicrobiaceae bacterium | reverse complement strand
GCCCGCGCACTCGCATCAAACCACCACTGCCCGACCCATTCCCGAATCGCCCGCCCATTCCCGTGCCTCACCCCATACGCTAGCAACGCATCGCGCATCGCCCGCCGCGGCAATCCCGAACAATCAATCCCCCGCGCACTCTCCCCTCCCCAGTAATACCGGGTCCCCTCAAACACTCCCAGCCTCCTCACATAATCCGCCCGCAACTCCTCAGCATCAATCTCCCCTTCCGGCAGCATCACCGGAACCACCGCCAGAACCGGCAACACCAGCAATCCCACCCTCCCCCACCTCCCTCTCCACCCCAGCACCACCATCCCCACCCACGCCCCCACCACACACCCCACCAGCGCCAGCCTCATCACCATGCTGTTCAACGGATGCACCACCACAACCCCAGCCACCCCAACCGCCACCAGCGTCAGAATCAGCAACAGTCGTCTCCACCGTCTCCCACCTGCATCCTCCAATCCCTCCCTCCCCTGACAAATCCCACTCACCACCCGCGCACTCTCCGCCTCATCATCCCCTTCATTCAAACTCACGACACCTCAGGCGTTAGGACACACACCACCCCCACCCTCCACCAGCCAGCCCGACGCCAGCGGCATCCAGTCTTCCTTCGCCGCATCCGGCTGCGGATCCCGCTGCGCCAGCGCCACCGCAGTCTGCACCGTCTCATACGCATCCGCCTCCATCGTCTCCAGATCCCTCGGCGTCGTCCATCCCATCGCCAGCATCTGCTCCCGCGCCAGCTTCAGACAATCCCGGTTCTCCTCCCGATCCCGCAACTCCGCAGGAACATACGACGCATCATCATGTTCCCCGTGCCCGCACAACCGCAGCAACCGCCCCACCACCATCTGCGGCCCATGTCCTTCCCTCGCCCGCGCCACCGCCCTACCAAACACCTCCAGACATGCCGCCAGATCCGTCCCGTCCACCCGGTATCCCTCAATCCCATACCCCACCGCCCGCTCCGACAGATCCTCACACGCATACTGCCGGTTCACCGGAGTCGAATACGCAAACTGATTGTTCGCCACCGCTAACACTAGCGGCAGCTTCTCCACCGCCGCCAGATTCAACGCCTCGTGACACGCCCCCGTCGACGTCCCCCCATCCCCGATCGTCGCCGCTCCCACCACTTCCTTCTCACCCCTGAACCGCCGCGCCATCAGCATCCCGCACACCACCGAAATCATGCTCCCCAGATGCGAAATCATCGCCGGCGATCCCGCCCCTGGCCGCCCCCGGTGAATATTCCCGTCCCTTCCCCGCATCGGCCCCAGCACACTCCCTAGATAAGTCCGCAACGTATCAATCACCGGCTCCCCAAACGCTAACCGCCCCGCTTGATCCCGAATCAGCGGCGCATACACGTCCCGACTCGGCTCAAGCGCCATCGCCAGCGCCGCACTGAACGCCTCCTGCCCCCTCCCCAGATACACCCCGCCCACAATCCGGTTCGCCCGGTACAACGCCCCGATCTTGTCCTCAAGGGTCCGCGACAGCAGCATCCAGCGGAATCCCTCAATGAATCGGTCTGCGGTCACTCCGGTACCGACTGTCAGAACGGTGGCGGACATCATGCTCGATCCTTGCAGAGCCCGCGCCCGCCCTCAACTGCAATTCCATCCCTCATCGCGCCGCCGGAGCAGGCGTGAACGTCCCCGACATCACCCCAGCAGAACTCCCGCTCGCATAACTGTCCCGCCGGAACCGCCCCCCGCAATCACTCGTGAAATCCAGTTGATAGTCGTCAATCAGATCCCGCGACACCCCCGGAAATGTCAGCGCCACACTCGCTCCCGTCCCGCCCGTCCGCGCATACGCCCACGTGAACGCCGTCACCTCCACCGACCCGTTCACTTCCTTCGTCGCCGTCCCCGTCCCATCCGCATTGAACCGCAGCGTGCACGGACTGCTCCCATGCACCACCAACCCCAGATCACTCAGCGACGGCGGCGGACAATCCCCATCACGCACCGCCGTCCGCTCCACCGGCGTCGTAAACACTCCGCGCCTCGGCACCGCCAACGGCGGCATCCCACCCACCGGCTGCGCCGGCACCACTTCCTCAAACACCCCAACCCCCGGAGCCAGCAACTCCAGCAGCATCTCCACACCGTCCGCATCACTGTGCAATCGCGCCCGCGATCCCGACTCCCTCTCATACATGAATCCCTGCGCCGCTCCCTTCCCCGAAGGCAGCGTCACCTCCGCATGCAGCGCATCCGAAAACCGCAACGCCGTCACCGCTCCTCCCTCATCAAACAAAAATTCCCGACCCTCGGTCGACTCCGGCATCGCCAGCACCGCTCCACGCACCACCCGTCCCTCCACCATCTGCAGCAATCCCCCATCCACCATCTCACCCACCGCCCCAATCCCATCAGGATCCCCAATCGTCTCCATCCACCACCGCCCCACCTGCCGACTCGCCATCTCCACCCTCAACAACGCCCGCGTCCCATCCGTCCACGTCAGCACCGCCTCCGCTCCATCCCGCCCCGTCTTCACCCACTCGCACGTAAACCCGCGCGCATGCCCCGCATCCATCCGGTAAAATCCCTCACGGTCCGTCATGAACACCATCTCAGATGCACCTCCACTGCCCCGCACCAGCAACGCCGTCCATCCGCCCGGCTTCACCAGCGCATTCCCCTCCGCAGGATCCACCGATACCAACCGATAACCCGCTCCCCCCACAGTATCTTCCACCACCACCGGCTTCCCACGCCCGTAAACCACCCCGCCCGCACGCTCCCACCCACCCACACCATTCTTCGCCCGCTCCAATTGCCAAGCACTCCCCTCAGGAGCCACAAATCTCACCTGCCGCTTCTCCCGGAAATCCAGCAACGGCCCCTGGCCCATCACGACACCACTCCCCAACCCCGCCAGCAGCAAGCCGCGGACACAGGCGCGAGTCATAGAAGTAACCAGTGGCATGTCAGGGGGAATCAACCGGAATCTACTCCCCTGCCTCCACCCAGATCAAGATATTTATACCACCCCCCACAGCATCCCCCCCAACACCCTCATCCCTCCCCCGGCTTCGCCTTCCGCAACCCATCAATCATCCCCAGCCACGACGAGCCAGCCACCAGCAGCAGAATCAGCACCGCACACGATCCCGCCGTCCCCTCGAAAATCCCCCGCCCCGCATGCCGCCCCATATCCACCGCCAGCACCACCCCCAGCACCATCACCGCCACACAAATCCCCCCGAACACCACACGCCCCACCCTCGACGGATTCGTCAGCACCATCGTCGCCGGCAGCGCCAGCAGCACCATCACCGCCCCAACCACCGCCACCACCGCACTCCCCACCGCCAGCCCAGCCGCCACCGCCACCATTCCCCCGAAAAACAATCCCCCAATCACTCCAGCCTCCACCTTCTCCATCCGATCCAGCGACAACCGCGCCACCGGATCCTTCAACAGGATGAAATTCGCCAGCCCCACCGCCAGCCAGCTCCCGAACAGAAACACATAATACGCCAGCGCGATCGGAATCACCAGCAGCGGATGGATGCTCGCCGCCACCGCCCGCAACACCTTGAATCCCACCAGTACCCCGATCGTGATCGCCAGCTGATTCCCCCCGCTCAGCCGCTGCATGAAAAACGCCCACTTCAGAAACACCCGGTAAAACCACGACCGCGCCCGGTACGCCGACTTCAATCCCTCCCGCGCATGCTCCATCCCAGGCTCCAATCGCAGCGCCTCACGGAAATACCCCTCCGCTACCGCCACCTCCCCGCGCTGCAGCGCCGCCCATCCGCCATTCGCAAACGAAAACGCATCCTCCGGATCCCGCGCCAGTCTCCGCCTCACCTCCGCGTCAGATTCTTCCAGCCGGTTCTGCTTCAGCAGCGCATGCGACAGCAGATTCGACGCACTCACATCCTCCGCATCAATTCCCAGCGCCTCCCGCGCACTCGCCTCCGCCTCCTTCCAACGACTCAACCCCAGCAGCGCTAGGCTCTTCGAAACCCACGCATGCCCGAACTCAGGCTCCAGCGCGATCGCCGCCTCCGCCGCCACCAGAGCCTCTTTGTTCCGTTCCAGATAATACAAAACCCTCGCTTCCAGCGATCGCGGATACGCATCCTCAGGCATCAGCCCCACCGCCGTCCTCGCATCGCTCAGCGCCTGCCGCATCTGCTCCGGCACCTCCAGCCGATTCAACGTCAGCTCAATGAACGCCCTCGGATCCTCCGGCTCCCGCGCCAGATGACCCATCAGCACCGCGATCGCTTCCTCATGCCGCCCACGCTCGCGCAGCAACTTCGCCCGTGCCAGCTCCACACTCATTTCTTCAATCCAAGGTACTCAAGGATGTCATCGTAAATGCCCCCCTGATTCGCATACAACGCGTGGTTCTTCGCACTCTCAAACCACTTCCTCGTCGACGGCTTCACCTCCTTCGCCGCCTTCACCAGCATCTTCCCAGTAACCGGCACCATCCCGCCTTTCCTCATCGCCTCCCCTAACGCCTCTTCCGTCGCCCGATCAAACACCGCCTTCAGATCCGCCCCCGAAAATCCCTCGGTCCGCTTCGCAATCTCCTCCGCATCAAATCCCGTCAGCGGCTTCCCCCGCGCATGAATCTTCGCAATCTCCACCCGCGCCCCGAAATCCGGCGGCGGTACAAAGATCACCCGGTCAAACCGCCCAGGCCTCAGAAACGCCCCATCCAGCTGCCACGGCGCATTCGTCGCCCCTAACACCAGCAATCCCTCGTTCGACGCCTGCAACCCGTCCAGCTCCGACAGAAACTGATTCACAAGGGTCCGCCCAGCCGATTGCCTCATGTCCCGACGATCCG
>JAIXPK010000274.1 GCA_027486335.1 Verrucomicrobiaceae bacterium | reverse complement strand
TTGTTGAACACCACCCCTAGCACAATCCCCGCAGGCCACCCCGCATGCAGAATGTTCAGCCACTTCGCCTTGTCCTTCCGGAACACCGTCGCCACCACCGGATTGATGAACGCCTCCACCGTCCCGTTCCCCAGCGACACCACAAACGTCCCCCAGTACAGCAGGGTCTTGTCCTTCGCCATCAGCGTCATCGCAATCGCCGCAAAATGACACACCATCGCAAACACCGCCGCCGTCTTGTACCCGATCCGGTCGATCACAAAACTGAACGCAATGATGCTCAGCGCAAACGGCCACAATCCCACCCCCAGAATCTCCCCCTTGTCGCTCTCCGATAAATTGAACTTCACCGCCAGCTCTCCAATCAGGTCACTCCGGATCCCGAACACAAACGACGTCGCCACCAAGGCAATGAAACACGCCCAGAACAACTTCATGTCAGGCTTCTCGTCAGCAGCAGCGTCTCTCATGGCTTCAATCAGGTCAGGGGGTTCAGCACTTCAGGGGGAAATGTTTCCCCAGTAAATCCGCCCGCACCCTCCCCGGGAAGCAAAAAAAACGGCCCCGCATCACTGCGGGGCCGCCCATCAATTCTTATCAGACCTCAGCAGCAACTTAGGCCACCTTATCGTCAATCTGCACCGGCTTGTATCCGCCGATCGCCTTGAAGTAGAACAGCAGCAGCAGGTAGATCGCAGCCATCCCAACCGGAAGCAGCGCGTCATAACGCAGCGTCTTCCGGCTCCCCGCAATCTCACCTTCCACCATCGCGTTCTGCTCAGCCGTCCGCTTGTCCTTCGCCATTTCCTTCGCTTCACCAACCTTCTTCCCGTCCAGCGCACTCACCTCGGCAAATCCAAGCCACTTGCTCGACTTCTCAGCCTTGTTCGCCTCAAGGATCGCTCCCTGACCGCTCTCCTTCATGTGCTCAGCAGTGAACCGGTCCTTCGCATACCCAAGCCCCGGACCACCCAGCTGGCCCACCGAAAGCATCCCGATCCCACCCATGATGCTGATCGCCACCGCGCCAGTCCGCGGAAAACGGTCAGACACCACCGCAAGCATCGTCGGCCAGAAGAACGTCTTCCCAATGCTGTAAATGAACATCGCCCCGAACGCCGCCGTGATCCCGTTCACCCCGGCCGCAAAGAACAACCCGGCAATCGCAAACAGCGAACACACAAACAGAATCGCCACCGGCGACAGCTTCAGCTTGCTCTCAATCCAGTGCGAGCAGAACCGCAGCGCAAACATCATCGCCGACGCAAAGATGAAGAGAATCTTACCCTCTCCCGGCGTCAGAATCGTCCCGTTGATGTTCTCAATCCACGAATCCGTCCCCAGCTCCAGCGATCCGAGAATCGCGTGCGCAAGGAACAGAATGAACAGAATCGGATGACCCAGCGAAAACCCGGTGATCACCGCCACCCACAGCACAAACCCTGCCCCCACAGCCATCGAGAGATACTCCCACACCGGACCAGTGAAGAACGCATTCTGCGTCAACCCGAACAGGATGTTCCCACCCAGCGCGTCACGCGTGAACAGGAATAGGAAGAACCCAGCCACCGCAGCGCCCAGAATTCCCACTTCCTTCATCATCTCGCCCAGCGAAAATCCTTTCGCCGATGCCTCCGACTTCGGGAAACTCTGCCCGAGGAACATCACCCCGTAAATCAAGGTCGGAATCAGATACAGCCCCAGCTGCGCCTTCCAGCTCCAGTTGTTCCCCACCGCCAGCGTGATCAACGCCCCGAGAATCATCCCCGCAGGCCAGCTCGCATGCAGAATATTCAAGTAATGCGTCCGGTTGTGCGGGAACAGCGTCGCCACCAGCGGATTCGCCACCGCTTCCAACGTCCCGTTCGCCAGCGAGAAAATAAACGTCCCCGTGAACAACAGCAGAAACGCCGTCTGCTGCCCCATCGCCCCAGTCGGCACCAGTGTCACCAGCGCCGAAAGCACATGCAGCAGAAACGCCGAAATGATCAGCTTACCATAACCGATCTTGTCCACGATGATCCCGCCAATAATAATGCCGAAGCAGAAACCGGAGAAACCTGCCCCGCCGATCAGACCGGTCTGAAGATTGGTGAATCCGAATTCCTTGCCCCAGGCCGCGCCAATCCCGTTCCGGATGGCAAATCCAAGCCCAGCTGCCAGAATGGCCATAAACCCTGCCCACAGCAGTCGTTTGGCGTTAGGTGCTATACCTTCGTTGTTCATTGATTGTAGTTTGGGAGTTTGCATGCGGGCAGAATTCGCCTGCCAGACAGCCGCGGCTCTTGATTCGGGAGGGGCCGACGCACGGGCCGCGAGATTGCCCGCCCTCCCCGCCTCGGGCAACAAAAAAAGTCCAGCCGAATGCGGGAAATCGCGTAAACGCAAAACACCCGGACCGTTTCCAGTCCGGGTGTCGCTCGATTTCTTCTCGGTCGGCTCTCCGCCAACCACCGCTCCTCAGCGGTAGTATGGCTGCGGAGGAGGCGGCGCGTACCCAGGCTGCCCGTAGTACCGCTGCGCATTCCGCTGGTCCTGCCCGTTGCCAAGCAGGTTGCCCGCCGCACCGCCAGCCACCGCCCCGATCGCCGCACCCTCAAGGCCGCGACCGCTCTGGTGACCAATAATCCCGCCCAATGCCGCACCGCCAAGCCCGCCAAGCGCGGTCCCAGTGGTCGCATTCGGTCCCGACGCGCAGGAAACAAGGGCGGCAGCCGCCGCTATCAACGTAAGTCTGATGCTGATGGTTTTCATAATGGAAGGAGGTTGTCGGACACAAGTGCGTCCCGTGTCTTCGACGTCGCCTTATGCCCGAATATTCAGGATATGGCAAATAATTTCCAGAATCCTCACTCCGCAGCCGCAGCAGTCTCCTCAGCAGCCGCTTCCGCAACCACCGTCTCCACCACTTCCGCCACTTCCGCCACCGGAGTCTCAACAACCGCCGTCTCCACCACCGGCGCGGCTTCCACCACCACCGGGGCCACCACAGCCTTCTTCACCGCCGGCTTCTTCGCCGCTGGCTTCTTCTTCGGAGCCGCCGCAGTCTTCGCTGCCGCCGCCGACTTCGCAGCCGCCGGATTCGCCTTCGCGGCACGCACCGCTTCCTTGCGGCGCTTGATGAGTTGCTTGCGGCGACGACGCTTGATTTCTTTGTTGAGTTGTTTGCCCATATTGAAAAGCTGGTAAGGGGGTTGGTTTGGCGGGCGATGCTACAAGCCGTTTCAAGGGCTTCAAGCACTAATATATCACCC
>JAIXPK010000132.1 GCA_027486335.1 Verrucomicrobiaceae bacterium | reverse complement strand
GCGGGTTGGTAGGGTTTGACGCTGGGGCCGCCGATGCGGCGGGTGAGGAGACCGGAGACGGCGAGGGCGTTGTCGCGGATGAATTCAGCGTCGAGACGCCAGCGGCTGCCGCGGGCGAGGTCGCGGTTGGCGGGGTCGCGGGCGATTTCGTCAGGGGACGCGGCGGAGGATTGCTGGTAGGTATCGCTAGTGACGATGAGGCGGACGATGTGTTTGACGTTCCAGCCGGAGGATTCGAATTCGCAGGCGAGCCAGTCGAGGAGCGGCTGGTTGGAAGGGATTTCGGATTGGGTGCCGAGGTCGTCTAGGGTTTTGACGAAGCCTGTGCCGAAGAAGAGTTTCCAGAGCCGGTTGACGGTGACGCGAGCGGTTAGGGGGTGACCCTGGGAGGTGAGCCAGCGTGCGAGGTCGAGTCGGGAGAGGAGCTTATCGGGAGCGGACTGGACCGCGTTCGGGAGGAAGGCCGGGGTGGCTGGGAGCGTGAGATCGCCGGATTCGTTCTGCCAGTCGCCGCGCGGGAGGATGCGGACGGGGCGGCGGTTAGGGATGGCGGTGGTGACGAGACAGCGCGGGGTGGCGGCTTCAGCGGCGGTGAGGGCGGCTTTGGCGTCGGCGAGGGATTTGCGGAGCGGAGCGAGCGAGGCGGATTGCTCGGTGAAGCGTGTATTGAGGAGATTGCGCTGCTGATCGTTGCGGGCGTCTGGAGGAGTGGAGACGGCGGCGGCGACGTCTGCGGGGATGGGGGTTGCGGCGAGGTCTGCGGCGGGGGCGTTGGTGACGGCGAGTCGGAAGTGGCCGAGATTGTGGGTGCCGCTGGCGTGGTGCTGGACGAGTTCGATGGAGAGCCGGTCGCCGTCGGCGAGCGTGGCTGGGCTGGCCGTGGTGATGGTGAGGACGTGGCGTTTGCCGGTTTCCGGGAGGATGGCCCAGCCCCATTCCTTGCCTTTGGCGTCGAGGTCGATGGTGGCGGCGGCGGGCCAGCCCTTGTACGGCGTTTCGTTGCCGTGGCTCATTTGTTCGTGGGAGGCGGTGGCGGCGGCGAGCGGGAGGGATTCGGAGGTACCGTTGGCGCGGATGACTTTGAGGACGACCTCGGTGATGACGAAGTTGCCATTGCCGGAGCGGCCAGGGCCTTTGGCTGGGAGGGAGTCGTGCGGGAGGGCTTCGAGGCGGAGGGCGGAGATGGAGCCTTTGAAGGGAGTGGAGAGGAGATAGGAGCCGTCGGCTTGAGGGCCAGAGACGAGGATGGCGCCGTCGGTGGAGTCAGTGAAGATGGTGCCTTGCGGGCCGGTGCGCTGGTCGGTGTGGAGCGTTTGCCATGCGGCGTCGCGGGCGGCGGCGTCGGCTAGGGATTTTTCCCATGCGTTGCGTTCGGCGGCGAGATCGGGGTGGGGAGCGGCGAGGGCGGCTTCGGATTGGGAGATGGAGGTACGGAGCGCGTCGATTTTTGCGGAGGATTCGGCGTCCGGGACGGGAACACCGGGGCCGCGGCCGCCGACGGCGACTTCCTCGATGTCTGCGAAGAAAGCGCCCATGGCGTAGAAGTCGCGGGCGGTGATCGGGTCGAATTTGTGGTCATGGCATTCGGAGCACATGAACGTCTGGCCTAGCCATGTGGTGCCGATGCTCTTGACGCGATCGGTGAGGTATTTGGCCTCGTACTGCTTTGCCTGGGCGCCGCCTTCTTCGGTGGAGAGGATGAGACGGTTGTAGGCGCTGGCGACGAGGGTTTCGGTGGATTTGTCAGGGAGGAGATCGCCGGCGATCTGTTCGGTGGTGAAGCGGTCGAAGGGTTTGTTGGAATTGAAGGCGCGGATGACGTAGTCGCGGAATGGGGAGACCGGCATGGGGTTATCGCTGTGATAGCCGATGGTGTCGGCGTAGCGGACCTGGTCGAGCCACCAGACGGCCATGCGTTCGCCGAAGGCTGGGGAGGCGATGAGTTGGTCTGCGAAGCGGGCTGGGGCGTCGGGAGCGGCGTCGGCGATGAAGGCGGCGAGGGTTTCGGGGGCTGGGGGTAGGCCGGTGAGGTCGAAGGAGAGACGCCGGGCGAGCGTGGTGCGGTCGGCGGCTGGGGAGGGTTTGAGGTTGAGGGAGGCGAGCCTGGCGCGGACGAAGCGGTCGATGGGGTTGGGGGCGTCCGGGGCGGCGGGGATGGAGGGGCGGACTGGGGGGATGTAGGCCCAGTGGGGTTGGTAGGCGGCACCGGAGGCGATCCAGCGGCGGAGGAGTTCTTTTTCGCGAGGGGAGAGTTGGCGGGCCTCGTCGGGTGGAGGCATGACGTCGTCGGCGTCGGTGGTGGTGATTCTGTGGAGGAGGGCGCTGTCGGCGAGATTGCCTGGGATGATGGCCTTGACCCCGTCGTTGTCTGCGGAAGCGCCTTCGAGCGTGTCGAGACGGCGGTCGCCTTTGCGGGTATTTTTGTCGAAGCCGTGGCAGCGGAAGCAGGCGTCGGCGAGGATGGGACGGATGTCGCGGTTGTACTCCGGTTGATCCGGCAGTGGGGCGTCTGCGGAGGCGAGCGAGGCCGAGAAAGCGATGAGGCAGAAGGAGAGCAGAGATCCCTTGGATGGCATCGGTGGAGAACGGGTGCGGGGCGTGGGGAATTTCAGTGAGAAGGGAGGAAACGGGGAGGAAAGAGGTGATTGATTGGAGGGGCGGGGAGAGAAAGGCCTTTTCAATCGCGGGGGGCATGCTTTCTCTCGCGAGCAGCATGAATGGAGAGAGTACCAGGCAGAGAGAGGAAGGCCCGAGTGGAGGGCAGGGGACGGGTGTGAGCTGGGAGCGGCTGGCGGAGGAGGCGGCGGGGATGGCTGAGGGGAGCGAGCGTGGGGATTTGCTGGTGCCGTGGCAGACGGTGGAGTTTGTGAGTGGGATGTCGCGGGTGTGGGGGAAGTTTGCGGAGGTGGATCGGGAGCGGGTGGGATGGACGAGACAGGTTTCGGTGCCTGGAGCGGTGCGGTTGACCTTGAGTGTGCAGACCGTGCCGCGGTGGGATCCGGAGGGGCCGGAGATGGGGATGGGCGCGGCGAACAGCGAGTTGTTTCCGCCGTGTGTGTTTACGGTGGCGGCTGGGAGTGCGGGGTGTCGGATGGCAAGGGATTTCTGGGAAGTGTTGTGTCGGGAGCATGGGTTGCGGGAGGGGGACGGCGTGCCGAGGTTCGGGCGTCCGACGGGGAACTGGCGCGGGTTTTTCCGGGAGGAGAGTGGAGCGGGAGGCGTGCGGTATTGGCCGCATGCGTTGTTTGCGGATCTGGATGCGGCGGTGATTGGGGAATTGGGGGCGCGGGCTTTGTTTCCGAGGGGTGGGTTGCTGGATGGGGGATTGGATGCGGGGTATACGGGGGCGGATGTGGCTGGGGAGGCGGGGCAGCGGTTGAGCGAGCGGGCGCTGGCGTTTCTGGATGGGCACAGTTCGGAGGCGGGGAGCCCGTCGGTGATTCTGTTTTTCTCGTCGCTGGAGGGGAGTGCTGGGGGGCGATTGGGAGGATTGATGCTGAGTCAGTTGCGGGAGCGGTATCCAGCGGTGCCGGTGCTGGTGGTGGGGGTATTGCCGCATGCGAAGCCGACGGCGGATCCTGCGGTGGCGTGGCATGCGGCGCTGGCGCTGCAGCGGATCCGGCGGGAGGCGGCGGCGGCGGTGTTGTTCAGCAATGACGTGCTGATCCGGCGGGCGGGGCGGTTGTGGGAGACGGGAGGTCGGAGTGGTTATGGGGCGGCGAATCTGCTGATAGCGGAGGCACTGGCGGCGGTGACGGGGCCTTTGAGGTTTGGCGGGAGGGACACGGCGGCGGCGGATCCGGTGGCGCTGATCGAGGCGATGGGGAGCGGGGAGAGAGGATGGCCGCCACTGGTGACGGCGCACAACTGGCCGCTGGGGCGGTTGTCGTTTCTAAAGAGCCCGCAGCCAAGATTGAGCGGCGTGGTGGCGGCGGCGGTGAGGTTTGCGCGGCGGCAGAAAGGGTTTGCGGGGGAGATGAGTGCGCTGGGGATTTATCTAAGGGGGAGGTGGCACGAGGCGGCGGCGGCGGGTGGGAGACGGCGTGGGGGGCGGGTGCAGACGGTGGCGTTGAGTGGACGGACGTGCCCGTGGGCGTATGAGAGCCTGACGGTGGTGGCGTCGTCGCCGGAGATTGAGGAGAGCCTTGAGCGGATTGCGCGTCGGGCGGCGAGTCATTTGAGGCGGTTTCCGGAGGCGGTGGCGGCGGCGGGGATTGACCGGGGGCAGCTGGGCGCGGCGATTCGGGCCTTGCGGGAGCGGCAGGCGGGGCGTGGACAGGAGCGGGAGCCCGGGGTTGATAAGTTAGGCGAAGCCCCGCTGGTGGCGGGGGAATTCGACTGGGGATGAGGGCTGGGCGGGGTCAGTTGCGGATGACCCGGTAGAAGCGGCGGGTGGTGCCCGGGGGAAGGTTGGATTCGGTGAACGAAGTGGATGGACCGGCGGCGGCTGGGACGGCGGGAGCGATGCGCGTCCATGATGTTAGAGAGGCCGAGGCGTCGATGGCGTAGGTTGCGCCCGGGGAGGAGGCGAAGGTGAGCGTGGCAGTGCCGGCGGCGGGATTGGGAGAGAGCGAGAGGATCTGGACTGGGGAGGGGCCGGAGAGCTGGTAGATCCAGATGCCGGCGAGAGGGACTTCCCGGTCGGTCAGGTCGGCGGAGCCATCGAACCAGAGCTGGATGGGGGTGGAGCCGTCTGAGCGGACGGAGAGTTGGACGCTTTTGCTTTCGACGATGACGGGAGTGAGGCCTGCGAGGCCGGGGGCTCCGGTGTTGGCAGGGTGGCCTGGGAAGGAGGCGTTGCCGGTGAGGCCGGAGTCGGCGGCGTTGCGATCGGCGTCGGTGACGAGGACGCGGATGGCGGCGCACTGGGAATTGACGGCGTCGATGAGGAAGCTAGTGAGATTGAAGGTGCCTGCGGGGAGACCGGAGAGGGTGGCGTGGATGAGGCCGGCGTTGTTTTTGAGATGGTCTTCGGCGAGGAGGGCGAGCGTGCTGGCGGGGGCGTCGCCGCGGTCGCGCCAGTCGAGAGCGCCGACGGGATTGCCGGAGGGGTCGAGGGAGTCGATGGTGATGGAGAAGGGGACCCCGGTATCGGAGACGAGCGGGACGGCGTCGAGGGGGACGGCGTTGGTGTTATTGGGGCCAGCGCCGATGACGGCGTTGGTGAGGGCGTCTGGTTCCGGGCGACCGTCGGTGGCACCGAGGTCGAGGATGCCGAAGCGCGTGCCAGCGGGCTGGACGAGGACGGTGGTGGCGGCGGAGTCGTTGCGGCCGGCGGCGGAGGCGGTCAGGGTGTAAGTGGACGAGATGGCGGGATTGACGGTTAGGGAGCCGGAGCCGTCGGGTGCGGTGAAGGCGGCGACACTGCCGATGCCAACGATGGAGACGGTGGCGTCGGGACGGACCCGCCATGTGAGCGTGACGGGGGAACCTGCGGTGATGAAGGCAGGGGAGGCGGAGAAGCTGCCGATGGGGCGGACGGGGACGGTGACTGAGGCGGTGCTGGTGCCCGCGGCGGAAGTGACGGAGAGCGTGTAGGTGGTGTCGGTGAGGGGAGAGACGGCGGTGCTGCCGATGCCGTTAGCGGTGAGTGGGAGGATATTGCCGATGCCGTTATTGATCTGAGCGGCGGAGGCGTTGCTGGCGATGATCCACGAGAGCGAGGCGGAGGTGCCTGGGGCGAGGAGGGGCGTGCGATTGACGAACGAGAGGATGGGTTGGTCGGGTGGGTCTTTGACGATCCAGAGCCCGGCTAGGGGGACTTCGGAGTCGGGGAGGACCCCGCGGCCGTCGAACCAGAATTGGACATCATTGACGCCGTTGGAGGAGACGGTGAAGCGGACGGCTTTGCGGTCGACGGCACCTGAAGTGATGTTGACGAGACCGGGGGCACCGGTGTCGGCGGGGTGGCCGGGGAAGGAGGCGTCGCCCTGGGTGCCGGCGTCGGCGAAGGTGCGGTTGGCGTCGGTGACGAGGACCTTGATGCGGTCGCACTGGGAGAGTATGGGGTCGAGGAGGTAGGCGGTGATGCCGTAGGTGCCTGCGGGGAGCGAGCCGAGAGTGACGTGGATGAGGCCGGCGTTGTTTTTGACGAAGTCTTCGG
>JAIXPK010000080.1 GCA_027486335.1 Verrucomicrobiaceae bacterium | reverse complement strand
CTGCCGCTTCTTTCAGCTCCACCCTCGCGGGCGTCGCCTTGCGGTTCAGCTACGGTTGCTCTCATCAGCTCCGATGTCATCGTTTCATGTCATTAGTTAAGGCCCATGCCGGGCACACTAGCAAGGCCGTCCCGGCCTTGTCTCCACAAAAGCCGCCGTAGCAAGGCCGTCCCGGCCTTGTCTCCACAAAAGCCACCGTATCAAGGCCACCCCGGCCTTGTCTCAACCTCAGCCTTCCCCCCTCACACCAAAGGCGCTTCATGCAGCCGGAACGCCTGGTGCACCACCCGGATCGCATTCTCCTGACTCTTCTCGTCCACAATCACCGCAATCTTGATCTCGGATGTCGAAATCATGTCAATGTTGATCCCCGCATCCCCCAGCGCCTTGAACATCGTCGCCGCCACCCCGCTGTGACTCCGCATCCCGATCCCCACCGCTGACACTTTCGCAATCCCGTCCGTCGCCAGAATCTCCACCCGCTCGCCGATCCCCCGCACCGCTTCCTCCAGCACCTCCCGCGCCTTCTTCAGATCGTTCTTGTGCAGCGTGAACGAGATCCGAGCCTCCCCGTCCCTCCCCGTATTCTGAACAATCATATCAATGTTCAGATGCGCCGACCCAATCGCCGAAAACACCCTCGCCGCATTCCCAGGCCGGTCAGGCAATGCTGCGATCGTGATCTTGGCCTGGTCCTTCTCAAGACTGACCCCGCGGATGACAACTGATTCCATGTTCATGGTTTCCCGAGTGACAAGGGTTCCGGGGTTCTGGTTCATGCTGTTTCGCACCTCAAACGGTACCCCGTACTTGTTCGCAAATTCCACACTGCGGCTCTGCATCACCTTGCTGCCGCTGCTCGCCATCTCCAGCATCTCCTCATAACTGATCACCGGAATCTTCCGAGCATCCGGCACCAATCGCGGATCAGCCGTATAAACACCATCCACATCCGTGTAAATCTGACACACATCCGCCTTGATCGCCGCCGCCAGCGCAATCGCCGTCAGGTCACTCCCGCCCCGCCCCAGCGTCGTGATCCGCCCGCCGCTCGTCACCCCCTGAAACCCGGCCACCACCACCACGTGCCCGTCGTCCAGCAGTCGGTTCACCTCGTCCGGCGAAATACTGCTGATCCGCGCCTTCGTATGCACGCCATCCGTCACAATCCCAGCCTGCCCCCCCGTACACGACGCCGCCTTCCCTCCCATCGCCTCAATCGCCATCGCCGTCAGCGCAATCGTCGTCTGCTCCCCAGTCGCCAGCAGCACGTCCATCTCCCGCTCCAATGGCTCCTCACTCACCTCCCGCGCCAGCCGGATCAGATTGTCCGTCACCCCGCTCATCGCAGAAACCACCACCACCACACGGTTCCCCGCCCGCTGGGTCTCCAGCACGCGGCGCGCAACATTCTTGATGCGCTCCGGATTGCCGACGGATGTCCCGCCGTATTTCTGCACGATTGTCGCCATGTGGGGAAGGAGCGGGATGGGTAAACGGTTGTTTCCTCCCGGCAAGTGCCAATCACACCGTTTCCTTCTCCCCCCGCTCAGCCCATCAGCGCCGCAAACAGCTCCCGCTCCGCCGCCACCGCCCGACTCAGCGTCGCCGCGGGCTCCCGCAACGCCGCATCCAGCGTCTCCCGCGTCGCCGCCGCAATCAATCCGTGAAAACACGCCGCCAGATCCCCTCGCGCCTCCTCATCCACCAACCCTCCCGCCGCCACCACCGGCCTCCCATACCGCCGCGCCAGCGCCGCCACCCCAGCCGGTCCCTTCCCATGCAGGGTCTGCGCATCAAGGCATCCCTCCCCGGTAATCACCAGATCC
This sequence comes from Verrucomicrobiaceae bacterium, assembly GCA_027486335.1. Classification (GTDB taxonomy): domain Bacteria; phylum Verrucomicrobiota; class Verrucomicrobiia; order Verrucomicrobiales; family V1-33; genus V1-33. Next base: position 29,899 of record JAIXPK010000080.1, on the reverse strand, counting down.
GCCGCCCGCACCGCCGCCGTCAGCTCCGTCACCTCCGCAATCAGATCAAACCCAGGCCGCACCTCCGCCCCGCAGAACGCCATCAGCCCGAATCCCAGTCCTCCCGCCGCACCAGACCCAGGCCGCCCCCGCACCTCCAACCCCAAGGTCGCCTCCGCCACATCCGCCAATCGCGCCAGCCCAGCCTCAAACGCCTCCATCCGCTCCAGCCGCACGCCCTTCTGCGGCCCGTAAACCCGCGTCGCCCCCTGCAACCCCAGCAGCGGATTCGTCACATCACACGCCGCCGTCACCCGCGGCCAACCCGACCGGTCAGGCACCTCCACCCTCTCAATCAACCCCAGATTCGCAGGCACCGGCTCCAACTCCACACCCGCCGCATCGAAAAACCGGTACCCCAACGCATGCGCCATCCCCGCACCCCCATCGTTCGTCGCACTCCCGCCAATCCCCACAATGATCCGCTGCGCCCCGCGCGCCATCGCCGCCTTCATCAAATCCCCCGTCCCCGCCGTCGTCGCCCGCCACGGATTCCGACGCTCCGCACTCAGCAGCTTCAACCCGGACGCCTCGCTCATCTCAATCACCGCCGTCGCATCGTCCGCCAGCCACGCCCACCCAGCCGCCGTCCGGTCACCCAGCGGCCCCGTCACCTCCTCCGTCAGCCACTCCCCGCCCAGCGCATCGCAGATCACCCGCGCCGTCCCCTCACCCCCGTCCGCAATCGGCCGCATCACCACCGTCGCTTCCGGCAAACAACGGCTCAACCCGGCCGCCACCGCCGCACACGCCTCCGCCGCAGTCAGGGTTCCTTTGAATTTATCGCATGCAATGAGCACCACGGGAGCAGCCATGTCCATGAAATCGGGAGTCTCGCTCACCTGTCAACGGCACACCCGCAACGCACCCGCAACGCACCTTCTTCCCCATTCCCCCCCTTCACCGCGTTTCCTCCCCAAGCCCCGTCCGCTGCACGCAACTCTCAATGATCCCCGCCCCGATCGCATAACGCGTCAGGCTCGCCGTATCGTGAATGTCCAGCTTCACCATCAGGTTCTGCCGGTGCTTCTCCACAGTCTTGATGCTGATCCCCAGAATGTCCGCCGTCTCCTTGTTCGGCCGCCCCTCCACGATCAGCTGCAGCACCTCACGCTCCCGCACACTCAATGGGTTCGCCCCCGCCGCAGGCCTCAACTCCCCATGCGCCTTCGCCGCTCGCGCATGCCGGTCCAGCCGCCGCGACACCGCCGCACTGAAATACGGCCGCCCCTCCGCAATCTCCCGAATCGCTCGCACCAGCGCACTCCCCGCAGTCTGCTTCAGCAGATAACCCGCCGCACCCATCGCCATCGCACGCTCCACATACCCATCGTCACTGTGCGCCGACAGAATCAGCACCCGCGCCGTCCCTCGGTCCCGCACAATCTGCCGCGTCGCCTCAAACCCGTTCAGCAGCGGCATCGCTATATCCATCAGAATCACATCAGGTGCCAGTTGCCGCGCCAGCACCACCGCCTCCCGCCCGTCCCCAGCCTCCCCCACCACCTGTATCCCCCCAGCCATGCTCAGCACCGCCTTGAGCCCTTCCCGGACGATCGTGTGGTCCTCCGCCAGCAGCACAGTCACCACACTCATACGCCAGCTTCTTCAGATTTACTCACCGGCACCGTCACCCGCACCACCGTTCCCTTCCCCGGCTCCGACTTCACAGAAAACACCCCGCCCACCATCTCCACCCGCTCCTTCATCCCCAGCAATCCCAGCCGGCACGCCCCAGCCGCCACCATCACCTCCAGCACCGTAAACCCGCACCCGTCATCCGTTATCGTCACCACCGTCTCCTTCGCCGTCTGCCGGATCACCAACCGCACCCGACTCGCCTTCGCGTGCCGCGTCACATTCGTCAGCGCCTCCTGAATCACCCGGAACAACGCATCGCGAATCGCCCCCGGCTGCTCCTCCACCCCCGCCGCCGCCTTGAAACTCACCGCCACTCCGCTCTCCGCCTCATACCCTTTGATGAACGCCGCTAGCGCCGGAATCAACCCGAGGTCGTTCAGCGCCGATGGCCTCAGATCCCTCGCAAATCGATGCACCGTCGCCACCGACTTCTCCACCAGCGCCTGCGTCAGCGCAATCTTCCGGTGCATCTCCTCAGCATCACCCGTCGCCTGAATGTCCAGCGTCGCCAGCCGCAGATTGATCGCTGTCAGCGCCTGACTCACCACATCATGCAGCTCCCGGCTGATCCGCTTCCGCTCTTCCTCCTGCACCGTCAGCAACCCGCGCGTCAGTACCCGTAGCTCATCCCGCGTCCGCCTCGCCGTCTCCAACTCCACACCGGCCGCCAGCTCGCTCGCCTTCAGTACCTTCTCCGCCACCCGGCTCGCCTCCAGATCCACCCCAAGCACCCGGTTCGCTTCCTCAAGTTTCCCCACCCGCCGCGATAACGCCGCCACCTGCCCCACCTGCTTCCGGTTGTCCGCCAGCGCCGCCCCATGCGCCTCCTCCACAGGCAGCAGCGACGCCGCCAGAAACCGCTCCGCCGCAACCTCCGCCGCACTCGGCGCAGCACGGCTAGGCACCGAATCCCGCACCGCCGCCCGGTGCAACCCCAGCAGCACTCTCTCCCCAAGCCCGCGAACCATCGCTTCACGCACCAGCTCCGCTCCCGCCAGCCCGTGCTCCGACGTCCCGTCCTTCAGATACCGCCGCAGCGCAGCGAGATAACGCCGCCGGAATGTCTCAAGGCCTCCTTTCATATCGTGCGCCCACCCCATGGGCGGCCGTCTCGTGATTTCAGTGCCATCATCGTCGGTGCTTCGGAAAGTTGCGAACGTATTCGCACCCCAATCCTCTCGCCATGGGGTGAACACCCCATCGCCCATCGCCCGGACTCTCCGTTAAATGAACAAACCGCCACACACCCCGGAACCTCCCGGCGTCCACGCGGCCAATGCATCAGTCATCCACCGCCCCACTCCATGAACCCGCTCCACCTCTCCTCCCTCCGCCACCTCGCCCCAGTCATCACCGCCTCCGCCGCCCTCCTCCTCTCCTTCCAGCTCGCAGGAGCCGCCACCGTCGATCTCGGCTCCGCCTCCTCCTTCGCCATCCTCGCAGGATCAGGCATCACTAACACCGGCCCCACCACCGTCATCGGCGACATCGGTTCCTATCCCACCCCAGCCATGACCGGCTTCGCCAGCGTCTCCCTAACCGGATCCATCCACCACGCCGACGCCGTCGCTCAGGCCGCTCAACTTAGCCTATCCAACGCCTACACCGACGCCGCCACCCGCACCCCCCTCGTCTCCTTCGGCCCCGCCGCCAATCTCTCCGGCATGACGCTCCTCCCCGGCATCTACAACAGCAGCAGCTCCCTCGAATTCTCAGGCACCCTCACGCTCGACGCCGCCGGCGACCCCGACGCCTTCTGGATCTTCCAGGCCGGCTCTACCCTCGTCACCGCTCCCGGCAGCTCGATCTCCCTCATCAACGGAGCCGATCCCTGCAGCATCTTCTGGCAGGTCGGCAGCTCCGCCACCCTCGGCACCAACTCCGCCTTCGATGGCACCATCATGGCCCTCACTTCCATCACTCTGAACACAGGCACCACCCTCGACGGCCGCGCCCTCGCCCTCCACGGCGCCGTCACCATGGACAACGCCTTCATCGTCGCCCCCGCCTGCAGCACCCCGGAAGCCGACGGCCGTCTCCTCCTCTCATCCTTCGCCGCCACCATCGCCCTCCGCCGCAGATTCCGCAGACGCACCGCCCCAAGCCCCTCCGTCTGAACCCATGTACCCTCGCCCGCTCTCCGGTCTCCTCCTCATCACCTGCGGCCTCGCCGCCCTCGTCTATCACGGCATGCGCTGGACCACCACGGGAACCACCAAGGACCTCGAACTCGCCGGTCTCAACAATGACAACCATCTCTCCATCCCACTCCCCATCCTCATCGGCTTCATCTCCTTCGCCACCGGCACCCCTCTCCTCCTCTCAGGCCGCCCCAAACCTTTCCGAACTCGCCCGCACACGAAGTAACCGTAAGTCTCCCAGCAGCGGCCGTGCCGGATCGAGTCTAGCAGACACGTGCCGGGAAATCCGATTCCTCGTCACATGTTGAACTATTGCTTCAACGTCTCGCTTTGCGTCGCCTTCAATTCAGCAACCGCGATGCCGCTTTCACCCGCGACAGAATAGAGCAGGTAACGTCGGCCGTCAGTGTCCACGAATACCGCAGGATCGCGCAGTGCGTTCTCAAGGCCCTTGACCTCGCCAGCCTTGGACGCAGTGACGGGCAATTTCGCACCTTCCCATTCGCATTCGGGACGAAGGACTTCTTCCGAAGCTCTCACCTTCCACTCGCGCCAGTTCGAGGTGAGATCCAGCCGCGCACGCCGAATGCACTCCGGCGCAGCGCCAATGCTGCTGTAGTAAACCCAGAGGCCATTGCCATCCGGATGCACTGCCACGTGACGCGGGCCCGGGCCGTTCAAGTCTCCAGTGCGCGCTTCTCCATCGGGAAACACACTGGGACCGGGCTCGAATTTCGTCAGGCCATCCGCCGAGCGGTAGAGCATGCCGCCCTTGGCTAGGGAATACCACGCGTCGGCGTGACGGAAGACGCGGAAGTAGAACAGGCCGAGAATCTCGTCGCTGGCCTTGAACGACAGTCCATCCGGCGACAGCGCCAAAAAGCTTTTCTGTCCCTTCTCGGCGCGGGCCGGACCGTGGAAATACATCCGAATCTCCCGGCGCGTTTCATCCACAATCACATCCGGCGACGCAATGTGACCCCGGCAGCCCGGAGCATCCGCCAGATGCAGCACGCCCGGAGCATGAATCTTCCACGGCCCCTCCAGCCGATCGGCATAAGCGAGCCGGATGTATTCACCTTTGTGATGAGCAAAGTAGAGGTAGTAGCGGCCCAGCGGATTCTTCACCCACGACGGCACGCGGATCAGCGACGGCCCGTTGATATTCTCGCCATCGCGCCCCGGCAACATCTCCGGCCGGATCATGGGATTGCCCGGCAACCGCTCCACAAGAGGCTCCGCAACTTCCCCACCGGACACAGGAAAGATCAAAACGAGCAGCGCAGCGCAGATGGTGAGTGTTCTCATGACTCCGCCTTTCACGGTCATCGACTGGCCGAAGTCGAACGCAATTTCACGCCTCGCCGCAACTCTCGCCTCATGCGAGCCTCATGAGGGTTTCACCCCATGGCACTCCCTCACACCCTGACTGATCTTCCGCCCTATGAATAAACTCGAAATCAAAGGCGACTGGAACATCATCAAAGGCAAACTCAAACAACAGTGGGCCGACCTCACCGACGACGACCTCAAGCACGCCGACGGCCAAATGGACGAACTCGTCGGCCGCATCCAGCGCCGCACCGGCCAGTCCCGCGAAGCCGTCGAAGACGCCATCGAGAAGGCCCAGGACGCCCTCTCAGACTAACCCCGCCTCGCCACCCCACCCCTACTGACATGACCATCTCATCCTCCAGAATCCTCCTGCTCATCGCAGCCGCATGGTCCCTCGCCGCCACCAGCTGCAACACCCTCCGCGGCGTCGGCCGTGACGTCGAACGCGCCGGTGACGGCATCGTGAACTCGACCCGCTGACCCATCAGCATCCCTGCCGGGGCGCGGCCACCCTCCGCCCCCCGGCAATCTTCCCCCTCCAACCCTCCTCTCCTCCAATTTTATGTTAATGACCGTCGCCATCGTCCTCGTCATCCTCTGGATCCTCGGACTCGTCACCAGCACCACCATGGGCGGGCTGATCCACATCCTCCTCGTCGTCGCACTCGTCGTCATCCTCATCCGCGTCATCCAAGGCCGCCGCCCGCTCTGAAACCCTCCCATGGCAACGCCGGAGCAACCCGGCAGCCAGCTCAGACGTAAGCTGTGCCTCATGCCTCTCTCCATCACGACCCGCCGCGGCGACTCCGGCCAGACCGATCTCCTCCTCGGCAGCCGGGTCGCCAAGGACCACCCACGGCTCCACGCCGTCGGCGACGCCGATGAACTCAACGCCGCCCTCGGCCTCGCACGCATCTCCGTCCAGCGCGACGACATCCGCGCCATCATCGCCAGAGCCCAGCACGACCTCATCGCCGTCATGGGCATGCTCTCCGCTGGCCCCGAAAACGCGGAACGCTACGCCTCGTCAGGCTTCGCCACCATCACCAGCACCCACGTCGATCGCCTCACCGCAGAAGCCGCCGAACAGGAAGCCGCCTTCCCCAACGGCTTCAAAGGCTGGTCCACCCCCGGTGCCAGCGGTCTCCACGGCGCAGCATGGCTCGAAATGACCCGCTGCATCGCCAGACGCGCCGAACGCTCCGCCACCGCCCTCGCCGCCACCGGCGAACCCGCCCCGCCCGAGGTCATCGCCTTCCTCAATCGCCTCAGCGATCTCCTCTGGCTCTGCGCCCGACGCGAGGAACAGGTCTGATCACGGCCGCGTCCGGACCGAAACCCGCACCTGCGCCCGCGGCAGCAGTCCCTCCGGCACAGGCGTCCGATACGTCGCCTCTTCCATCCCCCCAGGCAGCACCGTCCGCGACTCGGTCTCGTGCACCAATGCCTGCCACCCCGTCAGCGCCGTCGAAAACTCCGGCACCACCACCACATCGTCCGCCACCCGACTCCACCGGACCCGCATCACCAGATAACTGTCCGTCACCCCGTTCACCGACACCGGCTCAAGCCGCGCCGACACCACCCCAGCCGCCCCAGCCGCACTCGGCGTCAGCCCAAGCCCGTACTCCACAATCCCCGCCAGCCCGTTCCGGTCTTCATCCAGCGTCGGATCCGCAGGCTGCCCAGTCCGCGCCGCCCACGCCGCAAAACTCTCCCCGTCACTCCCACCAGGCGTCCCGTTCAATCCACCACTCGCACGCCAGTTCGTCGCCACCCCGTGACCAGGATTCGTCTCAGGCCGGATCAATACCAGCGAATACCCCTGCCCGTCCGCCGCCTTCGGCCATGGACTCGAATCCCCATAGCTGAAATCCAGCACCGCACTCCCATCCGCCGCCAGCAACGCCAGTCGCTCGCCCCCGTTCGATAGATTCGTCCCCGCCTGAAACACCCCAGCCACCGGCACCCCCGGATACCTCACCCCAAACGCCGCCGCATCAGACACGATCAGCATCCGCTGCCCGGCCTCCAGCCGCTGCACCGAACTGTTCAGAGCGAAATCAAAAGTAATCCCCGCACCAAACCGGCACCCGCCCAACTCCACAGCATCCCCGGAAATATTCATCAGCTCGATGAACTCCAACTGGCTCGACACCACTCCAGCCGCCGTCTCCGCAGCCGTCGGCAGCGGATTGTAGTTCATCTCGCTGATCACCAGCTTGCCCGCACTAGCCGGTACCCCGACGATGAAAAATGCCTCACTCAACGGCGACCACGTCCCGTTCTGCAGCACCCGCGTCTTCACCATCCCGCTCGTCCCCAGACTCACCGGCCCGCCGTACGCCACCGCCCCGCCAGACGGCCGCTCCGGCTGCCGGATCTCCGCAACCAATTCCGCCGCCAGCAGAAAATTCCCGTTCGCCGCACTCTCGTTCAATCCCTGCAACCCTATCAGATTCGCCGACGTCGTCGACAGCGCCCCGATCTGATTCGTCAGGTCCACCGCCTGCGCCACCACAGACTCCGCATCCGCTCGCGCGGCCGTCGCCACCGAATTGAACGCCGGCGTCGTCGACGGCGCATTCAACCGGAACAACGGCGTGCTCCCATTCAGAAACACAAACGCCCCGTCGTCATACTTCAGATTCAGCGTCAGCCGCGTCATCGCCGCCTTCTGCTCCGCCGTCACCGTGAACGGCATCCGCACATACAACGACGGATTCACCCCGGCCATCCCCGTCACCGGCGTCGTGAAATGCGCGTTGAATATCCCGTTGTCCGCAAATCCGAATGCCGCCGTCCCCGTCCCCCACGTCCCGATGTCCGCAGGCTCCGCCAGATTCTTCCACGAATTCCCACTGTAGTTCGCCGTCGGCACCTTGAACCGCACCCCGCCAGCCGGCGTCAGATTCACTAGCGCCACCCCAGCCCCCGCCTGCGCAGGATCACTCCCATCCAGTGTGTAGTAAACCACCCCGCCGCCATTCGGATTGCTGATCGTCAGACTGTACCCGGACGGTACCGCCCCGCCACTCTGCGCCAGCACCGGTGCCTGCACCGCAGACCACATCCCAACCGCCGCAAACTGATTCAATAGCGTCGCCTGCCGCCCCGGCACATACGTGTCCCGCATCCAGTTCACCTCCGGCCTCCAGTGCGTGTCCCGCGTCATCGTCACCACCACAGGATTCCCACTGTTCACATCCCCCCACCGCGCTCCCTCCGCCACAATCGGCAGATCCAGCTGGTCCCTCAGCATCTGCAGCCGCGCCTGCATCGCTGCCACCGACATCACCCCTCCATTGAAAAACCGCCGCTGAATCCGGTCCGACACCCGCCGCCGGAAATCCCCGTTGTTCTTCCGCAGCGCATACCACAACTCCGCAGGCGGCCCAGGCGTCCCCGCCACCCGCGCAATCTCCGTCGCAGGCGTCCCCACCAGCGTGTGATTGAAATCCGTCACCCGCATCGTCGTCACCAATGACGTCAGGCTGCTCCCCATGCTGATCTCCGCATCCCACACCTGCCAGTACAACCCATCCTCAGGCAATACCCCCCGCGACCTCCTCCCCGACTCCCAGTTCTTGTTGAAAAACCGCGACGCATCCGTCATCCCAGCCCCCGGAATCCCCCGGAACACCGGACCCATCCAGTCATTCTGCCCACCCCACATCTGCACCAGCATGTGATCAATGAACTCATCCAGCGGCACATACCGCTCAATCGCCGCATACACCGCAGGATTCGACGCGTTAGTCGCCGGCCGCACCAGCGCCAGCGCCGCATCCATCGCCGCACTCGTCCCCTCCACCACATCAAACAGCGGATTCGACGTGTTCGAATGCTCATACACATCCCAATCCGGCTCCGCCCCTCCCTTGTGACTCGCAAAAAACTCGGAGCTGATCACCTCATGCAGATCATACACCCCCCAGTACAGACCGTTGATATACAAATGCACATAACGCCCGCGCACCGACAGCCGCCCCATGTCCAGCTCCGTCTGCCTCATGAACCGGTCCCGCAGATACGTCGCATGCGGAGCCAGATCGTTGTCCGCCGAACCAAACGGCACCGCCCACCCATCATGCCCACCCGGCCTCAGCTGCAGCTTGTCAAACTCCTCAACCTTCGACCCCGGAAACAACGGATACCGCAACCGGTCCACCCCATACGACTTCCGGAAATAAAGCCGGAACGGCTTCTTCGGATGATCAATCGGCGCATTCCCACCATGCATCCTCAACCCGATATTCTCCTGAAACTTCTCCGTCCCAGTCGAATCCAGCGGATTGAAATACTCCACCGACGCACCAATCTCCGTCGGCAGCATCCGCCCATTCGCATAAATCCCAGTATCAAACGCAAATAGCTCATCCGGCTTCGCCGCCAGACTAACCACTGGCAATGTCCCGCCCAGCGCCGTCACCATCAGCGGCGCATACGCCGGATTCCCTGTGACCGCAGGATCCATCCGGTAATCCGCTGGCACCACCGGCCCCGTCAGCGACCCCGCCGTGTAATCATACTGATTCCCCCACGTCGTCGGAAACCCCGCAGGAGCCGCCGGCTGTCCCACCACCTGCACCGGAAAAATATACGTGTGCGTCTTCACCGTCGACGTCGCCCAGCCCTCACGAAACGCCGCCGCCCGCAGCACCGTCGTCGCCCCGATCACTAGCGGATTATTGTAAACCGGACTCGTCGCCACCGGCGGCGACGCATCCGTCGTATAACGAATCACCGCCGTCTCCGTCTTCGTCGTCAGCGCCACCGTCACTGGATCCGTAAACAATCCACGCTTCACACTGAAGTCAGGCGCATCCGTAAAACCCGCCACCACCGGCGGCCGGTTCGGCACCCCCGGCGTTGCCACCGCCATATATCCCACCGGAGCCACCCCCACCGCCACCTGCCTCGTCAACTCCAGCTCCGGCACCAGCAGCAGATCGGAACTCGAGGAACTCTGATTCAGCGCCTGCAGCGCCAGCACATTCACCCCCGCCGTCAGCAGATTCGCCTGCCCGCTGATGTCAAACTCCTGAAAAATCACCGCCGACGTGTCCGCCCTCACCGCCGTCGACACCGAGTTGAACGCAGGATCCGCCGGCGAATTCGTCGACGCCGGCGTCGGTGGATTCACCCGCACCCCATTCAGCCACACCGCCACACCATCCTCCCACTGCATCCGCAGCTTCAATGACATCACCCCGCTCGGATCACTCACCGTAAATGGCACCCGCACATAACAACTCGGCCTCAATCCGAACATCAGCGACTCCACATTCCCCCCAGGCCCGATCAACCCAGTGTAATCCGTCGGCGTCAGCGTCCGGTCATACCCAATCCCCGTAAACGCCGCTCGCCACCCCCCATCGTCAAACCCCGGAGCCTGCCACCCGCTCACCACCTCCGTCGGCACCAGCAACCGACACGCCGCCCCAGCCACCATCGGCCTCGTCGTCTCCAACGGAGCCGCCGTCCCCCACGACCGGTCATCAGGCTGCGCCGGATACGCCGCAAACTCCGTCAGCGCCGCCCCAGGCAGCGCCGGCTGCAACGCCAGATACCCTCCCTCCGCCGCCAACCGGAAATTCGTATGCAGCCCTCCCGCTGCCGCAGCCCGATCCTTCCCCGACGCCCACACCAGCAGATACCCCCCAGGCGCAATCGTCCGCGCAGGCAATACCCACTTTCTCGGCACCGCTGGATCGTCCGTCAGTGCCAATCCCGCCACATTCTCCACCCCCACCCCGTCATTGTGCAGCTCAATCCAGTCCGACCGGTCCCCGTCCTCATCCCGGATCGTGTCCGCATTCGCCGCCTGAAACTCCGAAATCACCACCCCGGCCTCCACAGAAATCGCCGCAAACAAAAACGCAGGGAGAACAGCAAGCACGCAAATCGATCTCATGGGGAATTCAGCTGAAGGTTCAAAACTCCGGACAAATCCCGCAGATCCCATCCGCAGCCGCCCGGCACTCCCCCAGGAGGATGCAGATCGCACGCCAAACTGGCAATCTATATCCACCGTAATCTAATCCCACCACCCCGCAACCACCCCTCACCGCCCCGCCAATCGCGCGACAATCCTCACCGCCCAGCCTCCCGCCCACCCGCATCCAGTACCCGCCTCACGGTCCGACCACCATCTCCAGACCAGTACAACCCATCGCTGAACAGCAGCCACCACTCCCGCCCGTTCTGCACCTCCGGCACCGCCGCCACCAGCCCGCCCGCCGGCACCTCCCCCCTCATCTCCAGCCAGTCCCACTCAAACCCCCACCGCTCACTCACCGATACCCGCCCCCGCACCGCCGGATCCAACGCCTGCGCCACCATCCGCCCGAACTTCGCCTCTCCCTGCGCCGCCGCCCCCACCGCCGTAAACGGCCGCAACCACTCCAGCTGCTTCGCCCCAGGATACAACGCCATCTGCGACCCCGCAAACACCTGCGCCTGATACCCGTGCGCCGTCGCATACCGCATCTCGTTCACCGACTGCAGTGCCTTATCAAACGCCACATTGAAAAACCCGGTGTCATCCCGCTCATCAGAAACCGCTAGCGTCTTCCCGCCATCCGGCGACAAATACCCGCGCGACACCACCGCCGCCGTCCGCACCGTCGGTTCCCCGCGCCCCAGCACCGCCATCCATCGGTCAGGACTCGTCGTCACACACAAATGCGTCCGCCCCTGCGCCGGTGCAGGATAATGCTGCTCCCACGGCCACACCGTCACCGCCGTCACCCGCTCGCCTGCCAACCCCACCGACACCCAAGTCGTCCCGCCATCCCCACTCCGGAAAAATCCCGCCGACTCACAACCCGCATACACCACCTCCGGATCACGCAAATCATACGCCACCACTTCCCCGCACAACGCCGACGGCCCCACCCCGTCAAAATCCCCCGGAAAATCCAGCTTCTCCCACCCTAGCCCACCATCCCGACTCCGCCACATCCCGCCAGCCTCACCTTTCCCATCTCCCTTCCCGCACGCCCGCAGCATCACCTTCGCATCCCGTGGATGCACCGCCACACTCCGCACCGCCATCGCCTCCCCACCCAACCCGCCATTCGCATCCACCCACGTCCCACCCCCATCCTCACTCCTCCTCAATCCACCCGCCGTCGTCCTAACTACCACCACCCGCGAATCCGCCCGCGACACCACCACGCCACTCACCCGGTCCCCACCCGTCCCCTTCGCCACCGGAACCTTCGGCACTTCCCCGGCCTCCGACCCCGCCCGCAACTCCAGCGACGACACCCGGCAATGATAGTGCGCCCGCGCATCCTGCGGCAGCGCACTCACAAACAACCCCGCATCCAGCTCCGCCGCCGCCTTCCTGTACTGCAGCGCCCCTAACTCCCAATCCCGCCCATCCACCGACGTCCACGCCGTCCACAGATTCCCCCGCCGCACCACCCGCAGCCACGGCCGTCCCTTCGGCAACGCATACGAACTGATCCGCCCAGCCCCGAAATCCGTGAAATCCGCCGCCGCCCTCAACCCATCCGCCGCCGTCTGCACCAGATGAAACTCCTGCCCCCATTCCCAATTCAACCGCTCCCCATGCTCCCGCGCCGTCAACCCAACCCACGCCCGCCCATTCACCGGTTCACCGCCCGACCCGTTCCATTGATCCACGCGACACGTCAGCGTGAAATCCCCACTCACCCGCTGCGTCACCGTGTGCATCCCGTTCCCGAAAAACTGAAACGCTCCCTCCCCGCTCTGCCACATCCCCGCCGCCGCCTTCGCATCCCCCACATTCCGCAACACCCACGGCGCACTCACCGGCTTCCCGGCATTCTCCAGCACCACCGGCTCCGAATCCACCGTCCGATCCCCATCATACAACACCCGCACCCGAAACGTGTTCGCTCCCGCCGGCAATGGCCCCCGGTACTCCAGCTCTTCACCCGGCCCCGCTAGCAACTCCAACGCCCCCAGAAACAAGGTCGTCCGCTCCACCTTCCGACCCCGCGGAGCCACCCGCACCCTAACCACCCCACTCCCGTCACCCCCAGCCTCCGCCACCACCTCCGGCACCGGCCACCCACCATCATCCACCCGACGCAGCGCACTCACCGGCACCGCTTCCTCCTTCATCCCCGCACCCTCCCACGTCACCGCAAAATTCCGCCCCGCCAGCGCATCATACACATGCTCCAGCTCAATCTCATGATCTCCCTTAGCCAATGCCGCCCAGCCCGATTGCTCTGCCGTCCCCCACTGCCCATCCCGCACCACCACCTCCCGCCCTCCCACCTTCAATCGGTACGCCCCGTCAATCTTCGTCCGGAACACATACATCCCCTCACGCTCCACCCGCAGCCTCCCCCGAAACACAAATCCATACCCAGCCTCGCGCGACTCCCTCAACCCGATGTCAAACCCGCGCGCCAGTCCCTGACGGATCAGCTTCCCATTTCCTAACTCCTCCAGCGCAATCCACCGGTGCGTCTCGTCCGGCTTCTGCTCGGGCGGATTGAAATAATTCAGCCTCCGACTCCCATCCATCACCCGCAATTCATACGCCAATCCCTCCACCGTCGCCAGCTCCGGAAGCGCCGCCGCCAGTGCCACCGTCCCCACCGCCTCCGTCACCGGCTCCGATTCCTGATCAAACACATCCCGTACCGTCACCCTCACATACCCACCCGCCCCCGGCACCACCACCCGCCGCAGCGACGGCTGCACGCGCTCCACCACCGTCACCGCACGCTTCTCCCCCTTCGCCCCCAGCACTTCCACCCGAACCCCTAACATCGGCGACGACTTCGCAGGCACTTCCCAGCTCACCACCGTCTCCCCTCCACACGTCTCCGCCTTCACACTCTCCACCACCGGCCGATCCAGGACCGGCCGATCCGGCTGCCGCACCCGGAACTCATGCTTCCGATCCCCCGCCAGCGGCGCCCCGCTCAGCTCCCGCGGCAGCAGATCCGGCCGCTGCGCATACTCAATCGCCGCATACTCATGATCCCCCTCCGCCACCGCGTTCACCACCACATACTGCGTCTTGTCGATCGCAATCGTGTCCGACTTCCCCCACTCCCCTCCCTTCCGGTAATAACCAAACCTCCGGTGCAGCGACCGCACCGCCTTCTCACTCGTCAGCGGCTCCAGAAACCCCGCATTCCCCGTGAACGAGGTCGCCGCCACCGGCAGCCGCGCCGTCCCTATCAGATGCCACGCTCCACCCGTCTGATCCTTGATCCACCGCCCCACATGCGCCGTCCCTTCCTCCCCCGGCACCTGCCACACCCGCGCCAGCATCGTGTACCACTCCCGCCGCTTCACAAACCGCCACACCTCCGCACCCGTCGTCCCACTGCTCCCCTCCCCGCCATAATCATTCCGAATATACAGATTCGGCGCGCAATCCTCAAACCTCACCGGCTTCCCCGCCGCATCACTCCCCCAGAAGGTCCACACCGACCCCGGCCGAAACGAATCCTGCCTCCCCGCATCAGGATTCGGCACCGCTCCAGGCCCGTCATCCAGAAACGACGTGAACCCCGCATAAAAACTCAGGTTGTTCGGCTTCGGATTGAACCCCGAATTCCAATTCGCAAAATACGTCCCCGACGGCCACCACGGCCACCTCAGGTCCATCATGATGATGTCCGCCCCATCCGCGACATTCTCACTGTACCACGTCGCCTCCACAGGCAACTCCGCCGCCATCAAGGCAGCCACCACCACGGATATCGTCTTCATGCGGTCTTTCATGCACACACACCATCCCCACCATTCGCCCCGCGTCCACCCCCGAACCTCCCTCTTTCCCGCACCCCCAACCCACCTCACCGTTTCCACCTCCCGCCTCTCGTGAACTCCCCCTCCCCTCCCCCAAAACTCTCCATCCCTCGTCTCCTCACCGCCACAGCCATCCTCTCCGCCACCGTCGCCGCCGCCGCTTTCCTCTCCCCCCTCCCGCCCTGCCCCATCCACGCCGCCACCGGCCTCCACTGCCCAGGCTGCGGCGGCACCCGCGCCCTCCGCGCCCTCACCCAAGGCAATTTGCTAGCCGCCGCCCGCCAGAACCTCCTCCTCGTCACCCTCCTCCCCATCCTCACCGCCGCCCTCATCCGCCCATCCCTCCACTGGCTCTACGGCCTCCCCTTCCTCTCCCCTCACTCCTCCCGCCACCTCCAATTCCTCACCATCGCCACCCTCATCGCCCTCATCACCTTCACCATCCTCCGCAACCTCCCCCCAACCAACTTCCTCGCCCCCCATTAATCCCACCCCCCATCTCCCTCACTACAAGCACCCTCTCCGAACAAGCCCCAAGCCGAAGGCTTAACGGACATTAGCCGGTGGCGTCAGCCACCGGTCTAACATACTAATAAACCACCGCCCCGGCAGGGGCGCCAGACCCCTCTCCCCACACGCTGCTCTCCCCACAAGCCCTTCGCGCCTTCGAGTGAGACCCACTCTCCCTGCAAGCCAACCTTCCCAAATCCTCCCCTCACGCCTTCCCGCCCATTCCGTCCATCATCCACATTTCGTCGTGTCGCGGCTCCCTCCCCTCACCTACCTCCTCATCCCGCAGGGATGACGGCTCGTAGCCGGTGGTGAGCGAGTCCACGAGCGACACCACCGGTAACCCCACCCCACAAATTCGCACCCCAGCAGGGGTGCCGGCTTGTAACCGGTGGTTGAGCAACGCGACACCACCGGATTGCCGACCACAACCCACAATCCCAACCCGAAGACCCCCGTCCCCTTCTCCCGCGCAGAACCACCCGGCAGCCAGTGCCCCCGCGGGACGCCCCATACCAGCCCAGCGCGCCGCTCTGGGTGTCACTTCCCCAGCACCACCCCCCTCAACCGTACCGCCCCTCAATATACATGCCGGTCTTCTCGTGCTTCGGCGAACCAAACAGTTCCACCGTCGCCGAATGTTCGATGATCTCGCCCATCAGCATGAAAATACACTCGTCACTCGCCCTCCGTGCCTGCGCCATGTTGTGCGTCACCATCACAATCGTAAATGTCCGCTTCAACTCCCCGATCAGTTCCTCAATCCTCTCAATCCCCGCCGCATCCAGCGCCGAACACGGCTCATCCATCAGAATGATATCCGGCTTCAACGGCAGCAGCCGCGCAATGCACAGCTTCTGCTGCTGCTCCAGCGTCAGCTCCGTAGCCCGACTCTTCAGCCGGTCCTTCACATCCTCCCACAACGATACCTCCCGCAGCGCCGTCTCCACCGCTTCGTCCAGCACCCGTCGCCCTAGCTGCGACGACGGCGTGTGCGACTTGATCCCGAATATCACATTCTCATACACCGAGATCGGCAGCGGATTCGGCCGTTGAAAAACCATCCCCGTCCGCTTCCGCAGCGACGCCACCGACACATCCTCATCAAGAATGTTCTTCCCAAGAATCGTAATCCGCCCCGTCGTCCGCACGTTGCCGTACCGCTCGTTGATCCGGTTGAACGACCGCAGCAGCGTCGTCTTCCCGCACCCTGAGGGCCCAATCAGCGACGTGATAATGCCCGGCTTGATCTCCACACTCACATGATGCAGCGCCTGAAAGTCCCCATACCAGAGATTGAAATCCCGAACGTCGATGCTGATGGAGGAATTCATGATTTCGTTGTGTCGGCTCAGCCGAATTCCCCGTTGAGGTAACGCCCCGTGATCTCCCTCACCGGCGCAGAAAACATCTGCCCCGTCTCCCCCCACTCCACCAGCTCCGACGCGTTGATGAACGCCACGTGATCCGCCATCCGCCGCGCCTGCTGCGTCAGATTCGTCACCAGCACAATCGTCATCCGCTCCCGCAGCCGCATCAGCACTTCCTCGATCTTCATCGTCGTCACCGGATCAATCGCGATCGAAAACTCATCCAGACACAGAATCTCCGGCGACAACGACAGCGCCCGCGCCAGCGTCAGCCGCTGCTGCTGCCCGCCAGACAACCGCGTCCCCAGCAGATCCAGCCGGTCCTTCACCTCATCCCACAGCACCGAATCCCTCAAACACTGCTCCACGATCACATCCAGTTCCGCCCTCCCGTGAATCCCCATCCGCCTCGGCGCATACGCCACATTGTCATACACACTCATCGGCAGCCCCACCGGCAGCGGAAACACCATCCCGATCCGCCGCCGCAACGCATACACGCTCTCCACCGCCCTCACTTCCTCCCCGTCCACAAACACATCCCCCTCCACCTTCGCCCCACTGATGAACTCAATCGTCCGGTTGATCGTCTTCAACAGCGTCGTCTTCCCCGAATTCGCAGGCCCCACAATCCCCAGAATCGTGTTCCGCCGCACACTCAGCGATATCCTATCAAGGGCTCTCTTTCCCCCGTAGAATACTGATAAATTCCGGAACTCGATATGCGGTGTCATGCGTCGTTTGTTTCTCACCAGCGCTTCCGGCGGCGCAGATAAAGCCGGAGTGCCACCGCCGCACTGTTGATCGTCAGGATCAGTAGAAGCAGCACCAGCGCACTCCCGAACTTCATGCTCTCCGGCATCCCCGGCACGTCCCGCGCGATGCTGTTCAAATGCATCGCCATCGCCATGAACTGCTCGTCCAGCCGGTACGGCGTGAACTTCGCCCACCCTTCATCCTCCACCCACATCGACGCCACCGCCCCCGTCAGCATGATCGGAGCCGTCTCGCCCGCCGCTCGCGCCACCACCAGAATCACCCCTGTCAGTATCCCGCTGATGCTGTTCGGCAGCACAATCGTCCGGATCGTCTGCCACCGCGTCGCCCCAAGATTCCAGCACGCCTCCCGGAAATTCCGCGGCACCGCCGCCAGCGCCTCCCTCGTGCTCGTGATCATCACAGGCAATGTCATCACCGCCAGCGTCGCCGCCGCCACCAGCAGGCTCTTGTTTAAATGCATCGCCGCCACAAACGCCCCCAGCCCGAACAACGCATGCACAATACTCGGCACCCCAGCCAGACTCGTCACCGCGATCATGATCGCCCGCGTCAGCCGGTTGTCCGGCGCATACTCGTTCAGATAGATCCCCGCAAGGATCCCCACCGGAGCCACAATCAGCAGACACAGCACCGTCAGATAAAATGTCCCGATCAGCGGCCCCCAAATCCCCCCAACCGCACCGCCACGCATCGGATTCGCCGTCAGATACTCCCACGACAATGCAGGCCACCCCTTCACAACAATCACCCCGATGATCAGCAGCATCGGAATAATCAGCGCGATTCCCATCGCCAGAAACACATACTCCATCACCCGCGCCGTCCTCGCCTTCCGCCGCTCGTACGCCGTCGGCGCAAATGGATTGCTCATCTCACGCATTGGCTTTGGCTTTCGCTCCCTTGATGATGAAATCCGCGATCACATTGATCGCACACGTGATCACTAGCAGCAGGATCCCGATCAGAAACAACACCTGATAATGCGGCTGCCCAGGCGTCGCCTCCCCCATCTCCGCCGCTATCGTCGCCGTCAGCGTCTTGATCGGATCCACAAACGAATGCGGGATCTGCACCACGTTCCCAGTCGCCAGCAGCACCGCCATCGTCTCCCCCACCGCTCGCCCCACCCCAAGCATGCACGCCGCCAGCAACCCGTTCCGCGCCGCAGGAAACAATACCCGCCTCACCATCTCCCACTTGTTCGCCCCCAGCGCCATCGCCGCTTCCCGGTACGAATCCGGCACCGCTCGCAGCGCATCCTCCGAAATCGACACAATCAGCGGCACACTCATCAGCGCCAGGATCACCGCCCCGTTCAGCAGGTTGCCCCCTAACTCCGCTCCCGCATACCGGATCAGCAGCGGACTGATGATCGTCAACCCGATGAATCCCCACACAATCGACGGCACCGCCGCCAGTACCTCGATCGCTATCTTCATCGTCTCCCGCACCCTCGGCCCCGCAAACTCACTGATGTAAACCGCCGCCCCCAACCCCAGCGGCACCGCCATCGCCATCGCCACTATCGCCACCGCAAGATTCCCCACTATCAATGCCAATGCCCCGTACCTCGGCACCGCACTCGTCGGTCTCCATATCACCGATCCAAAAAACTCCCCCCAATCCATCGTCGGCAGCACCGGAGCCGCCTCCTGAATGATAAAATAGAAAATCGCCGCCACACAGATGATCGAACTCCACCCGCACAGCCGAATCAGAAACTCAATCACCCATTCCCCTCGGAACATCGCCCGCCCCCCGCGCCTCGCCGGAACACGCCCCACCACTCCGCCTCCATTCCCATCCCCCGTCGGCACAGCACCGCCAGGCGGTTCGGCAGCAGCAGGTGGCAGGCTCATAGGCTTTCAGTCAATCCTCTCCACACGCCCTCACGGAAGCGGCACACAGTGCGCCTCCGCCACCACCTTCTGCCCCTCAGCCGACCTCACCCAGTCAATAAACCTCTTCAATTCCGCCGAGGGCTCTCCCACCGTGTACATGTACAGCTTCCGAGAAAGCGGGTACCTCCCGGACTGCGCATCCGCCACCGACGGCAACACCGCAGGTTCCCCTGCCTTCCTCGAAACCGCCAGCCACTTCACCGTATCCGTCTTGAACGCCATGCCGTCGTACGCCACCGAATTCCTCGTCGACGTCAATGTGTCCACCACCGCCTGCGAACTGTTCATCTCCGCAATCCCGACTCGGAAATCCTTCACCTTCCCCTCGTTCGGCCCTTCCCCATACTTCCCGTTCACCATCTCGCCGAAATACTCATACGTCCCGGAATTCGTCTCCCTCCCTAGCAATCGGATCGATCCCCTCAATCCCCCCGGCGCCACCCCCTCCCACGTCGTCACATCCCCCTCCGCAGAATACATCGACCTCAACTGATCAATCGAAATCTCCATCAGCGGGTTGTCCCGATGCACATACACCGCCAGCGCATCAATCGCCACCTCGAACTCCCTCGGCTCCTGCCCCACCTTCTTCCTGATCTCCTCCGCCTCCTCAGGCTTCATCTTCCGACTCGAATTCGCAATCTGGATCCGGCCTTCCTTCAACTCATTGATCCCCTGACCGGATCCTCCCAGCGATACCGTCACACTCACCGTCGGATCCACCTTCCGGTACGTCTCCGCAAGCATCGTCACCACCGGTCCCAGCGTCGTCGACCCCGCCGCGTTGATCTGAACCTTCCGTACGCCCGAGCGCCCACAGGAACCGAGCGCCGCAGCACAAAGCGCGAGCATACAGATAAACAGAGAGCGGATCATGATTTTTGGGGGGACCTGTTTCTGCTGAGCAACCCGGGATCCATTCGCTATATACCGCTAAACTGTCGATCAGTCGCCACACCGTCCACGAATGCTGTGTGGCATTTTCGCAACACGATACCCCATCTACACCGCCAGCCCGCATCTCGCGACTGCTCCGTCACCCACAACCCAACCCAGATTCGCTCTCCGCACCTCCGAATCCTCTCCCTGAACCCCGCAGATCCCCCATCCCCCGGAACGATACCACTCCGCAATCCCACATGACGGAATCGTCACAGCCCCCCGGAATCCCCCCTATCTCTACCGACACCATCCCTGTGTCGATAATGTCACGGCCCATGAATTGGCATTCACCGCTTACGCCCCATGATCCTGTTCAATGGGTCGCAAGCCTCTAAGCATAGATAAAAATAATTCGTGGATTCACCGGAGCCCGACGGTGACTGCGGCCAACGCCGCCACCGAGGACCCGGATTCTCCAGACCCAGCAGACAAGGGCCTCGAACCCTGCATGGAACAGGTCCTCCAGGGCCTCTCCGACGCCTGTCTCATGATCACAGGCACCGACCGCATCGTCTTCGCCAACGATTCCGCAAAGTCGCTCCTCCGCCCCAAGGGCCGCATCCTCGGCCGCAAACTCGAATCAGTCCTCGGCGACCGCAAGGTCACCGCACTCGCCGCAGATTGCACCCTCAGCGGCAGACCAGCCATGGCCCGCGTCACCCTCAAACTCCCCGGCGACGCATGGCGCGATGACCGCCACTTCGAGGTATCCGCCGTCCCCATCCGCCTCAGCGAGACCAGATGCTACGTCCGCATCGCCCTCCGCGACGACGCTGAGGCCCGCCGCGAAGCCGCCAGCGCCGACCCGTTCGTGGATGTCTCCATCCAGCTCAAAAACCCGCTCTCCATCGTCCAGGGCTACCTCGAAAACCTCCTCGACGGCATGATCAGCGACCCCGTCCTCCTCAGACAGTCGCTCCTCACCATGC
This sequence comes from Verrucomicrobiaceae bacterium, assembly GCA_027486335.1. Classification (GTDB taxonomy): domain Bacteria; phylum Verrucomicrobiota; class Verrucomicrobiia; order Verrucomicrobiales; family V1-33; genus V1-33. The sequence continues at coordinate 8,537 of JAIXPK010000080.1, read as the reverse complement.
GGAAACACACGCTCCAGATCGAACGCGTCATCGACGGTCTCCGGCGCTGACCCCGCTTTCGGCGTTGTGCCCGGCCTCCCCGTGCCGCATCGCCCCAGCATGGAATCCGTCAGCCGCTTCCGCTCGCTCCTCCTCGCCGCCCGTCCCAAAACGCTCCCGGCCGCCGTCGCCCCGGTCGTCATCGGCTGCGCCCTCTCATGGCGGCTCACCAACCACTTCTCCTTCCTCCTCGCCGCCGCTACCCTCCTCAGCACCCTAGCCATCCAGATCGCCACCAATTACTTCAACGACGCCGTCGACGCCCGCAAAGGTGCCGACACCCACGCCCGACTCGGCCCCACCCGAGCCACCGCCGCAGGCCTCATCCCCCCGCGCACCATGCTCGCCGCCGGCACCATCGCCGCCCTCGTCGCCATCCTCTTCTCCCTCCCCATCGTCGCCGCCCGAGGCTCGCCCATCATCGCCATCGGCCTCGTCTCCCTCTTCTTCACCTACGGCTACACCGGCGGCCCCGCCCCCCTCGCCTACCGAGGTCTCGGCGAATGCTTCGTCATCCTCTTCTTCGGCCTCATCGCCGTCGGCGGCACGGTCTTCGTCCAAACCGGCCAGTGGCTCCCCCTCGCATGGCTCGCCGGTACCCAATCCGGTCTCCTCAGCACCGCCCTCATCGCCATCAATAACCTCCGCGACATCGACGAAGACTCCCGAAGCAATAAACGCACCCTCGCCGTCCGCTTCGGCCCCACCGCCGCCCGACTCATGATCGCCGCATGGTGTCTCCTCCCCGCCCTCCTTGGCTTCCTCTGGACCCGCCAGCCTAACCTCTCCAAACTCTGCTGGCTCCCCCTCCCTTCCGCCCTCCTCGGCATCCTCATCACCACCCTCGTCGCCCGCACCCCTCCCTCCCGCGCCTACAACCGCTTCCTCGCCCTCGCCGCCCTCCACCTCGTCCTCTGGGCCACCCTCTTCACCACCGCCTGCCTCCGCTCCTAACCACCCCACCAGCCGATCTCCGTACAAGCCAGCCGCAGGCTCTGGACTGCTGTCAGAATTACAGCTCTCCCCGCGCAAGGAGTGCGCCTACCCGCCTCTCCCCACAAGCCATTCCCACTTCCCACTTCCCACTTCTCACTTCTCACTTCTCACTTCTCACTTCCCTCCCCCCGCCCCTCTCCCCACCAATCCTCTCAAAATCCGATCACATTCCCGCTCTCCCACTGAGATTCGCCCCATCCGTCCTATCTGCCCTATCAGTCCTATTCTCCCAATCCGCCCCATCCAGCCCTCCTCCCTGCGCACACTCGCGTGAGCCCACTAACACCCAGCCATTCTCACTTCTCACTTCTCACCTCCCTCTCCCCTCCCAATCCCAACGGGATTGCGTCCCAAAGCCCAAGGTTGGCCTGCGCCACGCAGGCCCACCTTGGGTACAGCCCCAACTAACCATCAACCCTGACAGGGTTGCGTCCCCAAACCCGCCCGGCACCAGAAGCCGCGCGACAGCCTGCCGAAAGGCCGCCACATCGGAGTTAGGCAGGCCAACGTGGCCACCCAAGGCAACGTCAATTCCTATCATACAACGATCACTCCCCAGCACCATTCGCCATCTCCGTCCCCATCATTCCCATTCTTCCAACCTCGACCCTCCCTCCTCCTTCACACTTCTCACCTCCCACTTCCCACTTCCTCCCCGGTGCTATTGCCTGGCTCGTTCAACCACAACGGCATTGGCTGGCTCGTTCCTCGCAGCCATGCACCATTTCATGTTAGTCTTCAGATTCTCTAGTAGCGCATCGCCAGAATCCAGACGCGATCTCCGACTTCGTCAGTCACTGCTTTATACATAACCCCCCGATCATTTGGCGAGTAGGTGAAGAAGCGGCATTCCGACCTTTTGGGCAGCCTTGGCATCTTGGTTGACCCAGAGATCCACTTCAAATCGTCCTCCGCTTGCGAGGTGCCCGTCTTGAAGCCCTCCTTGCTCAGCAGGTCCGTCACAACTTCCTTCGGCGCCTCGACGTAAAACCAAGCCGTCCACTCTCTTGCGCTTTCGAAATCAGTTTCAATCCGGGTTGCCTTGGACCGATCCAAGGAGCCCAGGTGGCGCTGCAATAAATCATAGTCTGGTCCTGCGCTCCGTCGGAAGGCGAAAAACAAGGCGATTAGAAGGACGATCGCGATAATGAGTAGCGGGCGCATTTGTTTCTAGCCCGGCGTATAGCTCATCCACGGCGGAAATGGAAGCCTGAATTCAAAGAAGAACGTCGCCCGCCGTTGAATGTGCCGACTTCTAGTGCTTCTTGAATTCATTCGGTGGCCGGAGTTGGCCTTCCAGTGATAAATCCCATGACTTCTTCCCCAGAGTCAAACCGTGGCTCCCATTCTATCGCGACGATTTCGGCGAACCTCCATTCGACCTCTTCGTCGTCATTATTGCGATATCTGTGGATCGGCTCAGAACTAAGCATTACCTCAAGATCAGTATGATCCGGGACGTCGTAGCTCCTAACCTGGTAGTCCACCACGTCGGTCGGCTTCCCGGCTACGAAACAATCATATCGTGCAATTAGGAGCATTTGAGTATCTTGGCACAGCGACTCGGATCAGGCGACGGCGAGCGCAAGACGTTGCCGAAACGACAGATAGCCTTCGAGCCGTCGCCTGCATCCGTTTTGTTGAACAAAGCCGCTCCGCGACAAGATAGTTCGGGAGCGCGTGGAGTTGATGGATGCGCGAACATTTTCCGTGGCCTTGGTCACATAGGCCTTAGCAGGTTCCGGGTCCATATTCAACCCACATTCCTCCCGTCGGCGGTCGCGTGCAGCCCTACCCTCAACGTCCACTCCCACAGCCACGGTCGCTGGCTCCGTCGGGATCCCGCGATCCCGCTGCAACCGCCACCGCCACCGACTCACAAACCCAGTCCCTACCCGCCATCCCTAATCCAAACCAGCCCCCTCCAACCAGCCCGCCGATCTCCCGCTCGGCCCTCTCCCCACAAGCCCACCGCCGCCCCTCTCCGAACTCGCCCACCGCCGCCCGTCTCCGAACCAGCCCGCCGAAGGCCTTGGAATGCGGAAGCCTGCTGCCGCTTTCCCGGAGACAGCCCGCTGGCCCGGCCCCGCTCAAGCTCTCCAACCCTCCGTACCAGCCAGGGACCGCTAGGCTCCCCACTCGCCTCTCGCCCCTCCAATCCCTATATCTCCGTCCACACCCCCGCACTCCGACTCCGATCCGCTCCATCCGCCCTATCCGCCCTATCCGTGCTATCCGCCCTATCCGTGCTATCCGTCCATCACGTCCATCACGCGCCTGCCCGCTCCCCCACAATCCCAAAGGGATTGCGTCTCCTAGCCCAAGGTTGGCCTGAGGCACGAAGGCCTACCTTGGGTCCACCCCCAACAAATCCCCAACCCCAACGTGGGTTGCGTCCTCAAACCCAACCAGCCAATCGACCCTCCGCCCCGAACGCCGCGCGCCCATCAAAAACCCCACACCACGAGCCCTCGCCACTCCGCACCAGCCAACCCCTTCCAATTTCCTCCTTCTCACTTCTCACTTCCTCCCCTGGTGCCATTACCGGACTTGTTACACCACAGACGCATTGGCTGGCTCGTTCCTCGCAGCCATGCACCCTTGAATGTTCGCCTTGGTTGGTGTCATTCATAGTGTTTGCCCATGAGCAAAATGTGAGCGCACCTCGTCCATGGATTGGCTGGGGGATTGTAATTAGCAAGGCCACCGCAAGAAGCAGAAGCCCACTCAGAAGCGGCGTCCAGAAAGGCTTCAATGGTTCCGTTCTCCCACCCATTCGCTCCAGGTCCGCATGGCGATGAGGGACTGGCCTTCTCCTTGGCGCATTCGTCGGCGCGGTCAGAAGCAAAAGCTGAAATAAACTCGATGAAGCTCGCCTCATCTGTAACGGCATCAGCATGGGTGCGCAGGCGGTCTATCATCTGTATTTGCGGTTAGTCGGACGCAGAGACCTGGCAACGCGCTACCGGGAGCGCCCCTCCGCTTCAGGTTGAGGTTTGGCGCCACCCTCTGTCTCATCCACGGGGCGCGTAGCGGGTTGCCCAGTGCCGTCTTGTTCGGTCTCTGGTTTTGCTTTGATTCTGGTTTCGCCATAGTCGGTAGGGCTGGCAACAAGTATCGGTCCCGATGGGAGGTGCATGACCCATGGCTCCAGATAGTGCGCAGAAAAGACCTCAAGAATCCGGCCGTCTTCCAACTCGAAACATGGGTCCCCGGGGTGGTGGTGACTCTGAACCGCGACACCCACAATTCGGTGACCGCATAGAGTCTTGATCGCATTGTTTGAATCCTCAAACTCAGATCCCATCAAAACCGCACCGCTCGATCCTGTAATTCGCCACGGGGAAAGAGAGTTGAAACTCCAATTGTCCCCGGAGAGGTGCAGATTCTCATTCTCGTGCGACGCCTTTGCGATGACGAGTGGCAATTGATCGCTGATATGGGATATGAGATGCATATTCTCTGGACCAACGTTTGAGCGCTGGCACCCGCTACGGGAGCGCCAGTCCGACTCAGGTTAAAGGATTCTCATCAGGGTTCAATCTCCAACTCGCGGCGGTGTAGCAGGTTGCCCGGCCGCGACTTGTTCTGTGTTGTTGGTTTTGCGCCAAATCTCGAAAATTGCTTCCGTCGTTGATGCCATCGCATTCATGAACTTCCCGTTATCAAAATCTGGGAGTCTCTGAAGTCGTTCAAGTAATGCTCCGTCTCCGGTCGCTCCCTGTGGGATGACGCAACCCCGGCTGTCACCGTGTAAGATCCAGAACACGTCGGGTGCGAACGGCCCAAGGGAATTGGTCTCGATATCGAACCCAGTAAGCTCGTCCCACGAAATCTCCTCAACAGTTCCGTCAGGTCGTGTCGAACGGACACCCGAGTCGGTCATCTCCACGATGTAATCAGATTCGGGCTTCAATGGACCGGGAGGCTTCCGCTCGCCCCCCATCGCGACGAATACTCGATCTATCGCCGGACCTGTAAGCGCTGGAAGCCATCGATCAGTAATCCTGCCAGTGAGTAGCGCCCAGACAGGAGCGATCAGAATAGCCCACCACAGCGGAATCTGCAAGATCGAGCATGCTGCGGATGGAATCCCCACAATCCAGACAAGCGCGACTGGAATGTTTACCGAGAAATGCCAGTTTGGCGGTGCGGATTGGAGATTCATTTCTTCACAGCACGCTTCGGATCAGGTGACGCCGAGCGGGCAACGTCGATGACACGACAGATGCCATACGAGCCGTTCCCAGCATTCCCTTTTGCTCGCCTTGGTTGTTGGTGTCGGCTACTCATATGAATCAGATCGGTCAGGTTAGTGTGGCTCTCGCAGAATCAACAATCTGAGGCCAAATCGCCCCAGAGCGAGTCATGGCGGTTGGGTCAGTGTCAGTAAGCATACGCTGCCATCGGTCAATCTCCAGCCCAATGTCCAGACTGCTGTCCTCGCGGCAGACGACATCGAATGCGTCGCTGATCTCGATGAAGCGGGAGAGAAGCATTACCGAGGAGTTCATGAATGCAGGCTCGCCCTCATCTGGCTGGTGCCACACTGAGCCATCTGGGGTGACGAATGTAGGACACTCATAGTCGCATCCAATGACGTGACACTCGTCGAAGATCCCAAACTCAATGGTGGACTCGCCCAGACGATGGGGCAGACCGGTCGTCATCAGGAAAACCTTGGTCTCCGCCGGAATGTCCCAGCCACGCAAATCAGCGGCGGACCAGATGCATCGCTGCGAAGTTGTTGTCATGGCAAGGTGCTCTCGGAGTTGGGCGAACGTATAGGCCATCCACGGCGGGGAGGAAAGCCCGAATTCAAAGAAGGACGTTACCCGCCGTTGGATGTGCCGTCTTGTTCGGTCTTGATTCGGGAAGGCGAATTCCAAACTTGTATCCGACAAAGAGGCGCAGTGTTGACCACGCTTCGGACTCACTGACGGTCTTGGAGTCGTTGTTGTTTCTTATCGTCCTATGCTCGAAGTGGAACTCACCCTTACTCGGGTTATAACTCACCAGGAGGACGTTGTCGTCGAAATGAAGTTCTTCGTCTAATGAAACGAGAAGATTCCCACCCATCGTTTGGGTTGCGTGCAAGTCATCAGACGCGCATGCGTGCAAATCGTAAACCAACAAACGCATGGGCTCAAAGGTCGGATTCGCCGCACGAAAGCAGTCAAAATCATGAAGAACGTCAGGCCACGGCATTGTCCGTCCAGCCCGAGATCGAACGAGTTTGATAGGTCGTTGTGGCATCATTATCTTTTGACCGAACGACTCAAGCGCTGGCCGCCTCCGGGCGGGGTAGCGCGTGGGTCGCAAGGTGAGGGGTGGAATTGCGGAGAGTCATGGCAGAAAGGAGAGATCCCGGAGGCTTGCCAGCCGCGCCTGGTTCGGCGGTGCGGTCACTTGGGGGGAGGTATTGTGCCAGTCCAAATTTCCATGCGAACCAGTTTGCCGTCGGCATCGTCGCCCGCTTCCAGGAGGGTGACATGAAGCTGGCCATCGGCGGTGAGATGGAACCAGTTGAACGAGTAGCCCCGCTGAGTCTCGCCCTCGGAAGAATCCCTTATAAGTCCGGGAACGGTTTTGCGTAATTCTTTAAGCGTCGTGCAGTCGGACAACTGTTTAACACTGGGTGCAGACTCCGAGAAGGCAAAGATGCCTGTGCCGAATCCGTGTCCCTCAAGCGGGGAAGCCTCGACGATCGCTGGCAGTTTGGGCTTAGGGCAATCGGGCTCGCCGTACCGGGAACCGTCTGGAGTGAAGGCCGTAAAATTCAGGTCGCGCTTGGCTGGAGCCTCCTTGTCGCGGGCTCCGCGATGGTGAACGAGCGAAACGGTGCCCTTGTAAGCAGGCGTGAGTATAAAGAGTGGCTGGTTCTTGAGGAGTGCGCCTAAACTCCCTTGGCCCGCCGCATACTCCTCAGGCGTGCCGGCAACAGCGGCACCGCAAAGCCATATAATGATAAGCGCTCGTTTCATAGGATTAGTGCAGCAACGCCGAACGTTCAAGCGCTGGCACCGCTGGGGCGGGAGTGAGGGTTGAGACGGGATGGCGGGTTAAAGTTACGGAAAGCATGGACGACAGAGCAGCCCCAGCGGTTGTCCAGCCGCGCTTTGTTCGCCTTCGTTTGTGGATGCGTGTCGCTCATGGTTGTGATGAGTCTGAGACTACTCGATCTCGAAAGTCCTGCCACTGCTGAAAGCTGTCTCCTGCCTCCTCCAACTTGAAGAAGTCCCCGCTCTGGCAGTCCAAGCCGCGCAATCGTAGTGATGAGAGAAGCTGATCGATCAGTCTCATGGCATCTCCACCGCCACGCACATGAAGCATGTAACCGTCACAGATGTCTTCCGAACCCATGTTGAACTCGATGGTAAAGGTGGGGCGATCCAACCTGCCCCAACTAGGATCGGTGAAATCAACGTCTGGAATGACCCGCTGAATGTCACTGATGACCTGTGATCGTGGGCCGAGTGGTGATGGCCGAAAGTCATCGGGAATCTCGTCAACGCATGTCGCCGACTCTGGAAGATGCTGAATGCTGATGTCCCAACTCATGGCGATTTAGGCGAACGTCCCGGATCAGGCGACGGCGAGCGCAAGACGTTGCTGGCACGACAGATAGCCTTCGAGCCGTTGCCTGCATGCGTTTTGTTCGCCCTTGGTTGTGTGAGTGTCTTCGTCATGCTTTGCTGCTGAAGTCTCGGACAAACGGTGACGCAATGCCCGAGATAACGATACTCGACTCGGTCTGCTCGACCGAGTCGATGGTGTTCAGAACGTAGTCGAACCGAGCCTCAGAGTCACGCGGTAGGATGGCTGAAAGAAGGAAGAACCAAGACCCGCCATGCTGCCTGTCGAGGCGAGTGTGAATCGGTAAAGTCGATGAAGGCTGAAGAGGGTGCCCGATGGGGACAAGGATGCGGTAGGTGTGCCCGGCGGGAAATGGGTCGTCTTGCTGGTGAGTCCAAACAGTAGTTGCTGGAACATCAACGCCATCAATCAGGCAACTGCTGCAAAGCGGCATGGACTTCATGGATTGACGGGCTGCACTGCGAGGTTGGGCGAACGCTTCGGATCAGGCGACGGCGAGCGTAAGACGTTGCTGACACGACAGATAGCCTTCGAGCCGTTGCCTGCGACCGTTTTGTTGAACAAAGCCGCTACGCGGCAAGGTCGTTCGGAGGCGCGTGGAGTTGATGGATGCGCGAGCATTTTCGGTGGCCTTGATCGCCTCGGACTTAGCAGGTTCCGGGTCTATGTTCAACTCTCATTCTTCCCGTCGCCGGCTGCGCGCAGCCGTATCTTCAACTTCCACTCCAGCGTCTTCGTGCGCTGATTCTGCCGGGATCCAGCCTCCGCCCGCGAAGGCTCCCTCGCGAGCTGCTTCAGCGGCGCCGATGCGCAGCGGAAAGATGTATCCCGACCCGCTGCATTACGATCATCTCTGGCCATCGATGCAGCGCTTTGCCCAGTTTCTGGCACTGCGTTACGACTCG
>JAIXPK010000416.1 GCA_027486335.1 Verrucomicrobiaceae bacterium | reverse complement strand
TCCTGAATCAGCGACGCAATCTGCGCCCCAACCCCGCAGAACGGCTTGTTCTCCTCCACACACAACGCCCGATTCGTCTTCCGCACCGACTCAATGATCGTCTCCTCATCCAGCGGCCGAATCGACCGCAGATCCACCACCTCGCAATCAATCCCGTGCTCCTCAGCCAGAATCTCCGCCGCCTTCAGACACGTGATCACCGCCCGCCCGTGCGCAATCAGCGAAATGTCCGACCCCTCGCGCTTCACATCCGCCACCCCGATCGGAATCACATACTCCTCGTCCGGAACCTCGCCCGTCTCACCGTAAAGCACCGTGTTCTCCATCACATACACCGGATCATTGTCCCGGATCGCAGCCTTCATCAGCCCCTTCGCATCATACGGCGTCGCCGGACACACCACCTTCAACCCTGGCGTGTTCGCAATGAAATTCTCCGGCGTGTGACTGTGCGTCGCCCCCACATTCGTCCCGCCATTCGCAGGCCCCCGGATCACGATCGGACAATTGATCTTCCCACCGCTCATGTACCGGATCGTCGCCGCATTGTTGATCATCTGATCCCACGCCACATACGCAAAACTCCAGAACATCAGCTCCATCACCGGCCTCACCCCGAGCATCGACGCCCCAATCCCCATCCCGATAAACCCAGCCTCGCTGATCGGCGTGTCCACCACCCGCTTGTCTCCCCACTTCTTCCACAACCCCTGCGTCACCTTGTACGCCCCATCATACTGCGCCACTTCCTCACCCATAATCACGACGTTCTCGTCGCGGGCTAGTTCTTCATCAAGAGCATGACGGATGGCTTCGCGGTAGGTAATGACTGGCATGGGATAAATCAGAAGTTAGGAAAATCAGTGCAGAATCTCAGCGGCTTCAGCGCCCCGGCCCCTCCCTGGAAACGAAGGCTCCTCGCCTCCCTCCAGTTCCCGGCCATCTCGCCCGCCGCCACCTCAACGCTCAGTCGTTGAAGAAATGACGGCCGGTCCGCCCGGCTTCCGTGAACTCGTCCACCTCGAAGTACACGTCCTTCGTGATGTCCTCAAACTCCGGATACGCACTCGCCTCCGCAAATTCAACCGACGCCACCGCCTCCGCCTTCGCCGCCTTGTCCAGTTCCTGATACACCGCCTCCGTAATCACGCCCTCCTCCATCAGGCGGTTGCGCCACAATTGGATCGGATCGTGGTGCTGCTTGAATCGCTCGATCTCATCCTCCGCTCGGTACACCTTCGCCTTCGAATCAGCCACCGAGTGACCATAATGCCGGTACGTGTTGATCTCCACCACCGTCGGACGGCTCTCCTCATGCGCCCGCTTCACCGCAATCTGCATCTTCGCACGCACTTCATAGAGGTCCCACCCGTTGATCAGATCCCACACAATGTCATACCCGTCCGCACGGTACGCCAGGCAGTTCTTGTACACGCTGCTGCGCGCCTGACTCGTCCCCATCGAGTACCCATTGTTCTCAATCACATAAATCACCGGCAGATCAAACAATCCCGCCAGGTTCAGCGATTCATGGTACGCCCCTTGGTTCACCGCGCCATCCCCCATGAAGCACATGCAGGATCCCTTCAGTCCCTTGTATTTGACGTAATACGCAAGCCCCGCCCCGAGCGGCGACTGACCACCCACAATCCCGTGGCCACCCCAGTAATTCTTGTCAGGCGCAAAGAAGTGCATCGACCCGCCCTTCCCCTTCGAACAACCCGTGGCCCGCCCGAACAATTCAGCCATGCACTCCTCCATGCTCATCCCTACCGACAGCGCATGGCCGTGATTCCGGTACGCCGTGATCATGTGATCGTGCGCCCCCATCAGCGACGCACACCCCACCGCAATCGACTCCTGCCCGTCATAACGGTGCAGAAACCCGCCCATCTTGCCGGCATTGTAATGCTTGCCAGCCGTCTCCTCAAAGCGACGGATGCGGATCATGTCACGCAACAATCGGATCTTCGTTTCCGGGGACAGCGACTTGTTGATCTCCGCCTGGGCGAAATCAGTCGGGTCAATGTGATGCTCGGGATCGGCTACGCTGGGCTTCATGGGTCGTACAGGTGGCGCGGGGTTAATGAGGGAAAGGTTCAGATGGAGCGGGCAGGACTCATGCCGGACGCCGAAACTGTCTGCGGGACCGACCGGCGACACAGCGCCCAGAACATCACGGTAAATCCAACGTCACCCGCCAGCTGCCGGACTCCAAACACCCACGTCTGCGGCGCAAATTCCGGCAACCCAGTCGTCAGACACTGCCACCAGCCACCGAACGTCGGCGCATAGCCAACCCCTGAAAAGAAAGAAACCGTGTTGCTCAGCAGGTAGAACAACACGGTGGAAAAAAGGGTCGCCCCGACAACCGGGACTACACTGGCCTTGGCCTTGACGGCTGCCCCAAGGGCTACCGCCACCGCACTGGCCGCCACAAGGACCCCAAGATGCGCCGCCCCGAACCCATACCCATGGCTCAGATTGATCACGAAGTGCGGAACCACCGCCGCCACCAGCGCCACCACCCACGCCAGACGGCGCGAAAGGAAACTGCCGCTGCACACTGCCAGTGCCATCACCGGCGCATATCCCGCCGCCGCCTTCAGCACCTCCCCACCAGCCACCCACGGCGCAATGCGGAGCAGAATTATGGACGCAATCAGCAGCAGAAGTGGAATCATCGGAAGCAAAACCAGTTGAAGGGGCGCACCGAAACCGATGCAGCGTTGATGCTACGTTTGCGGTTCGGTTTTGTCCACCCGGTTTCTGCACCGACACACAAGCCGCCCTCCGCCCTCAGCGCCCCCCGGAAAGCCCCGTCAGCCGCAACGCCATAAAGCCATGCCGCCCCGGACCGCCACTGTCCGCCACAAGAATCACACTCCGCGAACCATCAGCCAGCACCGGCCCCGCACACATCCCCTCGTAATTCGTAAACCCACTCGGCAGATCCATCAGCAGGGTCTTCCCCGCCACCTTGATCGCCGCACCCGCCAGCGTCTCCAGCGACCCCGTCTCCGTCGCTCCCGTCAAATCCGCTAGAAAAACCCGGGCATGTAGCCCGCCGGACCCGAACCCCCGCTCCAATACCAGAAGCTGACCACCCGGCAGCAGACACAGATCCACCACCCCGTTGCCCGCCCCCTGAAACCGCATCCCCGCCCGCTCCGTCCGCCACGCCACCTGCCGCAGCATCCGTCCATCCTTCGAAATCTCCTGCAAACGCACCAGCGTCCCCTCCTTCGGCCCTGCCACTGGCCCATCCACCGTCAGCGCCTCCTCATTCGCCGTCCAGAACCGCCCAGCCCCACTCTCAAACGTCAGGGACTCCATCGACAGGTTCACCCGCGCCTGCCCAAACACCTCCGGCAATCGCACCACCGGCCCAGCCTTCCCATCTGCCCGCCCAAAACCCTGAATGCCCGGGCCACCCTCCGCACTCACATAAAACCGTCCCTCCCCAGCCACCCACGCAATCCCCTCACAATCACTCAACTGCGTCGCCAGTCGCACCGGCACACCCGCCGCCACCTTCTCAAGTACCCCCGTCGGCCCGATCTTCAGCGTCAGCGGCACCACCACCGGTTCCCGGTCGGACACCGCAGCAAACGCGTCCCCTCCACACCATGTCACCCCACTCAGACCCGCAATCTCCCCGCTCTTCAAAAACACCGGCTTCCCGTCACCCGCAGGCACCAGCTTCAATTCCCCAGCCTCGCCCGTCCCGCAGCAAACCACCAGCACCAACCACAGCCCACTCCTCACAGTTTGTCAGGCTTGATCTCCTTGTGCTTGCCTCCGAACTTCCCGGATAGCTTCCTCAGAAACTTCTCCCCTTCCCGCCCTTCCTCGGAATTCGAATAAATCGAAATCGTATTCACCTGCAGCTTCGACGTCTTGCCCATCATCTTCTCGAACTTGTCATAGATCAGCTTGATGATGTCATCCTTGTCCATCGCATCCTTCCCCGCAAACCTCGTCCCCGGTGCCCCGTCACTCAGCACAAACAGCGTGCTCGGCTTGCGCTCGAACGCCGCCACCATCGCCAGATCAATCCGGCTGCCGCCCTCCGTCCCCGCCAGCTCGCTGACGTCCTCCGTCAGAATCGCCGTGTACTCAATGCCCTGATTGTCCTTCCCCGCACGGCCGTACTTCTCCGTCCGCGTCCGCCCGAAATCCGCGCTGCTCCCCCCGTAATACCCCTCCATGAAGAGCGTCGCCTCGTTCTTCATCGCCTGCGTCGCTATCACACTCTTCGGTTTGAACAAATCCCCGTTCTGACCAAAACAGATGATGTTGAACTG
>JAIXPK010000208.1 GCA_027486335.1 Verrucomicrobiaceae bacterium | reverse complement strand
TGAATTTTGCGGAAGACGCGGGGCCTGTCAATTGGGTCGGTGCGATCGAAGACGTAGGGGATGAAGCGGTCGAAGAGGCGGCGGGAGACATGGGCGAGGAGGTTGTTGTCCCAGACGGCGTTGCCGAGGAGGCGGCCGATGGGTTCGGCTTTGAGGGCGCGGAGGACGAAGATGCCGTCGGGGGTGCCGCGGATGGCGTGGAACGGGATGGCGGCGAGCTGGATGAGGCGGAAGGCGAAGTCTGGGATGAATGGCCGGAGGAAGTCTAGTGAAGCGGCGTTGCCGAAGAGGGAGGAGAATTGGGTATTGAGATTCCAGACTTTGCGGTCCTGGGCGAGGACGACGGGGACGATGACAGGGAGGGGTTTGGAGTTGCCGAAGAGGCGGATCCATTCCTCCCAGATGCGGACCATGTAGCGAAGGAGGCGGAGGGCGATGAAGGGGTCGCGGGTGGATTGGTGTTCGAAGAGGAGGTGGAGGCAGGCGGAGGATTCGGGGTCGGCGGCTAGTGGAGCGGAGAAGAGGAGGTCGCTGTGGGAATGGCGGAGATTGTCGTCGAGGAAAGAGCCGGGGATGAGCTTGAGTTGGTCCCATTGGATGAGGGCGGCGACTTCTGTGGGGAGATGCTGGCGGAGGAGAGCGGCGGCGTTGGCTGGGTCTGAGAAGCCTTCCTTGAAGAGCTTGTCGTGTGGCTGGTGGAGGTCCTCGTCGGCCATGGTGTTGGGGAGAGGATAGGGTGGTGGGATGCGGTGGCAAGCGGAAATGCGGAGAGGAACGCAAATGCGGCGTGGGGATGAATTGGCAGAGGGAGGGGAGGCAGGGGAATGCTGGTAGGGAGAGGGTGTGAGGTTGCGGGTGACATGGTGGGGCGGGGTGGGCATGGTGGGGGGCTGCATCTTGGCGGGCACGGTGGCGAGTTTGGATTCGAGGCGGGTGATGCCGGCCTTGACTGTCCGATCATGTTGGGCATGAAGGGTGAGGTGCGCTTCGATCAGGGTGGTGACAGATTGGCACCGGTGTGTTTGTTATGAACCAGCTTCTGCAGAACCGGAAAACGGAGATTCGGCTATATTCGTCGGATAGTAATTATTTTTCGGTGATCCAAGAGGCATATGAGCGGATTGGCTATTGGTTTCCGGGTCAGGTTGAGGGCAGGCCTCCGATGGGCACGTACCATCATGTGGCTGCCGCGGACTTTTGGGTGCCGGGCCAGGGCGGGCAATCCGCCTTGGCGGATCAGTGGAAAATCGCCCTTCCTGCCGACTATCAGGAATTCTGCTCGCTCTTCAAGACATATACCCTGATTGGGCGGCACGCGATCACGATTCTTGACGCTCGTGAAATCGAAAAGATAACAATCGCTTTGCGGGAAGGAGAGGAAGTCTCTCCGGAAGATCCCTACTGCCTGTATCGCTTTGCGATGGTTGAGGCGAGTCCGTGGCATTTCATGTTTCGCTATTCCGACGACGGAGTGTTTCAGGATGTGGCCTTCGCCGCTTACACCGATGCTGACGAGTGGGAGATCCTGGGGGAAGATGAAGCCCGCTACTTTTCGGACCGCAGCTTCAGTGATTGGCTGAAGCGGATGATGGAAACCGACTGTGTTCCCCTGCGGCACAACTTTGTGGACGAATTTGAAGGCAGCACGCAGCGGATCCTGCGTCCGGATGAGTAGTTAGAGTGGAGGTGGTCTGTCCGGCTGCCCGCTAGCTGGGCCTCCCAACGTCCAAGGCAGAGCTTGAGCGGCTCTGTTCTGCGGTGGCGCGTGATGGGCGGCTGGTTTCTGGCATGAGGTGACGCCTCGGTTGGGAAGTCATCGTGACTTGACGGAATGGCACCCCGTGATACCTATTTTGTATCATGAAAACGGCGACGGTTGCGGACTTGCGGAATCATTTCCGAAGGATTTCCACTTGGATCGAGCACGGGGAGACCGTGCAGATTGTGAAGCGGGGGAAGGTGTTCGCGCAATTGATGGCGACCCCGCCTTCGGCCACGCGCGCGGTGCCGAAGGTGGATTTCATGGCTCAGTTGAAGGAGATCTGGGGGGACCGGATGTTTTCCGATGCTGAAGTTGAGGCGATGCGGGAGGCGGAACGGGAGGGTGATCCGGGATGATCGCCTATCCGGACACCTCGTTTCTGTGTGCCTTGTATCGCTTTCAGGTGAACTCTGCGGCGGCGGCACGGCATGCGGCGCAGATGCCGGAGGCGCTGCATGTGGCGTCGCCTTTGCTTTTTGAGTTCCGCCAATCGCTGCGCTGGCAATCCTTCCTGCACACGAAGGACCCGGCCAAAGGGTTCGACCGTGTGTCCGCCCAGACAGCGCTTGCCAGGCTTCAGGCTAACATTGCGGCTGGTGTGATTGTGGTAGTGCCCGTTGATTGGGCGGATGTTGCCAGCATCGCCGAACGGCTTTCGGCCCAGTACACGTGGACTGAGGGCTATCGAGGTTTTGACCTGCTTCACGTGGCCACGGCGCTGCATCTGGGAACGGCTGAGTTTCTGACGTTTGATGCGAAGCAGAAGAAGCTCGCGGAGGCGGAGGGTCTTGTGGTGCCGGTATGAGCGCAGGAGCTGCAGGGTTCGATTCGATCCGTTGGCTGCCCGAGCGCCTGCCTTGCCCGCTGTCGGTCATGATTGGCCGCGCGGCGGGATTCCGGGAATGAGGTAGTTTCGGGCGATGCTTGCGTGGCTAGGCTTTTGCGGGTGCGAGTCAGGTGATCCCGTTTTGAGGGGTGCTGGATTTGCACGGGACGGTTGAGTTCGGGTCATCAGCTGATATGTGGTCATTCAGTCCGGGACAGGCGAGGACGCAACCCTGTTAGGGTTGGCGGGTGTTGTGGGGGAGACCCAGGGTAGGCCTGCGTGCCGCAGTCCAACCCTGGGCTGGGGGACGCAATCCCGTTGGGATTGGGGGGGATGCTGGTACGGAGGACAAGGCCGGGACGGCCTTGCTACGCGGGCTTGCCGGTGATGGCAGGGGATTTCTCAAAGACAGCCCCAGGGTGCTGAGGGGATCATGATGCGGAGACGCCGAGGAGAGCTTTCAGGCCATCGAGGACCTTGCGTTCCTGGGCGCTGATTTTGGAGCCGAGGCCGAGGAGGCGGCCGCCTTCTGCTTCGGCGGTTTTCTGGGCGATGGTCATGGCGATTTCGCGATAGGCTTCGAGTTCGATTGGGTCGAGCCGAGCGGCGGCGAGTTGGACGGCATCGAGCACATACTGAGGGAGGGGCGCGGTGCGGGAGTTGATGACGGGCCAGAGATTAGGCATCTGGTCGGAGATGCGGGCGGCGGCCTGGACGGCGAGGCCGAGGTGGGTCATGGCGGAGAGGGCCTCGATGACGTTGGCGAAGACCTCCAGTTCCTTGTCGCCGACCTGTCCGTCGGCGGCTGCGACCATGAGGAAACTGGCGACGAGGCCGAGGCTGAGAACGTCCCATTCTGCTTCGGTGAGGGTGCCGTCCGGCAGTGAATGGCCATGCATGACGGCGGAGATTTTTGTCAGCATATCGGAGACGGCCGGTGGGGCGTCGGGCGTGAGGAAGCTAGTACCAAGGGTGTCGAGCAACTGGAGGAAGACGGCTTGTTCTTCTGGGGTGAGCTTTGCCTTGATCAAGGCATGGCCTTCCTGAAAGAGGGGGAGGGTTGATTGTGCGAACTGCACTTCGATTTGGACGAGATTGAACAGCTGATCGAGATAACGGAGCAGGGCGTGGACGCGGCAGGTGGCGTTTTCCGGTGCGTAGGCTGGCATGAGCCATTGCCGTGCGGCATCGGCAAACGCGTCGGCTGACTCTGGCTGGTGACAGCCTGTGAGGGTGGCGAAGAGACCGCCGTAGACTGCGGCGAGGCTGCGCAGTTCATCGGGATGGAAGTCATTGAGGAGGGGATCGCAGCCGGGCCAGTAGTCGAGGATCTCGAGGCCGTCGGTGAGCCGCTTGCTGTAGCGGGCGTAGGTCGGCATGGCGAAGGTCTGGGCCATGAAGTTGGTCATTTCGACAGCGGCCGGGACGGGGTGTCCTGACTCATCCCTTGCGGAGGCCACGGCGACTCTAGCGAGATGGGTGCGGAAACGAATGCTTTCATCTTCCGGCAGACTTTGGAGACTCTGACGGATGGCCTGGACGAGAGCGGCTCCCTCGTTGGTTTCGTTCACTTCGGCGTACAGACGGCTGAAGTGGTCGAGCATGTGACGCATGGCGTCGGTGTAGAGGCAATGGCGCGCATTGGGTTTTGCGGCTTCCTCTGTCAGTGTGGCGAAGCGTTTTTCGTCCGTGGGGGTGATGCCTGATTTTGCTCCGGCGACGTGGAGGAAAACGAAGATGGGGGCCTTGGCGAGAGTGTCCAGTTCGGAAGTTGTCATCGGCTTGGAGAGTGAGGGGTGGATGGTGCTCGAAAGCAGCCGAAATGCCAAACGGAAAACCTACCGATGGTCTGTGCTAGTGCAGCCCGTCTTACAGATGGTATCTTCTGATTTTGTGGGAAGGAAGGAGGATTGAGCCGCACTGCGGAGGGGGTAGGGGACGGGTCTTTTTCCCGATTCCTGTGTTGCTCGTCGGTTGCGAATCCTGATTCGCGCCCTCTTCGCGCCTAGGACTCGGAAAAAATCCCGCGTCCATAAGACACCATCTGTAAGGCGGACTACACTAGGGGGCGAGGTGGCGTTTGCGGAGTTCGGTGAGGGTCCAGAGGTATTCGCGTTCGAGCTGGTCTTCGACGGAGGCGGCGCGGAGGTCGCGCGGGAGGACTTCCCATGTGTAGGTTTCCATTTCGAGGTGCTGGCAGAGGGATGGGTTAGCTGCGAGGACGTCGAGGGTGGCGATGAGGTGATCGGCGGTGGTGTCGAGGAGGTCCTGAGGCGGGGCGTGGAGGGGGACGTGGAAGTGGACGCGCCATTCTTCGATGCCGCGGCGGAGGGGATTGCTGGCGAGGGCGACGGGGAGGTCGCGGTGGCGTTCGAGGAGCCCGTCTTCGCGTCTGGCGATGACCTGGTGGAAGTAGACCTCGTCGGTGAACGACTCCATGAGTTTGAGGGAGGCGGAGGACGGGGTGAGTTTGAGTGCGGAGCTGAGGTGGAGTTTGCTGATGCGGATGCGGTGTTCCGAGAAGGCGGCTAGGGCGGTGGCTGGGGATTCGTATTCGACGGCGAAGTGGCAGGTATCGTAGTTGATGCCGAGGCAGCGCTGGATGTCTTCGCCGTGGCCGAGGGAGTTGAAGAGGGCGATGGATTCGGCGGTGTTTTCGATCCAGCCGAGGGGTTCGGGTTCGAGGCCGAGGTGGAGGTCTTTACCGGAGCGGTCGGCGAAGCGTGCGAGCCACGCGGTGTGAGCGGCGAGGTTTTTGCGGATGAGGTTGGCGTGGTCGTCGTCCGGGACGAGTTCTTTGTGGCTGCCGGGGACGGTGGAGACGCTGCCGGAGAGGCCGGGAGGGAGGAGGTCGGCGAGGATGGTGAAGAGGGCTTCGGTGTATTCGACGCGTGTGGAGGTGCTCCAATCGGGTTGGAAGACCTGTTCCTTGACGCGGGTGCCGTGGAACTGGCCGTAGGGGAAGCCGTTGATGGTGAAGACGTAGCAATTGTGCTGAGCGAGCCAGCGCTGGAAGACGAGCCGGGTCTGGCGGTCGAGGAGCGAGCGTGCGGCTTCGGCGCCGAGGCGGAGGCCGATGGCGTAGGGTTCGTGTGGGGCGACGCGGTTTCTGACTTCGAGCGTGTGGGATTCGAGGGCGGCCATGGTTTCCGCCCATGATTCGCCGCGGTGGATATTGGTGCAGTAGGCGAGGTGGATGCCGTGGAGCAGTTGCATGGAGGTTGAGGAATGACGGGCGGTGGGGTCGGGGCAACGGGGAATCCGTTCCATGTCAATCGCGGTGCGGGATTGACGGCGGGGCTGGCATCCGCTTCGGTCGAGGGCGAACCTTATATTTTTGACGACATGCTTTTCATTGGAATCGACAGCGGCACGCAGAGCACGAAGGCGATTGTGTTGGATGCGGAGAGCGGGGAGATTGTGGCGCACTCGGCGCATGGGTATGATGTGATCGGGGGATTGCCTGCGGGGCACATGGAGCAGCACCCGGAGACGTGGGTGGAGGCGACGTTCAAGGCGGTGGAGGCGTGTCTGGCGGCGATTGGGGGGCGGCGGTCGGAGGTGCGGGGGATTGGGGTGAGCGGGCAGCAGCACGGGATGGTGGCGCTGGACAAGGATGGGGTGCCGGTGCGTGCGGCGAAGTTGTGGTGCGACACGTCGACGGAGGAGGAATGCGGGTTGCTGGCGGAGGGATTCGGGGGAGCGGCTGGGTTGATCGCGAAGGCTGGGAATGCGATTCCGCCGGGGTTTACGGCTCCGAAGATTCTGTGGATGAAGCGGCATGAGCCGGAGAATTTTGCGCGGACGGCGACGATTCTGCTGCCGCATGATTATCTGAACTACCGGCTGACGGGGGTGAAGCGGATGGAGTACGGGGATGCTTCGGGGACGGGGTTGCTGAATGTGCGGACGCGGACGTGGGACCGGGAGCTGATGCGGTTCATTGATCCGCGGGTTGAGGAGATGCTGCCTGAGGTGGGGTCGTCGCTGGTGCGGCACGGGGAGCTTTGTGCGGAATTGAGGGAGCGCTGGCAGTTGCCGGAGGGCGTGGTGGTGAGTGCGGGTGGTGGTGATAACATGATGGGGGCGATTGGGACGGGGAATGTGCGGCCGGGAGTGGTGACGGTGAGTCTGGGGACGAGCGGGACGGTGTTTGCGTGTGCGGGGCAGCCGGTGATTGATCCGCAGGGGGAGGTGGCGGCGTTCTGCGACAGTGCGGACCAGTGGATGCCGCTGGTTTGCACGATGAATGTGACGGTGCTGACGGAGCAGATGCGGGATTTGTTCTCGTGGGACATTCCATCGCTGGAGCGGCATATCTGTGCGGCACCTGCGGGAGCGGATGGGCTGTTGTTTCTTCCGTATCTGAATGGCGAGCGGACGCCTAACTTGCCTCGGGGGAGCGGCGTGCTGTTCGGGATGCGGACGGGGAACACGACGCCGGCGCATCTGGCGCGGGCGGCGGTGGAAGGCGTGACGGTGGGGCTGGCGTATGGGTTGCAGCGGTTCCGGGACCTTGGGGTGGATCCGTCCGAGATCCGGCTGACGGGTGGCGGGAGCAAGAGTGCGGCGTGGCGGCAGATTGTGGCGGATGTTTTCGGGGTGCCGACGGTGACCCTGCGGACGGCGGAGGGTGCGGGATTGGGAGCGGCGCTGCAGGCGGCGCATGTGGTGGCGGCGGAAGGCGGGAGTTCGGCGGGGCTGAGTGAGCTGAGCGATCGGCTGGTGGCGCTGGATGAAACGACCCGGTGCACCCCGTCCGAGGTGTCTCATGGGCTTTATGCGGCGCAGCTGGAACGGCAGCTGGGGCTGACGCGTGCGCTGCATGGTGCGGGCTGGCTCTGAAACTGATTGATTGAGATTGATTTTGCCGGGGCGATCCGATACGGTCGCCCTCCCTGCGCCCGAAGCGGTGCGTCCAGCGATTCAGTTGACTAACAGATTTACATCATGAGCGAGTCCGACTCCATTGATCTCTCCCAGCTCCAGAACCTCCAGTTCCGTCCCGACTGGGTGGAGGATCTGGCGCAGAAAGACACTGCGGAAGTGGTGTGGGGCAAAGTATCGCCGGATGTGATGCGTCGGGAGCGCGAGGGTGGCGACCGTTTTGGCGGCGGCGGCCGTGGCCAGCGGGATGACCGGCGTGGTGGTGGAGGTGGCGGGATGGGGCGTGGGCCGCGGCCGGGAGGTCCGGGTGGACCGAGGCCGGGTGGGCCTGGTGGTCCGAGGCCAGGTGGGCCGGGCGGGCAGAGGAATTTTGACAATCGCGGGCCGCGGCCGGGCGGGCCTGGTGGTCCGAGGCCGGATGGGCCGAGACAGGATGGGCCGCCGCGGGGTGATCGTCCGCAGGGAGAGGGACGGGAATTTCGTGGGGGGCCGAGGCCGCCGCATCAGGGTCAGGACCGGCGTGGGCCGCGTCCGCCGTATCGTGGTGATGGCCGGGAAGGGCCTGCGCCGCTGCGTGGTTGGGAGTCGCGACTGATTGCGGATCCGCGGTCGGTTGAGGCGGTGGCGCGGCAGATCAAGGCGTCGGGTCGTGCGTATTCGGTGTTTGATGTGGCGCGGTTGTTCATGCAGGACCGGGCGCGGTTTTTTGTGCGGATG
>JAIXPK010000420.1 GCA_027486335.1 Verrucomicrobiaceae bacterium | reverse complement strand
GAACACGGAAGTGAAACGCCGCAGCGCCGATGGTAGTTTGACGACAGGTCATGCGAGAGTAGGACGTTGCCAGGTTATAACGGCCCGTTTTCCGAAAGGAAAACGGGCCGCTTGTTTTTGTGGTGGAGCCGTTGTCTTATCATGTAATTCTCATCTTATGCTGACTCTCAAATCCCCTGCTGACTGTCGTTTTGATTGTGTATCCCTTGGTGAAGTGATGCTGCGGCTGGATCCGGGCGAAGGCCGGGTCCGGTGTGCGCGGACGTTTCAGGTTTGGGAGGGAGGAGGGGAGTACAATGTGTCGCGTGGGTTGCGGAAGTGTTTCGGGCTGCGCACGGCGCATGTGACGGCATTTGCGGACAATGATGTGGGGCGATTGACGGAGGATTTCATGCTGCAGGGCGGGGTGGATACTGGGTTGGTGCGGTGGGTGCCGTATGATGGGATTGGGCGGTCGGTGCGGAACGGGTTGAATTTCACGGAGCGTGGATTTGGGATTCGGGGTGCGCTGGGGGTACCGGACCGTGGCAACACGGCGGCGAGTCAGTTGAAGCCTGGGGACATTGATTGGGAGCATGTTTTTGGCGAGCTGGGGGCGCGTTGGTTTCACACGGGGGGGATTTTTGCGGCGTTGAGCGACACGACGCCGGAGGTGGTGATTGAGGCGGTGGAGGCGGCGCACCGGCATGGGACGATTGTGAGTTATGATCTGAACTACCGGCCGAGCCTGTGGAAGACGATTGGCGGCAAGGCGCGGGCGCAGGAAGTGAATCGGCGGATTGCGAAGTATGTGGATGTGATGATTGGGAACGAGGAGGATTTCACGGCATCGCTAGGGTTTGAGGTGGAGGGGGTGGACGAGCATTTGACCTCGATCCCGACGGAGAGTTTTCAGCGAATGATTGAGCATGCGGTGAGTGAGTTTCCGAATTTCAAGGTGGCGGCGACGACCTTGCGGACGGTGAAGACGGCGACGATCAACGACTGGGGTGCGATTTTGTGGCACGAGGGAGCGTTTCATGAGGCGGTGTTCCGGCCGGGGCTTGAGATCATGGATCGGGTGGGTGGGGGTGACAGTTTTGCGAGCGGGTTGATCTATGGGTTTTTGAAGCACAACGATGGTGCGAAGGCGGTGAATTACGGTGCGGCGCATGGGGCGCTGGCGATGACTACGCCGGGTGATACCTCGATGGCGAATCTGGCTGAGGTGGAGAAGGAGATGGCTGGGGGAAGCAAGCGGGTGGAGCGGTGAACGGGTGTGATTGGCCGCAGGCGCGGACGGACATCCGGATTGCGTGCGGCGGTCAGGCTTGCGAAGGCGATTGATGCGATCCCCTCTGAGTATTCTTCTGCCGGTGATGGCTCTAACGGTTCCGGCGGTGAGTGCCGCGGAGAGTGGACCTGTGAGTTATTACAAGGACGTGCGGCCGGTGCTGCAGACGGCGTGTCATGGATGTCATCAGCCTGCGAAGGCGAAGGGATCGTATGTGATGACGGAGTTTGCGGCGCTAGTGAAGGGTGGCGAGGACGATGGGGCGGCGATCGTGCCGGGGAATCCCGACGGTTCTGCGCTGGTGGTGAACATCCGGCCGGGCAAGGATGGGAAGTGCGAGATGCCGAAGAATGGGGAACCATTGAAGGCGGCGGAGGTGGCGTTGATTGAGCGGTGGATTCGGGAGGGGGCGAAGGATGACACGCCGGCGAATGCGGTGGCGCGGCATTCGCCGGAGCGACCACCGGTTTACAGTCGGCCGCCGAGCATTGATGCCCTAGCGTGGTCACCGGATGGGCAATGGCTGGCGGTGACGGGGTTTCATGAGGTGCTGCTGCACCGGGTGGATGGGACGGGCGAGCCGAAGCGGCTGATAGGGTTGTCCGAGCGGCTGACGAGCCTGCGGTTCAGTCCGGACGGGGCTTTTCTGGCGGCGGCGGGCGGGTTGCCGGCGAGGATGGGGGAGGTGCAGATCTGGGAGGTGGCGACGGGCGGACTGAAGCTTTCGTGGCCGGCGACTTTTGATACGGTGTATGGCGTGTCGTGGGCACCGGACAGTGGACGATTCGCGTTCGGGTGTGCGTCGGACAAATCGGTGAGGGCGGTGGACTTGGGGACGGCGAAGCAGGTGTTGTTCATGGCTGGGCATGACGACTGGGTCCTTGATACGGTGTTTTCGCTGAAGGGCGACCATGTGATTTCGTGTGGGCGGGACATGTCAGCGAAGCTGACGGAGCTGGCGACGGAGCGGTTTGTGGACAACCTGACGAGCATCACACCGGGAGCATTGAAGGGCGGGCTGGCGGCGATTGCGAGGCATCCGGTGAGGGATGAGATTCTGGTGGGCGGAGCGGACGGGGTTCCGCAGATTTACCGAGTGTTCCGGGAGGTGCAGCGGAGGATCGGGGACAATTCGAATCTGATCCGGAAGTATCCGGCGATGGAGGGACGGATCTGGGCGGTGGATTACAGTCCGGACGGCACGCGGGTGCTGGCGGCGTCGAGTCTTGACGGGAAGGGGACACTGATGGTGGGGCGGGCGGAGTTTGACTCGGCGCTGCCGGATCAGATCAAGGGAATCTATGGGAAGGTGAGCACGGACCGATCGGCGGATGAGAACAAGGCGGTGGAGGCGTGGCAGACTGGAGGGGCGGAGGTGCTGAAGCAGGTCACGGTGGAGGGCGGGCTATATGCGGCGCGGTTCAGTCCGGACGGGAAGACGATTGCGGCGGCTGGGCAGAGTGGGAAGGTGATGATGCTGCGCAGTGAGGACCTCGGGGTGATCCGGGAGTTTGTGCCGGTGCCGATTACGGTGGGGGGTGCTGGGGCGGGCCGGTGAGGATTGGGTGACGCGGGTGCCGCAACTGCGGACCCTGAGGGTTCCTCTTGATGAAACGGGTGGCGGTGGCTTAGATCCGGCGGAATCAGGCAACTCAGACTCAACATTCTCCCCCTAACATGAACAGAAAAATCCGGATGGGCATGGTCGGCGGCGGGCGTGGCGCATTTATTGGCGCTGTGCACCGTATTGCGGCCGCAATTGATCAGCAGATTGAACTCGTCTGCGGTGCGTTTTCGTCGGACCCCGAGCGGTCGAAGGCATCCGGAGCGGATTTTTTCCTGCCGGCTGAGCGGTGTTACGGGACGTTTCAGGAGATGATTGAGAAGGAGAAGGCGCTACCGGTGGGTGAGCGGATGGATTTTGTGGCGATTGTGACGCCGAATCACATGCATTTTCCGCCGGCGAAGCTGGCGCTGGAGAACGGGTTTCACGTGTTGAGCGACAAGCCGGCGTGTTTTGATCTGGCGGAGTCGAAGGCGCTTGGGGAAGTGGTGAAGGCGAGCGGGCGGCTGTATGGATTGACGCACAACTACACCGGGTATCCGCTGGTGAAGGAGGCGCGGGACATGATTAAGGCCGGGAAGCTTGGAAAGATCCGGAAAGTGGTGGTGGAGTATCCGCAGGGATGGCTGGCGACGCGGCTTGAGGCGAGCGGGCAGAAGCAGGCGGGTTGGCGGACGGATCCATCGCAGAGCGGTGCGGGTGGCTGCGTGGGAGACATCGGGACGCACGCGGAGAATCTGGCGGAGTACATTACGGGGCTGAAGATCAGCGAGCTGGCGGCGGACATCACGTCGTTTGTGGAAGGGCGGCTCCTTGATGACGATGTGAATGTGCTGCTGCGTTTTGACAATGGAGCGAAGGGGATCCTGCATTCGTCCCAGATTTCGGTGGGTGAGGAGAACAACCTGAACATTCGGGTGTATGGCGAGATTGGTGGGATTGAATGGCACCAGCGGGAGCCGAACACGATGCTGGTGAAGTGGCTGGATCAGCCGATGCAGGTGTACCGGACGGCGAACGGGTACCTTGGGAAGAACGCGGCTTCGGCGAGCCGGACACCGCCGGCGCACCCTGAGGGGTATCTGGAGGCATTTGCTAACATTTACAAGAATTTCGCGAATCACATCCGGGCGTTCGAGAGCGGGACGCCGCCGGACGAGGTGTCGCTGGACTATCCGAAGATCGAGGACGGCATCCGTGGGATGGCGTTCATCGAGGCGGTGGTGGCGTCGTCGAAGGGGAATGCAGCGTGGACCCGATTGGATGTCTGAGCTGATTCCGATGAATTGAAGGAGCAGGCCGTTCCCGTGTTGCGGGGGCGGCCTGCTGCATTTCTGATCTGAGACGAGATGAAACTGGAGACCGAGACCCTGAGGGCGCGAGTTGGGGAGGCCCGTGATGTGAGCGGGCGGGCGCTGCTGGCGGAGCGGGTGAGCGGTGGGTGGTGGGAGGGGAGGTTGTCGAGCAGTGCGCTGGCGACGGCGACTGCGGTGATGGCGCTGGAGTTGGCGGGGAGTGAGCCTGAGAAGCTGCTGATCGGGCCGGGGGTGGAGTGGCTAGTGCGGACGCAGAGGGCGGACGGCGGGTGGGGCGATACGCCGGAGAGTCTAGCGAATTTATCGACGACCCTGCTGGTGGTGGCGGCGCTGCGGCTGGCGGGCGGGGAAGCGGGCGAGGCGGCGTTGGGGAGAGCGATGGAATGGGTTCGGGGGAAGGCTGGCGGGGTGGAGCCGGAGGTGCTGGCGAGGGCGTTGGAGGCGCGGTATGGGAAGGACCGGACGTTTTCGGTGCCGATCATGATGGCGTGTGCGATCGGGGGAGTGCTAGGGCCTGCGCCGGAGTGCTGGCGGCATGTGCCGCAACTGCCGTTCGAGCTGGCGTCGCTGCCGCGGCGGTGGTATGCGGCGCTGCAGCTGCCGGTGGTGAGTTATGCGCTGCCGGCGCTGATTGCGATCGGGCAGGTGCGACTGCATTACCGGCCGGGGAGGCATCCGCTGACCCTGCTGCGGTGGAGCCAGCGGAGTCGGACCTTGAAATTGCTGGAGTCGATTCAGCCGGAGGGTGGCGGGTATCTGGAGGCGACGCCATTGACGGCGTTTGTGACGATGGCGCTGGCGTCGGCGGGACTGAAGCGTCATGCGGTGGTGCGGCGGGCGTTAGGATTTCTGACGTCGTCGGCGCGGAGTGACGGGTCGTGGCCGATCGACACGAATCTGGCGACGTGGGTGACATCGCTGTCGGTGAAGGCGCTGGCGGGGGTGCCGGGGGCGGTGTTTGACAGTCGTCCGGCGGTGGCGGCGTGGATGCGTGCGCAGCAGACGACGGAGGTGCATGAGTATACTTTATCTGCGCCGGGGGCGTGGGGATGGACGGATCTTCCTGGGGGAGTGCCGGATGCGGACGACACGTCGGCGGCGTTGCTGGCGCTGGCGGTGCCGGGGATGGGGGAGCACGAAGAGGCGGCGGCGGCGGGGGTGCGTTGGTTGTTAGGATTGCAGAACCGTGATGGGGGAATGCCGACCTTCTGCCGGGGCTGGGGGGCGCTGCCGTTTGACCGGAGCACGCCGGAGATTACGGCGCATGCGCTGGCGGCGCTGCATGAATGGCGGCATCTGGCGGTGCCGGGGATGGCTAGGGCGATGGAATCGATGGAGCGTTATCTGGCGAAGACGCAGGAGGCGGATGGGTCGTGGCTGCCGTTGTGGTTTGGGAATGAGCATGCGAGGGGGGAAGCGAATCCGGTTTATGGGACGGCGTGTGTGGTGCGGTATCTGCAGGGATTGGCTGGGACGCGGGCGATGTGCGACGAGGGGGCGGCGTATCTGGTGGGGAGTCAGCGGAGTGACGGGGCGTGGTCCGGGGCTGGGGAGGCGGGGCCGGCGACGGTGGAGGAAACGGCGCTGGCGTTGCATGCGCTGGCGTTGAGCCTGCCGCGGTCCGAGGCGTCGGAGGCGGTGCTGGAGCGTGGTGCGGAGGCGCTGCTGCGGCTGACGAGCGATGGGAGGGAAGCTCCGGTGGCGCCGATCGGGCTGTATTTTGCGAGACTGTGGTATAATGAACGGCTTTATCCGAGGATTTTTCAGACGGCGGCGCTGGCGGCGCTGGCGGTGCGGTGGCGGGACGAGTGAAGGAGGATGGCCGGGGATTTTCCGGGTGAACCATGGTGCAATGGCGTGCGTGCGGGGCGGTGCGAGAGTGGGGTTGGTTTTTGGTAGTGGTCAGGGCGGCCGTCGTTCCGGGTGGGAGCGGCGGCCGCCCATTTTTGTGTGGCGAGACGAGGCTTGCGGGATGGGCGCGGGCGGGGCAGCATGGGGGGATGAAACGAATGATTTGTTCCGCCTTGGTAATGTTAGGGCTTGCGGGTACGATGGCGACGGCGGATGCGCCGAAGTGGGTGTCGTTGTTCAACGGCCGGGATTTGTCCGGCTGGACGGTGAAGATTGCGAAGCGGCCGCTGGGAGAGAACTATGCGGAGACGTTCCGGGTGGAGGACGGGATCATCAAAGTGGATTACAGCCGGTACGGGAAGTTTGACGGGCAGTTCGGGCACTTGTTCACGAACCTAGCGTATTCGCATTACATTCTGCGGATGGAGTATCGGTTTACGGGGGAGATGATGAAGGATGCGCCTGGGTATGTGAATCTGAACAGCGGGGTGATGCTGCATGCGCAGCCGCCGCAGAGCATGCGGTTTGATCAGGGGTTTCCGAGCAGTCTGGAGATGCAGTTTCTAGCGGATGAAGGGAAGGGGGCGCGGCCGACGGGGAATCTGTGCACGCCGGGGACGCATGTGGAGATGGGCGGGCAGCTGGTGACGAAGCATATTGTGACGTCGAGTGCGCCGACGCTGCCGACGGAGACGTGGGTGAAGGCGGAAGTGGAGGTGCGCGGGCACGATGAGATCATTCACCGGGTGAATGGGGTGGAGGTGCTGCGTTATCAGCATCCGCAGCTTGATCCACGGAATGACAATGCGCCGGCGACGGATCAGCTTGAGGCGGGCGGGAACCGGCTGCTGGGGTTTGGGCACATTGCGCTGCAGGCGGAAGGGCAGCCGGTGTGGTTTCGGAACATAGAGTTGCTGCCGCTGGAGCCGAAGTGATGACCGCGAACGGGAGTCCCGAGCGGCTTGCACTGGTGATGGTGCGCGGCATGTTTGGCGGCATGAAACTGACTGCTCTGTTTGTCCGGGTCGTGCTGCCGCTGATTCCGCTGAGTGTGACGGCGGCTGATGAATGGAGGATGTGGCGGGGGGACAGTGCGATGACGGGCGTGAGTGAGGCGACGTTCAAGTTTCCGCTGAAGCTGGCGTGGAAGTTTGCGGCGGCGCGGCCGGTGAAGGCGACGGCGGTGAGTGACGGCAGCCATTATTTCATCGGGGACGGGAAGGGCGTGTTCCGTTCGCTGAAGGCTGCAGATGGGACGGTGGCTTGGGAATTTGCGGCGAAGGATGCGATTGAGGGCAGTGCGCTGCTGACGGGAGATCTGGTGATTTTCGGGAGTCTGGATGGGAGTGTGTATGCGCTGGAGGCGGCGACGGGGAAGGAGCGGTGGCGGTTTGCGACGGAAGGGGAGGTGCGGTCAGGGCCTAACGTGTGGATGCGCGAGGGCGGCAAGCCGCTGGTGATTGTGGGGTCGTATGATAACAAGCTGTATGCGCTGGATGGGGCGAGCGGGGCGAAGGTGTGGGTGGTGGAGACGGGCAATTATGTGAATGGGAGCGCGTGTCTGACGGATGGGCAGCTGATGTTCGGGGGGTGTGACGGGTATCTGTATTTTGTGAAGCTGGAGGATGGGTCGGAGACAGGCAAGACGGAGGTGAACAATCCGATTTCGAGCACGGTGGCGGCGCGGAACGGGGTGGCGGTGTTCGGGCATTACGGGAACGAAGTGGTGGCGGTGGATGCGCGCACGCGGATGCCGAAGTG
>JAIXPK010000391.1 GCA_027486335.1 Verrucomicrobiaceae bacterium | reverse complement strand
CCTCCCCCGCTGAACCCGACACCGACATTTGGTTTCGCAGTGAAGTGAATCCGGTAGCGCCCAGCCGGCAGCGCCACCACCACCTCGTGCTCGCCATTAGACATCCGCATCGAAAGGCGAGTATTCACCCTCTCCTCCCGGACAATGACATACGCGTGCGCCAGCGACCAGACCGCCCAACCCAAAAATCCGTAGAGCAGCACCCGCTGCGCGACCTTGTATCCAGAGCTTGATATGTTCACAACAAGTACACCCTTAACTCCACAACCCCACCCGCGCAACCTCCCCTTCCCAACACGCCCCCTCTCCTCACAAAGCCGAAGGCTTGCCGGAGATTAGCCGGTGGCGGCAGCCACCGGTCTAACATAATAATCGACCTCCGCCCCGGCAGGGGCGGCAGACCCTCTCCGCACGCCCTTCCCCTCCCCCACCACCCTTCGCGCCTTCGCGTGAGCCCCCCTCCGAACACACCCCTCCCAACACGCCCTATCCCAAATCCCAAATCCCACCACCCTCACTCACCCGCCCGATCCTTCCTCTCCTCATTCTCCTTCTCCTCCTCCCTGATTGCCACAGCCAGCGTCTTCATGCGAGCGGGTTGATCCGTCTGACGCCGGAAAAGCGGTCGAAGTCGCGGTCATTGCTCGCGATCGTGGCGGAATGTTCCAACGCGTGCAGGGCGATCAAGGCATCCGTGGAAAGATTGCCGCCCGTGCCCGCTTCCTCCAACAAGTCGAAGAAACGTCCGAGCGCATTCTCGGATAGATGAATGATGCGGACATGCGGAAAGCTCAACCAATGCTCGACGATGCGGCGGACTTGGGCCGGCGAGAGCGGATTCTCACAGACATTCGGATGCGTGAGCAGGCGTGTGACCGCCAGCACCACGACCCATGCGATGCCGACCGGGTCACGTCCGGAAAGCACGGCCTCCCACCATGATCGCGCCTTGGCGTGCCCTGGAGACGCTTCGTCGTGGGCGTAGATCAGGAGATTCGCGTCAGGAATAATCATCGCTTTCCAGCATCCTCCGCTTCGATCTGATCATACAACTGGTTCATGCTCAGTCCCCGATAAGCTGGCTTGATCCCCACCCGGTGCGTTTCGATCCTCGCCCGCTCCTCGGAAGACGGCGGCATTGCGCTCAACCCCAGCTGAATCGTTTCCTCAAGAATCTCCCGGAAAGGCCTCCTTCGCTGCCGGGCACGCTCGTGCAATTCACTCAAAATGGCATCACTGATGTTAACCGTCGTTCTCACATCGGCATCATGATGCGGCCTTCGCGTAGCGTCAACGCAACGCGTTGGCCACCGACTCACCCTCCCCCCCAATCCCGAACCCACCCATGGCAGCGCGTAGCCCCAGCTCGGCACCCTCCGTACTCGCCCATCCGAACAAGCCCGGGACCGCGAGGCTCCGTACTCGCCCCTCTCCCCACAAGCCCTCCCAGCCCCTCCTGCCCATCTTGCGTCTCGCCATCATCCACGGGCCCAACGAGGCCCAAATGTGATAGCCTGGGGCATCGCCCCAGGTAAACCCCAACAAAAACCCCAAGCCCTGAAAGGGCGTCATAACCTTTCAACGGGCATCACCAACGTAGAACGGACTTTCCAGTCCGTTTCCCCAAAACCAAAAACCCCACACTCGCCCCCATTCCCGCAATCCCGCCGATCCCCCATCCGCCACCCCTCACCAACGTAGAACGGACTTTCCAGTCCGTTTCCCCAAAACCAAAAACCCCACACACGCCCTCCGACACCCGGCGGTCACTTCGCCGTCTTGGGTGGCGCACTTTGAAACACCGCCACCCCTTGACGCTCCCAATCAGATCCGTCAGTATCGCGACCGACTTGAATCTCACTCCTGATCTCATCAATCGGCTCACCGCCATTCGCTCCCTCCTGGCACTCGGAGACCTCTAACTCGTGGCGGCTGCCTCCGTGAGGCTGGAATCGTTCCGCAGCGAGAATGCCTTGGCCGCCGTTCTCGATGCCCTCGCCTCGCACCGGTATTCCGAAGCCGACCAGATGATCAGCGCGATCCTCACCAAAGGCCTGCGAATGGCCACATGGACGGACCCGGAAATCGTGATGCTCGAGGCAGAACTGGCAAAGGTCACCGCGGAACTCGCCGACCTCGAGTCAGAACATGCGGAACTCGGCCACCTGATGGCGCGATTCTATGCCGAGCACGCCGCTGCCCTTGGCGACCGGATCGCGGAAGTGCTCAGGCTCCGGCTCGAGATGCTCCGCAGAAAGGTCGTCAAGGATCCGTCCGCGGCCGGGAAGATCCCGCAGGCCGAGGCTGATTTCCGCGACTTCACGAGCGAGCAGGACTCCATCCGCAAAGAGGCCGAACGCACGGAATGGAAACTCAATGAGGAGGAACAGCAGGAACTGAAGAACCTGTTCCGGGCGGCTTCGCGCAAATGCCACCCTGATCTGGTTCCAGACGACCGGAAGGAATCCGCAGCAGAAATGTTCCGCGCACTCAGGCAGGCCTACGAGGAAGGGGACCTCGAGAAGGTCCGCCTCATCGCCGGATTGGCGGACGGCGGGCTTTCAGGTGATTCCCCGGCAGCAACAGCACAGCAGCGCAAGGACGTGCTCAGGGCAAGGATCGCGGCCGTGCGCCAGTCGATGGCCGCGACATCCGGCGAGATCCGCGTCCTCAAGGAATCGGAGACATACGGCCTGATGACAGCCTGCCATGACTACGCTGCCCTCTTCGCGGAACAGGCGGTTCTGCTTGACCAAGAGATCACAGCGCTCAGAACTGAACTGGAGGAACTCCGATGACGGAAAGACCGGAAGATACATCAGCACTTCAGCCAGCGAATAAGGGCTCTGGGGCGTTGATCCGCGCCATGGACAGGCGGGTTTCCATCGCAAGCCGTGTGCTCTCGGAAATCGCTGTGAAGAAGGCAGCTGAGACTGGCATCAGCAAGATCTCGCGCAGAATCACCTTGGAAGTGGCAATGAGATTCCTTGAAGATGCAGATTCGGTCAATCTGAACGAGTACGCCGCAATTGACCTTGATGCTGCGGAAGTGCTTGCGCAGCATCCTTCCGATCTTATCCTCGACGGCCTGACCGCGCTGGACTTGGAAGCGGCCGAGGCGCTTGCGAACCATGATGGCTGGCTGTCTCTAAACGGCCTGACTGCATTGGATGTGGAAGTGGCCGAGGCGCTCGCGATGCATGAAGGCGCGCTAGAACTAAACGGCTTGACCGAAATGGACCTGAACGTGGTCGAGGTGCTCGCGAAGCATGAAGGCTGGCTGTCTCTGAATGGCTTGACTGAACTGGATGTGGAAGTGGCCGGGGTGCTCGCGAAGAAGCATGAAGGCGCGCTTGAACTAAACGGCTTGACCGAACTGGACGTGAAAGTGATCGAGGTGCTCGTGAAGCGGGAAGACTGGCTTTTCCTAAACGGATTGACCGAACTGGATTTGGAAGTGGCCGAGGCGCTCGCGAAGCATGAAGACTGGCTTGCTCTAGACGGCCTGGCCGAACTGGACTTAAAAGTGGCCGAGGCGCTCGCGAAGCATGAAGGCGATCTGTCTCTAAGTGGCCTGATCTCACTGGACGTGAAAGCCGCCGAGGCGCTCGCGACGCACGAAGGCGATCTGTCTCTAAGTGGCCTGACCTCACTGGACGCAGAAGCGGCCGAGGCGCTCGCCAAGCATAAAGGCAGGTTGTCTCTAGACGCCCTGACCGAACTGGACGTGATAGTGGTCGAGGCGCTCGCGAAGCATGAAAACTCGCTTCAACTTAACGGCCTGACCGAACTGGACTTGAAAGTGGCCGAGGCGCTTGCGAAGCATAAAAGCAATCTTCAACTAGACGGCCTGACCGAACTGGACGTGAAAGTGGTCGAGGCGCTCGCGGAGCATGAAGGCGGCCTTACCCTAAACGGCCTGACCGCACTGGACGTGAAAGTGGCCGAATCGCTCGCGAAGCATGAAGGCGATCTGTCTCTAAGTGGCCTGACCTCACTAGACGCAGAAGCGGCCAAGGCGCTCGCTAAGCATAAAGGCAGGCTGGCTCTAGGTGGCCTGACCGTACTGGACTTGGAAGTGGCCGAGGTGCTCGCGAAGCATGAAGACTCGCTTCACCTATACGGCCTGATCGAACTGGATGCGGAAGTGGCCGAGGCGCTCGCGAAGCATAGAGGCAGGGTTTTCCTACCGAAAAGGTTCAGACGTTGACTTCCACCCCCGGCGCATGAGCGCCCTTACAGTCACCCTCGGAGCCGATATCACCGAACTGAAGCGCGGCATGGCGGCGGCGGCTCAACTCGTGGCAGCCTCTGCCCGAAGGATGAGCGCCATCGGAGCCAGCGGTCTGGTCGACGTCAGAATGGACGCGGCGGCGCCGGCACAGTCGGGTGGCTTCCGCGTGGAAGGCGCCACCATGAAGGCATCCAACGCCACCGCTCTCACTGGAGGAGTCACCGCCGCGGGTCCAGAAGTCAAAGTGGTGACTGCTGCCGCCCACTTCCAACAGACGAAGATCGCCTTCACCACCCTAATCGGGGACGCAGCAAAGGCAGAGGCCACGCTTGCCCGACCCCACGACCCTTCGCGCGCGCTCCCGATTCTTCCCGGTCCCTCTCCCAAACATGTCTTCTATCAAATCTCAAACCCCATTCGCCCCCACTCCCGCAATCCGAGAAACCAAGCACTGCCCGTCAATTGATGAAGTCAAGATATCTGCTATAATGCCTATCCGAAGGATCTCATCTGCTCATCGTCACGAATAAAAAGTATACGAGAAATCCGCCAATACAGAGGAAGATTGTCCCGGCAACCATTCCCGCAACTCCGGCCAGCATCACTCCCGGTGCGAATGGAAACCTGCCCTTAAAGCCTAGGTAGGCCCAATAAAATGAGCCATACGCGGTCAGTCCGAGAAAGCCAGCTCCTCCGAATGCTGATCCAAATGCCCGTCCAAGTAACCCAATCCCGATGAATGCAAGGAAGCTAAAGAAATAGTGGACAGCCGCATTCGATTTACTCTCATCCCCTTTATGGCTTGTGCCCTCGGATTGTGGCGGCGCAAGTGTGTTGCTTTCGGGCTCGTTTGATTCGCTCATGGTGTGCTTGGAGGTGGTAAAATTGAGGCTCAACGGGAATCTCTGTGGGGTGAAAGTCATGAGAACCTCATGTCAAGCTGGCCGAGAAAGAACAGGACCCGCGTGCGGAACGCCTCGTAGTTAGGCAGACCTTTGGCGCTATGCT
>JAIXPK010000073.1 GCA_027486335.1 Verrucomicrobiaceae bacterium | reverse complement strand
TGGATCGGAACGGCGGGGATTGCGGTGGGAGGGGTTCGACCGCAATTGGGGCGGCGCGGGAGATTCTGTTGGCGCGTCTGATCCCGATGTGGCAGGATGCACGGGAAACTGTCGATGCCTGCCATGATGCTGCCGTTTGCCGAACGCTCCGCTTCCGGTCACCAACCCGGCGGGTGGGGCGTCTTTGGTGCATTGATCATTGAGGGGGCCCTGACACGGGGGCCGGACGGCAGTGGGAGGTTTGAGGGAGCCGGGGGCGTCGGGGGCCTGCTGATGCTGGAGGAGAAACCGGGCAGTACGACGGGTGTTCCCGTGGGTGCCTATTACCCGCTCTACGACGGTAACGGGAAGATAACGCATCTTCTTGACGCGCCCGGCGGCGTCGCCGCCCACTTCGACTACGACGCCTTCGGCAATGTGACCGCCGCCACCGGCCCCGCCGCCGCCCACAACCCATGGCGCTTCAGCACCAAGCCGCAGGATCCGGTCAGCGGGTTCCACTACTACGGCTACCGCCACTACGACCCGGTGACGGGAAGGTGGCCGAGCAGGGATCCGATCGGGGAGGAGGGTGGTGTCAACGTCATGGGTTTTGTGGGAAATGATCCCGCCAATCTGGTTGATGACCGAGGTCTGGCCCCAGATGATGTGAGTCCACCCAGTTTCAGCTATGATGCTGGGAAGCTTGAAGCCAAGATGAAGGAAATCTCGGAGAAGTATCGAGACCCAACCAAGCTCCCTGATCACTTAGATCCAAAGGTGCACGGGTACAACAAATGTCCTGGGGGGTGGAGGTATCTCGAAGCACCACAGGGTAAAAGGGTGACTGATGCTCATAGGTTTTGGGAGCCCGAGTACTACCGTGGTAAAGTTTATGATCACTATGAGAGGATCTGGATTCCAGTTGACACCTACGTAGAGCCGGGCAGAGTGATTCAACCCAAAGAAGATACAAAGCTTGTCGGCGCAGAAAGGGTATGGAAAGGAATCAAGGGTTCGGTGGACGTTACATTGAAGAAGAACCAGTGGGTCAAGTTCAGCGGAACAGCCCAGATCGATGTTGCAGTCGATGTCAAGTATCGCCGATGGTTTTGCTGCGTGAATGAAGCCCTGAAGACAACGAGTTTCCAACCGGTCTACACGGAATATCTTGCCAGTAAGGTAGGCTCTTTTGATGTCTTCTGGAAGAACATCAAAGTCATACACGGCGAGGTCACTTACTCGATTGACACGCGCGTCGATGTGGGTATCTTCCGCATAGATCCTTTCGGTGGAGGTTCAGACTGAAGCAATAAATTGAAGAGTGAAATGAAGCTGATCTTGACAAGACTCTCCCTGTTTGTGTTCGGCACTTTGGTGTGGGCCAGCGGAATGGATGCCGAAGACGCTCCTCCGCGACGTTCAGAACAGGGCCAAAGCGATCCTGTTGCAGAGAGTGGAGGCGCGGCAGATCGTTCCATGGATGAGGCAGTGAAGAGCTACTTGGCGCTCAGGAAGCGCGTGTGGGACACGCGAGCACTAGCCGACTTCAAACCACTCTTTCCGGCTCCGTTTCGCAAAGCCATGGATAAGCACGAAACCGTGATCAAGGAGTTCCTGAAGGGCGAATTGACGCAGGTTGAAGGGTTCGAACTGATAAAGGAGATACCGTTGAACAGCGCGAGGATGCATCCGGACACAGCTAAGTATATCAAAGAAATGGGTTCGGTGAAGGTCTATCGTGCGGACATCAGAATTCCCCACAACGGGCGGTTCGAGGCTGAAATGCTGATGTTCAAGGGCCGGTTGTATCAGCTTGAGAATTTCTGACGAGAGATCGGACAGCGGCGCGCTGGTTCGCTTGGGATCCAAAGAATCCGATCATGGAGCCCCGGTCATCTGGTCGCGCGGAAGGGCCGTAAGCCTCTGGCCGATGCCCGTCGGATCCGGCGAGCGTGAGGAGATGGCTCCGGGAGCGCCGCCCGTCCCGAGCGGCGGATGGCCGGAGAGTTCGACCGCCTGAAGGCGTGACTCCAACGGCGGGTGGTCGGTGAAATGTGTTGGCGAGGTCGCGCCCAATGTGGCAGACTCTCCCGCAAGTCGCTGGCCGCCATGAAACCAATGTCCGCAGAACGCTGTAACTCGGGTCGTTCGCCCGGTGGCGGGTTCGTCGCTGGCGCATGGATTCTCGAGCGCGCCCTGACATGGGGGCCGGACGGCAGTGGGAGGTTTGAGGGAGCCGGGGGCGTCGGGGGCCTGCTCATGCTGGAGGAGAAACCGGGCAGTACGACGGGTGTTCCCGTGGGTGCCTATTACCCGCTCTACGACGGTAACGGGAACATAACGCAGCTTCTTGACGCGCCCGGCGGCGTGGCTGCGCACTACGACTACGACGCCTTCGGCAACGTGACCGCCGCCACCGGCCCCGCTGCCGCCAACAACCCAGGGCGCTTCAGCACCAAGCCGCAGGATCCGGTCAGCGGGTTCCACTACTACGGCTACCGCCACTACGACCCGGTGACAGGAAGGTGGCCGAGCAGGGATCCGATCGGGGAGTGGGGTGGGGGTAATCTTAACCGTATTATTTCGAATAATCCTTTGAACAGGGCCGACATTCTCGGGCTTGACGATGTGCGGGTCACGCCATGTGGGCGTTTCCATTTCGCTGAGTATGTGGAGGAAGGGTTTTTAAATAGCGATGGAAAGTCACGGCTGTTGGGCGTTTATGATCCATCCTCGAAAAACGTAACGCTTCTGCCATGGCTTCAACGAGCTTTGGGATTTACCGAACTACCTTTGACCACTCTGGAAGAGGATGATGGCGAAGATACGGACGCCGAGTACATTCAGAAGCTTAGAGAGAATACGTCTTTTGGCTTGTGCAATGTGCCGTGTCCATGCGATGAACTTTACAAGCTGATTGAGGGATTGAGGGAGGCGCGTTTGGAATTGAGTAAAATCGAAAACGGTGACACAATTCGTTCTCTGTTGGAAAACGGTACAATAGTAGCAGGCCTGCTTGGCGAAGGTTCTACTGAGGCTGGAAAAAAACTGCTGACTACGAGCCAAGTCAAATTGGTGAACACCATCGAAAAGAGCCGCAGATTCAATAAGCAAGAGGGGGCTCGTGAACACCCCCTATTCGTTCCCCAAGACTCCTCACACTATAAGTGGGCTCAGGCTCAAATGAAACGCACTGATTTGGAAATTGCAGCTCTATTAAGGGAGTATAGAATCAGATGCCCTGGATTTGCAGAGCCCTAACATACAATAAGGGTCCTATGTCGAGAATAAAGCCGCACATCCGATGGTGTATCCCTGCTATCGGGATCGCATACATGTTTTCATATATATTTTTGTCAGCTCGCGGTCTTTACGTCCCTTATTCGAACGGGAGCGTAGTCGTTTCCGGAATCAGTATGCCAGCCAAGCGGATTTGGTTGCCGGATGTGCTCGATGCCCACGCATTACGGCGATGGCTGGAAAATCCCACAGCCAGCGGATTCAAAGAGATCTCTCGATTGACGATTATGTTCGCTCCTCTGATCTGTCTCGACTGGTGGCTTGTGCATCGAGACGAACGGCTTTTGTAGAATCACGGAATGTGGGCGGAGAAGATTCCAAGAGGTCCGTCCTGAATGGCGGAAGAGTCGGTGCCCGTGATTGGTCCGGCAGAACCTCGCCCGGGCGGAGTGCCGTTGATCAATGCCTGTCGGATCCGGCGTGCGGTCGTCGGACTGGCGGGAGGCGACGCCTCGCCGGAAGTGCTGCGCCGTGTTGCCAGGGGCCGGGCGCGTGAGGAGATGGCCCCGGGAGCGCCGCCCGTCCCGAGCGGCAGATGGCCAGAGAGTTCGACCGTAAGCATCTCAGCAACCGCGTCTGGCGATGAACGGCTGGCGCGGCCATGGTTGCTGGATGAAGCGATCAGCGTCCCGGCTGCCCCACCGCCTCTGCACGCCGCGCCAGCCAGCGCGCCGGCAGCATCTCGACAAGGTCTGCCTCGGTCGTTGCCGGATCGTTGAGCTTCGGCAGCACCCAGGCAAGGTACTCACGCACGTTGGCTCCTGCTCTCTTGGCGCTGGCGATCACCGTCATGATCGCGGCGACTTTCGGGCCGCTCTCCTCGCTGCCGAGGTGCATCCAGTTCTTCCGTCCCAAGGCGATCGGGCGCATCTCATTCTCGCACCAGTTGTTGTCGATCTCGACGCGTCCATCGCGGGCGTACACCATCAGTTTGTCCCACTGGCCAAGGGTGTAGCTGCAGGCTTTCCTCAGCTGGCAGGCCGCCCGCGCGTCAGTCGCCACCGCAGCGTGATGGGTTGCTGACACGGTTACACTGTTCTGTGGCGGAACTGATCCGCCGAGGGATGGAGGTCTACGTCCAGACGTGCCCCGAAGTGACCGTGGCCAGAGCAGAATGGACGATGCCGGTGCTGCGTCGGAGTGGCGGCCATTTGTTGGACCCTGCCACGGTCCGGGCTGAGGCAGAGGCCATCGAAGAACGTTGAACGAGGGACTGGGATGCTGACTGCCGACACCAACCTGCTCATCCACTCCGCAGATCCGGATTCGCCCCACCATGCAGCTGCCCGAGAGTTCTTTGTGGAAGTGAACAAAGGCGCGCTGGAGTTTGTGCTGTGCGAACTGGTGCTTGTGGAACTCTACATGCAACTCCGCAATCCGGTCATCTTCAGCAAGCCCTATACGGCCGGGGAAGCTGCTTCATACTGCCGTGCTTTGAGGCACACGCCTGCGTGGCGGTGCGTCGATTATGATCCGCTTATTTCCAGAAAGCTCTGGGCCTGGGCTGAGGAAACCAAGGCAGGCTTCAGACAGATC
Source organism: Verrucomicrobiaceae bacterium (assembly GCA_027486335.1). Classification (GTDB taxonomy): domain Bacteria; phylum Verrucomicrobiota; class Verrucomicrobiia; order Verrucomicrobiales; family V1-33; genus V1-33. The sequence goes on along the minus strand of JAIXPK010000073.1, from coordinate 3,288 downwards.
ATTGATGCCCGGATCGCCTTCACCCTGCAGCACCACGGGGTGACCCACTTTGCGACCGCCAATGAGAAGCACTTCAGGAACTTCGGCTTCGTCAGAGTTTGGAATCCCCTTACCGCGTGACGATCGTAGAGCTGCACGCAGGCCGCCACTGGCTGAGTCGGGGCACGTGTCCCGCATGCGGCCAGTCGAGCCATTGTGGAAGTTGTGGAAAGGGCGATGCCCGGCCCGGGCTGCGGCGGCGTGATGCGCCGGGGTGGGGTGCTGGGGTGGGGTGCTGGGAGCCCTAGCCAGTAGCGGATCGGGAGAGCCCCGGCATCAGCTGGCTGAAGTCTGCCTCCGAGGCGGGGAGGCTTTTCCTTCGTGCACTGCCGGTGCAGACGGGACGCAATCGGTTGTTTCGGGTGGGGGGCCGCAATTCTCTTGCCAATCAGGCTAGTCCGGATATGGTGCGCGGTCAGGCAGGAATATCAATTAATCATGAAACTGTTGCAAGGATCCAAAGGTTTCCGGAATGATCCGGTGCGTTGGTGATCTGACGGCATTTCTGGTGGAATCACTGACCGGTCGCTCAAGAAATGAAATCAACACTGATGCTTGTCCTCACCTCGTTGCTGTTATCAGGCTGCGAGAAAGCTGCGGTGAGAATGCCAAACGCAGTCGAAAGCGTCGCCATCCAGACTTCCGAGCGCAGTGGTATGGTGAATAACATGATGCGCGAGGAGGCTGCCAAGCGTGGATTTAGCGGTGATAGCATCAAGCTCGATTTCCGGGCTCCGCATACAGTCGTCATGCGACTCTACATGATTGCTGGTGGAAAAGCGGAACTTGTTCGGGCAAGCAAACCGACTCCCCCGAGCAAGAGCTTCGAGATCGGATTTTTGTTCCGCCCGGGTAAAGATAAGGGGCGGGAGCTTGGGTTCATTTTCAATGACCATGACAGCCCCGGCAAGGAATATGGATGGGATATTCCGATTGAAAAAGCGAAACCCCACCAGATGCCTGCAAGACATTCATATTCTCTTTCTTCAATGGGCCATGCTGGCAAGCTCGGCGAGACGGTAGTTTATCTCGAATCCGAAAAGGTTGTCGAGATGAGGGATTCCTTTGAGTTAATTGCCAAGGAGATGGGGTCTGGGTACATCATGACTGCGGAAGTCATTCAAATCAATAAACAAGCCGCGCCGCAAGACCGATAGCATCCATTTTGTTGAGATGATTTTTCAAAATTCCAACCCCTGCACCGTGATCGACGTGCGCCCTCGCTGGTAGAGGTGCATGCGCTCATGGTTCTGTGAGAATCTCATGGCTTTCGAACCCAGTGTTTTTGTCGTCGAATCTATTGGTAGTGGCTTCCTTGCCGTAATGGCGAGACCAGTTCCCGGTGAGTGGATTGATGACGAGTTTGCGGGGATTGCGGCGCTCGGTATCCGTTGCATCGTTTCGCTATTGGAGTCAGCCGAGGGGGCGGGGGCGGGCAGTTGTGGAGAGAACGATGTTGCCATGGTGGGGAGATGGGTGGATGTTATCGCATTGCGGTTGTTCCGCCGCCGCCTTCCGGGGCGGCGGTCTATTGTAATGTCAGACCGGTGGCTGACGCCACCGGCTAATTTCCGCCACGCCTTCGGCGTGGATGGTGGAGGAGGTGAAGGGTGGGCGGGTGGATGGGGAAATTGGAGATTTAGAACAGGAGATAGAGAATTCTAAATGGTGAGGGCGGGGCGTGTGGGGAGAGGGGTGGCAACGCCGTTCCGGGTTGGTGCAATTTTTGATGTGAGTGGGCGGGTAGTGGTGGAGAGGACGATGTTGCCATGGTGGGGAGATGGGTGGATGATATAGCATTGAGGAGGGTCCGCCGCCCCTGCCGGGGCGGGGTTGTTTAAATGTGTGAGACCGGTGGCTGACGCCACCGGCTAATGTCTGTTAAGCCTTCGGCTTCATGGGCGTGGTGATCGCGGGATGGGCCGCAGCCATTGGGCCTAAGGTCCGTCACGCCTTCGGCGTGGGTTGGTGAGGAGGTGATGCAGCGGGGTGGCTGGGGCCCGGTGGGATTTGCGGACGAAGGTGCTGGAGAGGAGGAGGTTGCGGCTGGGCGCGCAATCGGCGAGGGGAGGAATGAGGGTCGATCATTTGGGGGCTCGGTGGGGGCATTGATGACGGCGATCACAGCATTGAGACTTTCGATGATGGGCTTTCCGGCGACCGTGGCATGATGTCGGTGATGAAACGAATCCTTCTACATGTGTCTGGCTGGAAGCATGCTCTCGGTGTTTGCCTCTGGAGTCCCCGGTTTACGAGTCAGTGCCATTTGGTTGCGGTGCTTGTTCTTGCTGGATTGCTGGCGGGGACGGGGCGTTCGCCAGGCGCGGTGGAGGGCGATGGGTCGCCGGAGGGACGAGAGCGCGGCATGAAGCTCGCCGGGGGAGATTTGAGTGTGGCAGCCAATGAGTTGGAGCGATACTACGCTCTTGGAAGCGCCGCGCGGAAGGCGTTGCGGGACGGGAAGATCAAAGAGACCAAGGCGCTTGCTACGGAGCTGGTGCGCCTTGCTCCGAGGTACAAGCAGGACTGGAATTATGGCAACGCCATTGTCGTTGCCAATGAAGTGCTGGGACAAATAGCACTCGCCGATGGTGATGTCGGGGAAGCGAAAAAGCATCTGCTGGCATCGGCTGACAGCAAGGGTTCGCCGCAATTGAGCTCGTTCGGTCCGAGTTTTGTCCTTGCGCGCGCGCTGGCCGAGGAGGGCGAGTGGGAGGTTGTGATTGCTTTTCTTGACTTGGTGGCCCGGTTCTGGGCGAACCCGGATGAGCGATCGGAACCCAATGCGAAGCGCGTGGCGAGCGATCATGTTGTGCAACTGGAATCCTGGAAGGGGCAACTTCGGGCAGGGAAGGTTCCTGACGATCCGAGATGGCGGTGATCGATGGGCGCTGCGAGGAGGGCAGTGATGAGGGCGAGGCGGGGGTTAGTAATAGGTGGCTGGGGGGGAGGTTGAGGCGGTTGGGGCTGGTTGGGAGACGGGCGGGTAGGCGCACTCCGTGCGCAGGGAGAGCTGTAATGCTGACAGCAGTCCAGAGCCTGCGGCTGCTGGTTCGGAGGGGGCTTGTTGGGAGAGGGCGGGAAGGCGCACCCCGTGCGCGAGAGAGAGCTGTAATGCTGACAGCAGTCCAGAGCCTGCGGCTGCTGGTTCGGAGGGGGCTTGTTGGGAGGCGGGCGGGTAGGCGCACTCCGTGCGCAGGGAGAGCTGTAATGCTGACAGCAGTCCAGAGCCTGCGGCTGCTGGTTCGG
>JAIXPK010000244.1 GCA_027486335.1 Verrucomicrobiaceae bacterium | reverse complement strand
GCCATGCTGCGTCGTGACGTTCCAATACCACGCCGTCTGCAAAGAATCCAGCGTCCCAGAGGCGGAACCGAACACCAGGACGAACTACCGCAGTGAAACCTTCGGGCCAGATAACCCGACAGCCAACCGTGATGTCCTCACCCGTCTTGAATGTTCCGGGGCTCTCAATGGCGAGTCCAACGGTGTGAAGTCCCTCAACTCCATCCATGCTCATCGGAACCCGTCTCTCGCAGCTCTCATCAAACGTGAAACTCCGCAACCGACCCTCGCCGTGCTCGGCAAAAGTCAGATGAACTCTAGCGGTGAACTGTGGCAGCCAATGGACCATGCTGGAGGGTGTCTGAGTCACGGCGTGGAGCACCGCTGCTTAGCCGGAACGCTTCGGATCAGGCGACGGCGAGCGGGAAGCGCCGATAACACGACAGATGCCATACGAGCCGCTGCCTGCATCCGTTTCGTCATCTTGCAATGTATTGAGCGATCATCGAAACGAGCTTGGCACGAGAATAGGCAACCGCATCCTTGCTCATTGACTCCTCTGCGGTCTTGAGATGCCCCAAAGCAGGTTCAACCCCAACCCCGTGATCGACACCCTCCCCCGCTCATAGGGTTGCTTTCCTTGACTTTCTCCCAGCCACCATGCCCTCCCATTGCTGCGAAGCCATGCGCTACCACGTCTCGACGACTTGCTCGGTCCACAAGGACCGATTCGACTGTCCTGATGCCCTCATCCACCATAACCAGAAGTTCGACGAGTACGGCATCATCGTGCAGGACGGAGGAAGCTCGGTCATTGAGATTCGGTTCTGTCCCTGGTGTGGCACCGAACTGCCCCCATCCAAGAGGGAGGCGTGGCATGCCGAAGTAGCCAGGCGAGGCCTCGACCCGAACGCCAACGATTTGCCTGAGGACTTGCGCGACGACGACTGGTGGCGTACTGACACGTCCTCGAACCCGACAGTCGACCGCGGCCACCCGCCCGCTGAATAACGCCGGGTCGTTCGTCCAACTCCAGAAACTCCATCCGACATGGGTCATTGTGTTACAGGGATCATTTCGAGTAGCCCGGCAGTGGACAGCATTCTTCGCAGTTCACCCTGCTTGGTTGCAATTCCGCTCGTGGACGGCCTGAGCCTGATTCCACTTGATGACGACGCTCTCGATTCTGTCGCTGCGGATTACTCCCGGACAGCAGACGGATTCACTTACCTATCGCCATCGTTGGCGGCATTCCTCACTGAACATTCCTCGCACGCAGCGCTGGTCTATTTTGAGACGGAGTATTTCGGAGGAGATGGCACTCAGGCAGCCGTCGCCTACCGCGACGGGCATCCACTTTCGCCCACGCCGAGCAGCGGAGACGGAGCCATCAATCGAGCGTTGGGATGTTTGGGCATCACTCCGAACGGAGCTTTCGACGAGTTTGCGTATGTTGGCCTCAGCCGCTACCGGCACACATCCGACTGGATCGAGGCAGCCACTGCACAGTGAGGTCGTTCCCAACCATCTCCGACCACGATCCACCGTACGCCCCTTGTCTCCGCCACCTCAGGGCATCGTCGTCCTGCGATCCACCTCCAAGGCCCTCGGATCCCGCTCCCCCATTCCCCCCAGAGCGAGATTTCCCTTTCCTCACCCGGGCTTCCCACCTAATCCCACGCCGACATGTCTCCCGCAGGACCTCCCCCCTCCCCATCACCGGCACCTCCCGGGAAAAGAACCGTCTTCCTGCGCCGCCTCACCAGCACACTCGCCCTCTGGGGCCTCGTCGTCGCCGCCATCGCCGTCGGCACGAACCCGCTCTTCTACATCCTCCTCGGTGGTCTCGGCCTTGCTTCGTGCCGCGAGTACGCAGCCATGGACCCGTCCGTCCCCTCCCCATGGCGCTGGATCTTCCTCGCCGTCAGTCTCGCATGGACCGTCGTCACGTTCACCATCACCGCCCGAACCGGCTTCCCATGGTCCCCCATCGTCGACCTCGGCTTCATCGCCGCCATCACCATCGCCGCCTTCCTCCCTTCGCTCCTCCGCCCGCTCGACGGCCGCAACACGCTCTGGGCCATCGCATGGACCCTCCTCGGCTTCCTCTACATCCCATGGAGCTGGAGCTTCATGACGCGTCTCCTCTTCGACTTAGGCCACTCCACCGACGGCCGTCTCGCCGGAGTCCCATACGTCCTCTTCGTCATCGCCGTCACCAAAATGACCGACAGCGGAGCCTACGTCATCGGCTCGCTCATCGGCAGACACAAGATGATCCCTCACATCAGCCCGGGTAAAACATGGGAAGGCCTCCTCGGCGCTGCCCTCGGCGCTCTCATCGCCGGTTTCGCCGTCTACTTCGGCTTCCGCCACGCCCTCCCCCTCCTCAACCCAGCCCACGTTGCCATCCTCAGTCTCGTCCTCGCCGCCGTCTGCGTCGTCGGCGATCTCGCCGAATCCGTCCTCAAGCGCTGTCTCGACATCAAGGATTCCGGCGCTCTCCTCCCAGGCATCGGCGGCGCCCTCGACCTCATCGACTCGCTCCTCTGGACCGGCCCAGTCTTCTATTTCTACCTCCTCTATGTCTGCCGCCTCCCGTAAACGGGTCCTCATCCTCGGCTCCACAGGCAGCATCGGCACCAGCGCCCTCAAGGTCGCCCGCGACCTCCCGGACCGCATGGAAATCGTCGGCATGGCCGCCGCCACCAGCGCCGACCTCCTCGCCCAGCAAGCCGCAGAATTCCCCTGCCGCCACCTCTGCCTCACCGACCCCGCAGCCGCCCACGCCCTCAAAGGCATAGTCCCCCCATCCACCACGGTCTTCTCCGGCGAAGACGGGCTCTCCGACCTCGTACGCGCCTCCCAAGCAGACCTCGTCCTCGTCGCCATCGTCGGAACCGCCGGCCTCAAACCCGCCCTCACCGCCATCGACTGCGGCTGCGACCTCGCCGTCGCCTCCAAGGAAATCCTCGTCATGGCCGGCCGCCTCGTCATGGAAGCCGCCCGCACCCGCGGGGTCCGCGTCCTCCCCGTCGACAGCGAACACAACGCCATCTTCCAATGCCTCGACGGCCGCTCCCCATCCGACGTCCGCCGTCTCATCCTCACCGCCAGCGGCGGGCCCTTCCGCACATGGTCCCCGGAACAGATCGCCGCCGCCACACTCGAACAGGCCCTCAAACACCCCACATGGAACATGGGCCGCAAAATCACCATCGACTCCGCCACGCTCTTCAATAAAGGCCTCGAAATGATCGAGGCCCGCTGGCTCTTCGATGTCGAAATGGCCCGCGTCGACGTCGTCGTCCACCCCCAGAGCATCGTCCACTCCATGGTCGAATTCTCCGACAGCTCGATCCTAGCACAACTCAGCCGCTCGGACATGTGCTTCCCCATCCAGTACGCCGTCACCTACCCGGACCGCGTCCCCAATTCCCTCGCCCCACTCGACTTCCCCTCCCTCGCCAAACTCGACTTCGAAGCCCCGCGCCGCGACGTCTTCCCAGCCCTCGACCTCGCCGTCCGCGCCGGCACCGAAGGCGGCACACTCCCCGCCGTCTTCAACGCCGCCAACGAAATCGCAGTCGCCGCCTTCCTCGACCGCCGCATCGCTTTCCCCCAGATCTGGCAGTCCGTCGCACGCGTCATGGACGCCCACCAGCCTTCACCGGACGACTCCCTCGACACCATCATCGCCGCCGACCACGCCGCTCGCCTCGCCGCCGCTCGCCTCCTCAGTCTCGCCTGAGCCCCAGTCGTCTCTCCTCCACCCGCCGACGCAGGAAACAAAAAGGACGGCGGCCCAGCGGTGTCCCCTCCGCCAAACCGCCGCCCTGTCGTTTCCTGACAATTTCAGGCCAGCTTCCGCCGGCGCATCATCGCAAGGCCCAGCGCTCCCGCCGCTCCTAGCATTGGCATCCCCGGCTCCGGCACAGGCAACAGGACCATGTCATCGTAAAACGCCGTCGTCGGCAGCACGACCTTCGTCACGCCCGTCAGCACGCCGCTGTTCGTCGCCACAAATCCAGCCGTTCCCTGACTCACCCGGATCGATGCAATCAAGCTGTCGCTCGCATCATAGAACGTGATGAACTCGTCCGCCAGATTCCCGAATCCGCTGTTGTCCAGCATCACCGAAAACACTGCCAGATCCACCGGCGACGCAAACGTGAACAGGATCGGTTGCGCCTCCGCATCCAGCGCCGGCGACGTCGCCGGGCCGTAGCCCAGCGTGTTGATGTACTCCGCCGTCGCCGCCGCCACCGGCGACGCTGTCGGATCCGCAATCCAGTACGGAACCACCGGATCCCCGTTCACATCCACGGTCTCAAGAACCGCATACTCGATCGTGAACGTCGTCCCCAGCGGCTCGCCTGTCCCGGCCGTCACCACGCCACTGTCAAATGACAGCACCAGTGCCTGACTCGTCCCCAGCGTCGCCAGCAGTAACCCTGCAGCAAGTAATGTTGATTTCATCGCTTTGTTTGTTTTGTTTTGCTAGTCGCACTTCAGCTCACTTCGCACCGCCGATCACCGCCTGCATCACCCGGAAGAACACACTCGTGTTGTCCATCGTTCCGCCAAACAGGCTCGACCCGCGACCACCAGCCGACATCGGAATGTCCGCCGCCGTATGCACCGCACTCTGTACCCCGGCACCGCTCGCCTGACCAGCAATGAAGAAGTCACCAGCCGTGTCCCGCAACGCAGGATTCACATTCGGCTGCACGTTCTGCAACCAGTCTTCATAACGATCACCGTTGCCGCCGTACCCGATCAGCATCTTCCGGTCCGCATCCATCGTCAGAGGATACCCGTCACCGGAAGTCGTGTTGTCATAGACCGGGAACCCCGCGGAGTCATAAATGTTCACAACGCCGCTGCGCAACTGCGTCTGCCCGTCCGTCGCCACCCCGGCCGCTCCGTTGATCGCTCCAGCCACACCATCGGTACCCCCAAGCGCCGCCCGGGTCACCAACTGTGCATTCGTCACATTCGACGACCCGATGATCGCCACGCCCGCACACTCATGGTCCGCAGTCACAATGATCAGCGTGTCAGGATTCGCATTCTGAAACGCGATGCAGCGCGCCACCGACCTGTCAAACTCAATCGTGTCCTGCACAAACCGCTCGGTGTCCATGTTGTGAGCCTGCTTGTCGATCGACGCACCTTCCACCATCAGCACAAAACCCTGCGCATTCCGGTTCAGCACTTGCAGCGCCTTGTCCGTCATCTCCTCAAGCAGCGGCTGATCAGGAAACGTCGCCACCGTACCCACAGCCGGCTGACCACGACGCTCCGCAATCTTGTCCAGCGACACATCCATGTTCCCCGTGTGGAACAAGCCCAGCAGACGCGTCGTCCCGGCAGGAATCGCCGCCATCGCAGTCGCATCAGCCGCATACACAAAACCGGCCGTCACAAAGTCCGCAATCAGATCACGACCCGGATCCTGCGCACCAGTAGGCACTCCCCACCCAGCCGCCAGCTCCGCAGGCACCACATAGTCCGCACCGCTCGCCGTCAGGCTGTTCACTCGTCCAGACCCAGGCGCACCCGCAGGAATGAACCACTTCCGCCCGCCACCAAGCAGCACCCGCAGATTGTGCTTCGCTACCGCCTCATCAAGGTACATGTCGCAAATCCCGGTCCCGGCTCCCCGGTCCTGCGTGTGCGCCGCAAACGATCCCGGCGTCGCATCCTCAACATCCGCCGTCGTCACAATCCCAAGCGCTTTGCCTTGCGTCCGCGCCAGATAGTTCCCCATGTGCTCCACCCGTGGATTGTCCCACTTGTCATTCGTATCATCCGGAAACACACCTTCCTGCCCGTTGTTCGACTTGTTGCCATTCGAATAACAGGCCGCTCCTGGCGCAGAATCCGTAATGATCGAATTCAGCGATGGCGTGTTCAGAATCGCCGTCACCGGCAGCGTGTCCATCGCCAGCGGCTCAATCGCCTTACCCTGCGCAACCCCCTTCGAAACAATCCGCGCCGCAGTACGGTGCGCCAGACTCATCCCGTCTCCAATCAGATAAATCACGTTCTTCGCCTTCCGGCCCTGCACCGTCGTCCCGACAATCTCGAAATTCCCGCTCGCCGCCACCGTCAGCCCGTCATCCTGCTGCGCCAGCACCGTCAGGGTATGCGCCCCGACAGCCACACTCGAATACGCACGCAGCACCACATTGTAGCGGTCTCCGCCAATCGCCGTCACCGTCGTCGTCCCAGTCACCGCACCCCCGTCCACCGAGAACGCCGCACCAGTAATCACTTTGCCGGCGTCCGCCCGCACCGTCGCCTGCAGGTCAAACCGCTGACCCACCATGAATCGGGAAATATACGGAGGCGTCGCGTCGCCATACGTGAATAATGCACTCGGCGGATTGAGCCGCGTGACCGCTGGCGCAGCCACGGAATTGCAGATGCCGGCAAGCATGCCGATCATTGTCAGTTGGAGGATTGCTGGTTTCATTTCGTCTGGTTTTTTGTGTTATTCCTGTCTTTTGACGGAAAGTGTTCCCGGAGCCGCCGTCTGCACGGCATTCACCCTCACCGGCTGCAGCGCCACCGGCCGCCGGACCTCCACCTCTGTCCGCCCATCCCCAGCCGTGATCCGCTCCGCATAAAGCCTCACCTGCGAAACCCGGCTGTCCCGCTCCTGCCTCGGCCCCAGCTCCAGCCTCCCGTAAACCTCAATCCGCTGCCTCACACAGTCCGGCGCATGCCCAGGCAGCACCGGAAGAATCACATGCACCGCCTCCGGCGGCAAATCATCCGCCAGCCCGTACTCCGCCATGTTCAGCACCCTCGGATGCTCCGTAAAAAGAAAAACCGCCGGATCCTCGTGCCAATGCTTCACCATATACCCACTCATCCGCACTTTCTTCCCATCCAGCGACCTCGCCTCCGCCGTGTACTCCAATCCCTTCGGCCCAGCCGGTTTCGTGAAAACCTTCCCAAACTCAAACGCCTCATATTCCCCGGCCTCTTCCACTCCAATCATCTTCGCCTCCTCCTTCACCTCCGCCACTCCCTTCACCTCCGCTACCCGTCCTCCCACTCCCCCGACCCCAGTCTCCGGCCTCGACAACCACCACGCCATCCCAGCCAGCATCAGCAGGGGCAGAATTCCAGTCAGTCTCTTCAATGGCATCGGCAGATAAGGGCTTTTCAGTTCCCTCCACCATGCCCGCACCCCCAGCACGCCGCCACTCCCCCACCGCAACGTTACCGCCCGGCCCGGTTGTCGTCTCTGTGTCGAAAGCGCAAGAGTTCCCGCCCAGCCACCTCAAGGACGCCTCATTCGCCCCTCATGCGCCCAGGCGGATTCCGCAATCCTAACACCACACCGCCTGACGCATCCCGCCCCGCCTAACCCCCCTGCCCCGCCGCCTGCGCCGGAGCCCCACCCGGCAGCGGCATCTGAATCACGTTAGCCAACTGCCCCGCACCCTCCACCTCCGCTCCCGCCGCCTGCTTCGCAGCCTTCACCGGCCTCTGCCGCTCCCCGGTCTCCCGCCCCTTCTCCTCGGAAACACTCTCCGCCCTCACCCTCGCTTCCTTCACTGCCTTCGCCTCAGGATACGGGATCCTCCGGTGCAGGCTCGTCCTCAGGGTCTTCGCAAATGACTCACGGATCGCATGCAGATCCCGCATCGTCAGCGCACTCTCATCCAGCTGCCCGTCCCGCAGCCGCGCCCTCACAATCTCTTCAATCATCACCTCGATCTTCTGCGGCGTCGGCTTCACCAGCGCCCTCGACGCACTCTCCACCGCATCCGCCAGACTCACAATCGCACTCTCCCGCGTCATCGGACGCGGCCCGGGATACCGGAACGATGTCTCACTAACCTCCGGGATATCCTCACTCGTCGCCCGTCCCTCCGCCACAGCCTGCTTCACCGCCTCCACCTGCTCCAGCGCCTTCCGGTAAAAGAAATACACCAGCGATGTCCCGTGATGCTGCTGAATCACATCCGTAATCTCCTGATTCAACTTGTACCGGCACGCCAGATCCACCCCGTCCTTCACATGCGCCATCACCACCAGCGCACTCATGCTCGGCGCAAGATCATCATGCGGATTCTCATCCCCGATGTTCTCAATGCAGTACTCAGGCTTCACCAGCTTCCCGATGTCGTGAAAATAGGAACACACCCGGCACTGCGTCGAATCCGCTCCCACCGCCTCCGCCGCCGCCTCCGCTAGGTTCGCCACCATCAGGCTGTGATGATACGTCCCCGGCGCTTCCATCGTCATCCGCCGCAGCAGCGGATGATTCAAATCCGCTAGCTCCAGCCACGACAGCGGCGTCGTAATCCGGAACACTCCCTCAAAAACAGGCAGCAACCCGCCCACCACCAGCGCCGTCACCAGCGTCGTCCCCATCACCAGCAACGCCTCCGTCCCCACCCCTAGCCACCCCTGATTCACCATCCCCCCCTCCACCCCAACCCGCAGCACCCCCACCGCTCCCGCAGCCACCACCGCCGCCACCCCAGTCACCAGCGCCGCCCTCAGCAACTGCACGCGCTTCCGCAAATGCCTCACCGTCACCATCGCCGTCAACCCAGTCACCATCCCCACTAACACACACTCCGCAGAACCAACCAGCAACCCACCCCACAAGCTCCCGTACAACGCAGCAAACATCCCGTGCCGTCTCCCCAGCAGCTGCGTCAGCAGCATCGGCCCCAGCGCCGCAGGAGCCAGCAGCACCCTCATCGCCCCGTCAAACTCCGTCCCCCCTCGAAAATACAGACACGGCGCCAGAAACACCAGAATCTGCAAAAGCATCGCCCCGAACACCAGCATCAACCGACTGTTCCGATCCCACGTCCGCCTCAAATTACACCGCAGATGCACCAAGGCCGCCGCAAACAACACCGCCAGCGCCACACCCCCGTTCGGCCCCCTCAATCCCTCCACCACCAACCGCTCCGGAAACCGCCCGGACAACACCCCAGCCGCCAACCCGAACATCCCAATCATCACCCACCTCACCACCGGACTCCCACGCACCGCCTCACGCCAACCGCTCGTCTTCTCACGGCGCTTGCGCCCGCACGAGTATCCCTGCCGCTTGAGTCGGAGTCGTTTGAAAAAATCGAACATCGAAATTGCCTCCAGCGGTCCGTTTCGCCTTCAGCCAAGCACCCGGCCGCAGTCAACCTGCACCCAGACACGGTCCCCAGCCTAGGAGTCTCCCCGATCCCTTGCAATGGAAATTGTCTCTTCCCTCCTCCATCCCGAAAATGTAACGTTCACTCCCCAGCTCGCGTCCGCTCATCATGTGACTCTCGCCCTCGGAATGGCCCCAGACCCAATCGCGCTCCCACGCCATCCCGCCGCGCCACCTCGCCCCATGGAGCCCACCACCCTGCCAGATGACGACGCCGCCCTCGCCCGCGCCGCTGCCGCAGGCAACCACCCAGCCTTCGCTGACCTCGTCGCCCGACACCAGCGCCGCATCTTCACCATGGCCGCCCGCTACGCCCGCAACCACCACGAACTCGAAGACCTCGCCCAGGACATCTTCCTCCGCGCATGGCGCGGCCTCCCCTCTTACCAGGCCACCGCCCCCTTCTCCCACTGGCTCGCCAAAGTCGCCGTCCGCACCTGCTTCGACTTCCTCCGCCGCCACCGCCTCCGCCGCCAGTGCGAGGTCTCCCGCGACGCCCTCCTCCTCGACGGCACCCTCCCCCCTGAATCCCCTCCCAGCCCTGCCGCCTCCGCCGACAACGCCGCCCTCCTCCGCGTCCGCTCCGCGCTCGCCAGGCTCCACCCCAAAGACCAGCTCATCATCTCCCTCATCGAACTCGACGACCGCCCCGTCAAAGATGTCGCCGCCCTCACCGGTTGGTCCGAATCCAATGTCAAAGTCCGCGCCTTCCGCGCCCGCGCCCGCCTCCGCACCATCCTCGAATCCATGCCCCACGGCGATTGATCCCGCCCCACACCCCATGAACGACGATCATCTCTCCCACCTCTTCGCCGCCGCTCGCCGCGCCGAATCCCGTCTCCAATTCCCTCGCTCGGAATTCGCCTTCCCCACCCGCGTCACCGCCCTCGCCGCATCCTCCCGCCCCGACCACTCTCCTCTCCTCCGCTTCCGCTGGTGGCTCTCCGCCGCCGCCTCCTCCGCCGCCCTCCTCGGCCTCGTCTCCCTCCTCTCCGCCTCCAGCCGCGAATCCCTCGAACACCAGGAAGCGCTCTCCATCTTCTGGGACTCCGGTGCCACCATCTGGAACGACTCCATCTTCACCCCGCCAATGCCATGAAATGGCTCACCGCCCTCGCCATCGCCTCCGTCTTCCTCATGGGCACCCTCGCCGGTGCCCTCATCGGCATGAAAATCGAACGCGACCGCCTCTACGCCCTCGCCTC
>JAIXPK010000092.1 GCA_027486335.1 Verrucomicrobiaceae bacterium | reverse complement strand
GGGCGAGGCGCTGGCGGCATGGCGAGGGGAACCGGTGGCCGTGCTGGCGAATCTGCCCGAGGCCGACACGGCAACATGGAATCTCGAAGTGGAGAACGAGCACGTGTACCGTGTCGGTCCTGCGGGGATCCTGGTGCACAACACTTCCCCGACGCCGAAGGAGTTGTTCGAGGGGGGTGGGGGCGCAAAGACGACGAAGCAAGGAGACCGCATTACAGAACCCGAACTTCCCCCCAAAACTGTGGTTTCGGAAGACGGTGTGGACATAGTCCACTATACGAGAAGCGGCGACCATGGTCCACCACACCTGCATGTTAAGGGCGGCGGTGCGGAGACAACAATCGGGCAAGCGGGAAAGCCAATCGACGGCAGCGGTGAGTTGTCGGCAGCCCAACGCGCAGTTGTGGAAGCGAACAAGTCTAAAATCCGTAAAGCAGCTGATCAAATCGGGCGATGGTTCAGATTCAACAAATCCAATTAGCAAGCAAATCACCACAATGGACAACCAACAACAATTTGCATGGATCTTCTGTGGACCTAAGGGAAGATTCCCGGGAGGTGTATTTTTATCACTCCATAAAGCCGAATCATGGATAGCGCACCACAAGCTTACCGGTGTATTGACGCGTTATCCATTGGACATGGGAAGTTTTGACTGGGCGGAAGCGAACGGCTTCGTGAACGAAAGACTACTTAGCAAAGCCGATCCCGATTTCATCGGATCATTTAGCTCAGCATCGTTCGAGCATTTTCATTATGAGGATGGAGTGCGTGAGTAGTGTCGCGGTGGCATTGCCGCAAAGGGGGAGTGAACATCGATACTGGAACTGCGATCGCCTTCGTCTCGGAGGGATCTGCGGTGAGGCATCAGCTAAAAGCGTTTGTAGCTGGCAAAGAGATGCAGATGACCCAGACGGCTCTTGGGGAGTTCCAAGGTGCCTTGCGGTCTGCTGGTCCTCTGGAGGCCGATCGAGGTCAAAGATTCCTGAACAGAGTCACAATCATACCCGACAACCCCTCCGCTAGAGCGATGAGCCTGAATATCACGAAGAAGGTTGGAGCCAACGACCGGATCATCTTTGGAACCGGCGATGATTTGTCAATCCCGACGATGACATCCGATGCCAAGTTCCTCCGAGGTGCGTCCGCTCAAGGAGTTGATTTTGATGCCTTTCTTCACAGCCAAGTCCCGTTCACCGGCCAATAATCATGAGCAGCCCAACGCCAGCACACCTGAAAACCACACTGGAATTGGTTGATCGAGCATACCAGCAAGGTGTTCCTCGCGAGGAGTATTTGCCGCTTCTATTCGTTTTGTCGGATCACATGTGTGAAGAAAACCTTGCATTGGCGGCGGCACATTGGTCCAACGCTCAAGGTTCGAGACTCAACGACGTACTTGCAGCGATTCACCAGAAACCTGACACGGCGTTGGTTTTACGAAAGCTAAAGAACGCGGGGCTCGAGGTGTGGATTACCGAGGAGTAGGCCAAGTGCCCCAACTCCCGATTCGGAGCGTCTCCCAACCCCGCGTGGCTGAGCTTCGAGGTATGGCTTTGGCGCTTTGGTGGTTCGGGATTCTGGCGTCATGGCGGGGCTTGTCCGTGGCTCTGGAGCGTTTCGCCGCATCCCGCCATACCTAGGCGCTGCAGCCCCCTGCGTTGCCTCAGGTCCCGCCTTACGGGGCCATCGCGCTTCGGGCAGGCTGGCGGCTGGCTGTCTCGCTCCGCTTGGCTGGCTTGGTCACGTCTGTCGTGCCGTCGGGAGTCTCTGGATCGCCCTCGCAGACGGGGACTGCATGAAGGCGTATGCGGCGGTGCTACTGGCGGCCGGACTGGCTCCCATGAACGAGAAGGTGACGCGCTTGGCGGTAGCAGTCAGTGCCAGCGCAATGCAGCAGGGCAACACGACGCTGGCGGATCTCACGCAGCTCATGCTTTCAGCGCGCAGTCAGGTGCTGACCGAAATGATTCCCGGGCGGCAGCAGATCGGTGCCGGCTGCGGTCATCCGGGACCTTCGGCCGAGGCCATGGCCGCCAACAGCCTGTTTTCCGAGTGGGTGCAGTTCTGGCAGAAGGCGTTTCGGATGGCTGTGCTGAAGGATCTCAACTGAATAGTTATTCACATTATGTGAGGAGTCCGCCCGGGTGCTGCCTTTCAAAGATTAAAATCTAACGGTGACCACCCGATTCGATGTCACGCCGCAGAAACGGGTGGGATTCATTAAACATGAAGGATTTGAGAGGCTGATGCCGAAGTCGGGTTCCTGGCTTAACGATTCTCAACAATTTCTTTGACGTTTCGATGACGGTTAGCTAAATCGTCTCCGGAATCCGAACTGCGAATTGAATGAAGATCGTGAACCCGAACTGCACCCAGTCATTGAATGTTTTTACGGGAGGTGCAGGCGGGTGGAAGGGGCGTCTCCCGAATCGTCAGGCGTTCATCGCGCTGGCTCTCGCGCTGACACATCCATCGCTGGCGGTGGGTGAAGGCGAGCCCGCAGTCGGAGAGACTCACCGGTTCGATCCTCCTTATTTCATCCCGGGGTCGGTGCATGGCCAGCAGGGGTGGAGTGTCGATCAGGGCGAGGCCCTCGTTGTCCCGTTCATGGGGATCGGCGGCTCGGGTGCCCTTGAGGTTCACCCTGCCAGTCCATACACGCAGGCCCGTCTGTCGGTCTGGCGTGATGCGAGTCCGTATGGCGGTCCGGTCTATGCGGATGCATGGGTCAGGCTCAGAGCGTGCCCGTGGATGGTTTTCGAGGAAAGTCTCGACTTCGACAGCGCCCGCATCGGGCTTTTCAGAACGGGGCTCGCCTCGGATGAGGCCGAGTGGCACGTCTTCAACGGGGATGGCAACGGAGGCGGCTACTGGGTGAACACGGGCATTGTGGTTCCGGTCGAACCCTTCGGCGACCTGATGGAGAACTGGGTCAGGCTGACCGTGGGTATTCATCCTGAGGGCGGGTACTGGGATCTCTGGGCCGACGGCGAGCTGATCGGTGTTTCGTCAGGATTGCAGTTTCCATTGGAACCGGACAGGTCGGATTTCTTTCTCCTGAGCGACGCCTCCCGCCCATTCCTCGCCGACGACATCACGCTTGGAACCACCCATCCGCTCGGCTTTGACGGCGATGGTGACGGGGTGCCTGATCCTCGGCCGGGATCTTCCGGACCGGCCCCGGGAGGGCTTCCGGATGCACTGGCGGCCGACCGGGACGCTGACGGTATCCCTGACGTGTGGGAGACGGCGCACTCGCTCGATCCGGATGCTCCGGCCGACGCAGCGCTGGACCCAGACGGCGACGGTTTTACAAACCTCGATGAGTATCTCATGGGGACGGACCCATCGGCGCTCACAGCCACGGTCAGAATTGCCAATGACGGGGCCGCCGTCTTCAACCGATTCTCAGCTTCTTCACCAAGACGCGCCGCCGCTTCCCGCTGAAGGAGCCAAGGCCATCCGAAAATTCTTCCGGTGCGGGCAGGGCTAGCGTCCTTCCATCGCCGGTTCCAGCCTCCTGATTCCTGATTCCTATGCTGTTTCCCCGATCCATTGCTCAAATGACGTGCAGTCCAGCCGCGGCTCGTGCGTTTTCGCTGGTTGCCGGACTTGCCTTCGGCTGTCACAACGCCGCTGCGGGTTGCTGTGACGGATCCGCACAAGTGGGCCGTTCTGCAAAGCCGCTGAGCCGAATGATGGGACCCCTCAACGAACCGCTCGAGGTCGGTATCGTCAATCCGACAGCGCAGACGAAGACCGGCACTCTGGGAGGGTTGGAGTTCACCTCACCTCCAGGTCAGCACGATGTCGAGTTCGGCGGAACTTCGGCCGCCCATGCACCTCAGCCAGGCGTGAAGCTTGATTTCGTGGGGAACGGAACTGGAGTGCAGCGCACGGCTTGTCCTCCGGGGGCTTTGTCTTCAAGCGGCGGCCTGATTGAATCGGCTTCGGCGGATAATTATCATTACGTTGGTCAGGCGAGGGTCACCGACAATCTCGACAGCGTCGGAACGAGCAGGGTGCCGCGTGTTCATGGTGCAGGCGGCATTAGTCCGGGGCAGATGGGAAAGATGGCAGGCCTCTCGGTGATCGTCCCGCCGCGCATCCACTACTCGGCGAATATTGGAGCGTTCACCAGCGGGGCGGCCGTTAGCCGCGGGTCATCCGGAATCCTTAAGACGAAGCCTGGGGCTTCGACGGGCCCGCACCGCATAGAGTCTTATGAAGTCGTCGGTTCATCGGTTCCGATAACAAATCTGGCGAGCATTGTGGCTCCTGGGGGAGAGGTCACTGAGCTCTACGAGCAGTCGGCGTCATCGCTGCTGATCAATTTCAGGTCGTCAGCTAGTGCAAGTGTGCCACACAAGACAGTTCTTATAACGAAACTCGCACCCGCGGACGTGCCTGCAGGCTATGACCAAGCATGGAATTTCACAGTCAGCTACCCGGGGGGCGAGTCTGCGGATACGCTGTGCGCCATCGATCTGACGCCAGGGCCGTCCGACGAATTGCGCACCTCAGTGAAACAGGGGGAAGTCGAGCGCGAGTGGACATCGGGCTTTGATGCTGGCGTCCGAAAGATGGTTTACCGCGAGCGTGTCAATGGGGTGCTCGTCAGGCATACGATCGATAAATACGCGCCGGCATTGTGGAATGTGGCGGAGGAAATGCTAATCAGCTCGACGGTGGTGACAGAGGCGAATGACGCCGGTCTCACGACGTCCTATCGGTACTGGTGGGATCAGTCAGATCAAAATAACCCGAATAATCGCAGGCTGCAGCAGGTGATCCATCCTGATGGCTCGTGGGAGATGTCGGCGGTCAGTAGCGACGGGCTTCGGTATGTGATCCTGCGGCCGTGGCTGTCGAATTCCGAGCCCCCTGTTCTCGCCTCGGATCCCACTCCGGAAGCTGCCGACGACTTGGTCGGCAGACTCCTTCAGATCGAGAGTATATGGCCGAATTTCGAAGCGGTGGAAACGACGCTCGCTTCCGCGACGCTGAACGATCCGAACGCTGTCGATACCAACCTGATCAGGCGTGCAGGTGTGCTCGTCACGAAAGAAGTCAGAGTGGCCTCCAACAACATTCGGGTGGACGATGGAGCGACTCTGGCGGGTAGCCGTGTTCGGAGCGACGGCAGATGGTATTCCGAGGGCAATTCGGGCGCACGCCGCATCGACTGGACGGGATTGGGCTCCGCCGCTCCAGCACAAAACGGCTTCGTCGACAGAGTCGAGGTGATCAGTTCGGTTGCATCGGGTGTGCGCACGACAACCGAGCATCGTCAGGCCTACGCTGGTGCGGCAGCAGGCGCTCAGGCCCATGTCTTTTCAACGGTGACGACGTCCAGCACGGAATCCGGCAACACTCTGACAGAGGTTCGCAAGTTCGACGGGACTACCTACGAGGTGGTCGAGTACCAGTACGAGGCATCGGCATCAGGTCGGTATACCGGCAAACTGGTCAATGGCGTGCCGGTCGAGACCGTTTCGTACCAATCCAATCCACCAGCACCTGCGATTCGTTCCGAAACCCGCACATCTTCGGACGGGACGTCCACGACAACCAGATACGATTCGCACGACCGCCCGGTATTTCAGCGAGTTGCCGGTGCTGCGGCGGGGAGTGTTTTCGGTGTGGCTCTCCCGGAGCAGCCGGCATCTGTAATCACGTGGAGCTACCAGGCTCGAGCGGGAGGGTTGCCTGGCTGGATAGTCACGACCAGCGTCGGTTACGAGTCGACTACGGCTCCGGCACCACGAGCCACCGTTGAGGAATACGACGGAGCCGGTCGTCTGGTCAGGCGTCAGCTTCCTGATTCCAGCGAGCGGTTCTACGAATATGGCATGACAAACGGGGAGCGCTTCGAGCGCATCTACGCAGGGGCATCGGCTTCCGAGACGACTCTGCTCTCCGAGACTGTCTACTTCCGCGATCAGCGCCGCAAATCGGTGGGCGGAGCGGCCGAGATCCCTTCAGAATGGCAGTATACGGTACCAGCCCCATTCAGGACAAAGGTTGTGCACCTTCAGTCGGGGCAGGTTGTTTCCGAGGTCACATCAGACGCATTCGGACGGCCCGTCGAGGCGATCACACCTGTTTCACCAGACCCGTATTATGGCGGGGCGACGTTCTTCACTTCATCGTTCGCCTACGATCTGGCCCACGGTGGACTTGTTGCTAAATCTATCCCATCTCCAAGCGGAACTACGGCATATGAAGTGACGAGCAGCTCATGGTTCACTGAATCTTCGGATGGAGCGAGAAAGCAGGAGATCCTGAGCGGGATATCAATTGACGGCGTACTGAGCGAAGCGACAGATCAGGCGCTGCGGCGTGTGGTGAAGTGGACCGAGGTCGATACAAGTGCCGGAACTTTAGGTGTCGGGAACGAGTCTGTTGCCCTCGTTTGGGAGTGCGAGGCGGTGTACAGTGCGGCGCAGGCGGGCGGTTGGGAGACGACACCAGCTTCTGTACGTCGTCGTGCCATTTCCCATCGGCCGAAGAGTGGTTTTGCGTGGAACGGCCATGCTGCCGGTGCCGCGCCGGTTTCCAGAGTCAGCGATGGCGGAACAGAATATACCACCGCCCGCAGCATTATGTTCTCGAACCTTGGTGTTCCTGGACAAGAGTTGGTCAGCTCAGAAACAGTGACCCGGCGATCCGGTTCCATGTTCAGGAGAGTGGTGGCCAGGGGAGGTCTGGACATGGCCTTTTCGAGCCCTGATGCTGCAAACGTGCTCCTCCCATACAATGGTTGGCGGGAGGCACTCGCCGAGCCGTCCTGGGACACGATTCCGCACTGGCCGAGACTTGCGATTTCTCCTGTGACGGGGCAAGTGACATCACGCCAGCTCCCGGGAGGCTCCATTCCGACTACAGTCTACACGTACTACACCGTGGGGTCCGGCGGCGTCACGAGTTCCGACAGCCGTATCGGACGCCTCAAATCCGAGGCCGCATGGGATTACCTCGCAGACTCCACGCGAGGGACCACTTACTATCACTATGATGCCGCCGGGCGAGTAACCGCGTCTTGGGGTTCTGCCACGGCGACAACGCTGCACGAATACGATGTTTGGGGCCGCCGCACCGGATTGAAGACTTTCCGCTCCGAGCCGTCGGCATTCGCTGGATTGGATCCCAACAACTTCGGCGACGTCGAGGATGCGATTGTTTCCTGTGCGGGGATTGGCGACCTCACGAAGTGGGTCTACAGTACCAATCCGGCGCTTGGTGCCGTCGTCAGGAAGGTGTTTCCAGATAATACTTCTACGGACTACAGCTACAATGCTGCCGGTCACGTTCAGACTCGGAAGTGGGCGCGCATGAATTCGGGGAATGGTCTCAGGGGAACTGCGACTTACACTTGGAATTATGCGAGGCAGCTCACCGGTATCGCGTACAATGACGGCACCCTAGATAGTGAAGGCATACCGATGGATGACGGTACCCCAAGCGTCGCATTCTCCTACGACCGTTCTGGCAGGGTTCGCTACCGCACGGATGGTACGGGAGTGACAAGGATGGACTACCGGTTCGATGGTTCCCCGCTGACAGAAACGACCGTGGATTCGGCTTCTGATACAGCAGTGCTGGTGGCGGGCGGCCGTCATCTGAGCCGTGCTTATGATTCGTCGGGGCGGCTGTGGACGATGGAGGCCGCATGGGGACAGACGCTTCCTGGAACTGCCAGCACGGCTGGAAGCAGCACGCTTTCGCCTCAGGTGGTGTTCAGCTACGGGGCTGCTGACCGCCTAGTTTCGATCTACTCTGGCGGGTTCACGGGCGCGGTGACCCGCACTGCGACGCAGGAGAGTTTCAGTGTCAGTCCGAACACCGGGTTGTACTACCCACCGTCGGTATACTCGACAGTTTATCGCGATGCTCAGGGGCTGCCTTCGAGTCATGCCGCCGGGGGGACGATCAATGTCGCGGGAAGTCCGTCCCCGTTCAGCATCAGCACGACACAGTTCGGATGGAACGGCGACAGGCTGGTTTCCCGCACGGAAGCTCCAGATGCCAAGTGGAACTACACATACGACAGCAAAGGGCAGGTCCGGGACGCGTGGAAGACGGTCCAGAACGGAGGGAGCGCTGTGACACTCAACGGGACACAGAGCCGCTACAGCTACGATGACATGGGGAACCGCACCAGCCTCGGAGAAGGCCCTGGCTTCGCCCGCATGACGACATGGACGCCAAACGGACTCAACCAGTACGAAGATGTGGATCGCCCTAGTAAGTTCGACGTGACCGGTCGCCGATCCTCAGGCACTGCGGATATCGTCGTCAACGGACAGGCGGTCGGAACGGGAACGAGCAGCTATCAGCCGACATCGAGCGGTCTGTACTACCACATGGAGGCTTCGAATTTGCCAACACCGCAGGCAGCGGATGACACAATGGAGCCTGTCAGTGTAACGCAGAGATTGACTCCGGGTGCGACACCGACTGTGATTTCCCCGCCAGGTGCCCTGCAATGGGTGGGTCTATCTGGAGAGCTCACAGTGGAACAACGACCCAGCTACGACGCTGACGGGAATCTCCGCTTCGATGGCCGCTGGACGATGACGTGGGACGGGGAGAACCGCCTCGTGAAGCTGGAGTGTCCGGCTTGGACCCAGCCGACAGGCGGTTTCATGGCTCCGGCAAATCCGCAGGGGATTCCGCCCAACGCGCTTCCGGCGGCGACGATTGAGTTCAAATACGACGGCCTCTCCAGACTGGTGGAGCGGAAGGTGACACGCGGGATTGACCCGCCCGAGGTTGAGGGGTATCAGTGGGACGGCTGGAAGCTCATCATGATCGCGAAGCTCAATACCAATGGCACATTCCACAGCCGGAAGTGGTCCTGCGTGTGGCGTCCGGACGTGGGGAGCAGTCTGTATGCCCGGAGCGACTGGATGCGTGCCGGTGGAGTCGGGGGCGTGGCATGGATGCAGACGGGTGCGGCGCAGAGTTACTCGTACGGCACAGGCAGCGGGGAAGTGCATGTGCCGCTCGCCGACCACATGGGGAATGTGAGGCATTACTATCAGTTCAAGGCGTCCGGGAGCAAAGTGACGGGCCAGCTGGTGGCGAGCTACGAATACGACGCGTTCGGGCGCGAGGTGCGGGCATGGGGCCTGAACACGCCAGCCACCAACCAGCCGCCGGGACTTCCAGCGAGCCGTCCGTGGGCGGATCACCTGCCATTCCACTACAGCTCGAAGCTGCGTGATGTGGACAGTGGGTTCAACTACTACGGCTATCGGTTCTACGATCCGGGCGCGGGGCGGTGGCTGAACAGGGATCCGATTGGGGAGCGGGGTGGAGTAAACTTGTATGGGATGGTAACGAATAACCTCGTGAGGTACATCGATACTTTGGGCAGAGCCGTGTTTTACGTAGATGGAGGACTTCAGAGCAATTTGAAGCCTAGCGATTTTGGTGCGCAGTTTTTGAAGGGGCGAGGCGGCAAGCAAAATGGTAGAATAGGCCCCAAGTTTCTCCCGCTGTCCGCCAAGTATTGTGACTGCCTCAATATGCTCAAGGGACAGCTTAAGAGTGACAGCACAATGATTGACATCTACAAGAAGCTTCGTGACGCCGAGAATCCCGATGGCAGTCCAGTTAACCCGACACCAGATGACATTTTTAACGGGGTAGACGCCGAGACAAAGCCCAGAGGCGCTCAAACGGCCGGCCAGACGGATAATGACGGGAGGGCTTCATCGAACAACCTTCGGATTAAGGTGCCTTGCAATGAACTTCATGAGAGCATTACAGCTATCCATGAACAGGCTATTCAGAATCGAGGGGCGGCAGCAAACACTGGAGCTGGATACGCCAATGATGAGATTGCGGGCCACAGTGCCGCGAAAGCGAAGATTGAGCTGATGCTCAATGTGTTGGAAGAAATCTGCAAGTGCTATAAAAAATGAAAACGTTAAAATCCAAGCCTTCCAGCAGGAGACAGTGGATTGCCGGGGTGATCTTTTGCTCGTCAGGCGCTGTCGGTGCGGTTGATCCGGCTGAAGTGCCTTTAGAATCTTCGGAGCGAATCCCGAAGCAGGGGGCTCTAGGCGCTGTGCTTATCGCCAAAGTTGAAAGCATAGCGCCGCTAGGTGAGGATGAAGCAGCTCAAAGTGGCAGGCGAATTGAGCTAAATTTAGCCATCGAATCACAGGTGGGATTGCGTGAGGAACAGAAGAAGCTGCGCCTACGGTGCAAAGGACTGGCAAGAATTTTCGGCGCTAAAAACGAAGAAATCACTGGCAGGGTATTCCTCTTCCGATTGCTCGAAAAGCCTGTTGAGCCCTACGATGGGAAATTTGAGATCTGGACAATCTTGGGTGGTCACCCTTAGGGTCTGCGGAAATGCCGATTCGACGCGCCCCGCGCCCCGCGTGGCTGAGCCGATAGGTCTGGCATTGGGGGGGCGACCCGCGTGCTTGGAAGATAGAGTTGCCCCGCTACCAAACGTAGGCGCTTCACCCAAATCCGCCGCTTCGGCACGGTGGCGTGATCTCTGTCTGGAGTCCATCGCTTGCGTCGCAAAGTCGGGCTGAGATGTCACTGGCATTACGCTGGGCTTTACGGGAAATGATCCTGGGCGGCCAGTAGTCACTGCTCAGCTCATCTCGGTCCAATCCCAAACCACTCTTTCGCCGTCTCCTCCGTGGTCAGTTCCCGATAGTGCCGGAAGATGATGGCAGGGGAATTGCCGGCTTCGAGGGCGACCTGGTCGGCGCTCTTCACGATGGCGATGCGGTAGGAAATGAATGAGTGGCGCAGCACGTTCCGGGGCCACGGGATGCCGAGGGACTTCGCGAGGGCGGTGATTTCGCGGTGCTGTCGGCAGGAAGGAACGACCCGGCCGCGGCGGCGCAGAGGAGCCAGCCACGCGGCGAGATTGTCGCTGATCGGGATGACGCGGCGGGAGGCGTTCTTCGCCTGACCGGCCCGCACTTCGATGATGCGGCGGTCGAGGTCCACGGCGGACCAGTCGAGCCGGGCGATTTCTGCGCTCCGGATCCCTGCGAACGCGCTGATCGCAAGGAGGGGGATGAGGTGCTCTGGAGCGGCGTGGATGATCTGGGAGAACTCGTCGGGTGTGAAGATCCCGATGTCGGATTCAGGCACCTTCACCTTCCTCAGTTGGCTCGCGGCGGTCGGCTGGCCTGCGGGCAGGTAGTTCTGCTCCAGCGCGAAAGAGAAGAGGATGTTCACGGTGACGAGCATGGAATTCCGCGACATGGGGGACACCTTGAGGCTGCGGAGCCATGCATCGATTTCTGCTGAGGTGACGTCGAGGATCGGGCCGGGGCAGGCGGCAGCAAAGCGCCGGAGGACTGAGCCGAGCTGGATGAGGTGACGACGGCCCGAGCCGTCCTGGGACACGATTCCGCACTGGCCGAGACTTGCGATTTCTCCTGTGACGGGGCAAGTGACATCACGCCAGCTCCCGGGAGGCTCCATTCCGACTACCGTGTACACGTACTACACCGTGGGGTCCGGCGGACTGACCAGTTCCGACATCCGGATCGGACGCCTCAGATCAGAGGCCGCATGGGATTACCTCGCAGACTCCACGCGAGGCACAACCTACTATCACTACGATGCCGCCGGGCGCGTCACCGCATCATGGGGCTCAGCAACGGCGACGACGCTGCACTCATACGATGTTTGGGGCCGACGCACTGGATTGAAGACTTTCCGCTCCGAGCCGTCGGCATTCGCCGGACTGTTGCCAGACAACTTCGGCAACGTTGAGGCGGCGTTTGGCTCCTGTTGGTCGAATGGCGGTATTGGCGACCTCACTCAGTGGGTCTACAGTACCAATCCGGCGCTTGGTACCGTCGTCAGTAAGATGTTTCCGGATAATACCTTTACGGACTACAGCTACAATGCTGCCGGTCAGGTTCAGACTCGCACGTGGGCACGCACGGTTTCGCTTAATGGTCCGAGGGTGACAACCACCTACAGTTGGAACTTTGCGGGGCAGCTCACCGGCATCGGATACAATGACGGCACCCCGAACGTCGCATTCTCCTACGACCGTTCCGGCAGAGTGCGCTACCGCACGGATGGCACAGGAGTGACCAGAATGGACTACCGCTTCGATGGTTCGCCGCTGACAGAGAAGACGGTGGATTCGGTTTCTGATTCAGCAGCGCTGGTGGCGGGCGGGCGGCATCTGAGTCGGGCTTACGATTCCTCGGGGCGGCTGTGGACGATGGAGGCCGCGTGGGGACAGACGCTCCCTGGAACTGCCAGCACGACCGGAAGCAGCACGCTTTCGCCGCAAGTGGTCTTCAGCTACGGGGCTGCAGACCGCCTCGGCTCGATCTACTCTGGCGGGTTCACTGGCGCGGTGACCCGTACTGCGACGCAGGAGAGTTTCAGTGTCAGTCCGAACAACGGCATGTACTACCCGCCCTCCGTCTATTCGACCGTCTACCGCGATGCTCTGGGGCGGCCTTCCAGCCATGCCGCCGGTGGCACTATCAATTTCTCGGGCAGTCCGTCTCAGTTCAGCATCAGCACGACACAATTCGGGTGGAACGGCGACAGGCTGGTCTCCCGCACGGAAGCTCCTGATGCCAAGTGGAACTACACCTACGACAGCAAAGGCCAGATCAGGGACGCTTGGAAGACGGTCCAGAACGGAGGCAGCACTGTGACGCTCAACGGGACACAGAGCCGCTACAGCTACGATGACATGGGGAACCGCACCAGCCTCGGAGAAGGTCCGGGCTTCGCCCGCATGACGACATGGACGCCAAATGAGCTCAACCAGTACGACGCGGTGAGTCGTCCTGGAACGTTCGATGTGACGGGCCGCCGATCCTCCGGCACTGCGGCGATCATCGTCAACGGACAGGCGGTCGGAACGGGAACGAGCAGCTATCAGCCAACATCGAGCGGTCTGTACTACCACATGGAGGCTACGAATTCACCAACGCCACAGGCAGCGGATGACACGATGGAGCCCGTCAGTGTGACGCAGAATGGGACGGCCATTGCCCCACCCGGTGCTCTGCAATGGCTGGGCTTGCCGAATGAGACGCCAGTCTACGACGCCGATGGGAATCTCCGGTTCGATGGCCGCTGGACGATGACGTGGGACGGGGAGAACCGCCTCGTGAAGCTGGAGCGTCCGGCATGGACCCAGCCGACCGGCGGTTTCATGGCTCCCGCAAATCCGCAGGGGATTCCGCCCAATGAACTCTCGGCGATGACGATCGAGTTCAAGTACGACGGCCTCTCCAGACTGGTCGAGCGGAAGGTGACACGCGGGGTTGACCAGCCTGAGGTTGAGGGGTATCAATGGGACGGCTGGAAGCTGATCATGATCGCGAAGCTCAATACCGATGGCACATTCCACAGCCGGAAGTGGTCGTGCGTGTGGCGTCCGGATGGGGGGAGCAGTCTGTATGCCCGGAGCGACTGGATGCGTGCCGGTGGAGTCGGGGGCGTGGCATGGCTGCAGACGGGGGCGGTGCAGAGTTACTCGTACGGCACAGGCAGCGGGGAAGTGCATGTGCCGCTCGCCGACCACATGGGGAATGTGCGACATTACTATCAGTTCAAGGCGTCCGGGAGCAAAGTGACGGGCCAGCTGGTGGCGAGCTACGAATACGACGCATTCGGGCGCGAGGTGTGGGCATGGGGCCTGAACACGCCAGCCACCAACCAGCCGCCGGGACTTCCTGCGAGCCGTCCGTGGGCGGATCACCTGCCGTTCCACTACAGTTCGAAGCTGAGGGATGTGGACAGTGGGTTCAACTACTACGGCTATCGGTTCTACGACCCGGGCGCGGGGCGGTGGCTGAACAGGGATCCGATTGGGGAGCGGGGTGGAGTTAACTTGTATGGGATGTGTCGGAATTCCGCTATTTCTTTCATTGATAAAGATGGCAGGATTATTCCTCTGATAGTTGGCGCAGCATTTTTAATCTTTGCTGAGAGCACTGGTGACTCCTCGATATATCCCGATCCACCAACACCTCTACCACCAACACCTCTACCACCGACTCCTCCCTCACCCACGCCGTCGGCTCCTACGCCGCCGACTCCTACGCCGTATCCTCCCCCTTTACCTACTCCGTCGCTGCCGCTTGAGCCAAACCCGCCAGCTCCTCCAAGCGTCCCTATTTTCGGATGCTCTTACATTTGCAGAGCGACCGGTTCTCGTGATGAAGATGGTAATTGTGTCTATGACTGTAGATTGGCTCCTGGAAATTTTGGAAACTGCCCTTCAAAACCAGTTTTTAATGGTAAAAAAGATTTCGGTGAAGTCATTCCAATTGCATTCGAGCCATGGGAGCAAGCCTACAACCCAGAAATGTGCAACGAGTGTCTCTGGCAAAAAGTAGAATATATAAGTCAAATATATGACAATGGAAATCCCCCAACTTTACGCAACTAAAAACATATTGCTGTTTTTTGTTGCAATTTTTCTAATTGTAGCGTTTGCCAGTTGCGGTCCAAACTCATTAAACACTTCGAAAGTTGTGGCCCCGAGCGCGATCGATCATACATTTAGCAAAGTGGCTACTGCCATCGAACTTGAGCTATCAACGTCCTTGATTGTAAAGAATATGGACATAACATCAATTACTAGAATTGCCAAAAATGAACGGGGTCTCGAATTTCGCGCAACGCTTTACCCTAAATCAACACAGGAGGCAATGGACGATAAAAGATTCGTCGCTAATTACTATACAGGGGGTGTTGTAAAAATTGAGGAGTTTAAGCCCAAGGAAAATGCTCGGCGCATAGTTCCTCCATCATATTGAAATTCACAATGAAAACAGTTTGCCAAGCAAACTCTAAGAAAACCACTAGCCCGTTCGTCCGCATTCCGAACTGACGCCGAGCACACCCCGGTGCCTGAGCTAGCAGGTATGCGCCTGAGTCCGGGGTGATTCGGGAGTGTGCCGTGACGGTGGAGTTGGTCTGTGTTTTCGGGGCGTGGTGCCGGGTCTAGCACATACCTGGGCGCTGCAGGCAATCGCCCTCCGCTTCGGCTCGGTCACGGTCAGCGTGCTGGCGGGAGCGTGCGTTTCACTGAATTGAGTTGCGGCGATACCGAATTTCCACTGAACTAGCCGAGAATTGAATCCTGACGGTCAGGAATCATTGCCCGTCCCTCTTGATGCCTGAGATCCCAAACCATTCCTTCGCCGTCTCCTCCGTCGTCAGTTCCCGGTAGTGCCGGAAGATGATGGCGGGGGAATTGCCGGCTTCGAGGGCGACCTGGTCAGCGCTCTTCACGATGGCGATGCGGTAGGAAATGAACGAGTGGCGCAGCACGTTCCGCGGCCACGGGATGCCGAGGGACTTCGCGAGGGCGGTGATTTCGCGGTGCTGACGGCAGGAAGGAACGACGCGGCCGCGGCGGCGGAGAGGAGCCAGCCACGCGGCGAGATTGTCGCTGATGGGGATGACGCGGCGGGAGGCCGTCTTCGCCTGACCGGCCCGCACTTCGATGATGCGCCGGTCGAGGTCCACGGCGGACCAGTCGAGCCGGGCGATTTCGGCGCTCCGGATCCCTGCGAACGCGCTGATCGCAAGGAGGGGGATGAGGTGCTCTGGAGCGGCGTGGATGATCTGGGAGAACTCGTCGGGTGTGAAGATGCCGATGTCGGAATCAGGCACCTTCACCTTCCTCAGTTGGCTTGCCGCGGTGGGCTGGCCTGCGGGCAGGTAGTTCTGCTCCAGCGCGAATGAGAAGAGAATGTTCACGGTGACGAGCATGGAGTTCCGCGACAAGGGGGACACCTTGAGGCTGCGGAGCCATGCGTCGATTTCCGCGGAGGTGACGTCGAGGATTGGGCCGGGGCAGGCGGCAGCAAAGCGCCGGAGGACAGAGCCGAGCTGGACGAGGTGACGACGGCCCGAGCCGTCCTGTTTGCGGGAGGCGACCAGTTGCTTGACCACCTCGGGCACGGTGGCGCGGCGGACGACAGAACCGAAGTGCTTCGCGTACTGGGTGGCCATGGCTGCGAGTGATTCGGTGCCCGCCAGTTCACGTGCCCGGAGGTAGTCTTCCATCGCGGGGACGAGCGGGAGCCCGGCTTTGTCCGCGAGGTC
>JAIXPK010000231.1 GCA_027486335.1 Verrucomicrobiaceae bacterium | reverse complement strand
GATGCGCTGTATGCGCGGGGGGAGGCGACGGTGAATCAGGTGGTGGAGGCGTTGCCGGATCCACCGACGCCGATGGCGGTGCGGCGGATGCTGCACATTCTGGAGGAGAAGGGGCATTTACGGCGGCGGGAGCAGGGGAGGGAGGTGGTGTATGCGCCGAAGGAGTCGCGGTCGCGGGCAGGGAGGACGGCGTTTGAGAAGGTGCTGGAAACGTTTTTTGGCGGGTCGCTGGAGGAAGCGCTTTCGTCGCACCTGCTGTCGCGGAAGGATGGAGTGACGGAGGAGGAACGGGACCGGTTGGTGGCGCTGATTGAACAAGCCAAGAAGGAGGGCCGCTGAGATGAACCGGATCCTGATCTTTGCGGCGGCTGCGGTTCCGCTGCTGGCGGATGCCTCGCTAAAGGGTGCGGCGCTGCTGGTGCTGGCTGGTGGGTGTGTGTTAGCGATGCGGCGGGCGTCTGCGTCTGCGCGGCACATGGTCTGGCTCGCGGCGATGGTCGCGTTGCTGATTGTTCCGGTGCTGAGTGTGGTGCTTCCGGGCTGGAGGGTGCTGCCGCGGTGGACGGTGCGGCAAACGGTGGTGGCTGATGTTGCGATGCCCCGAGCGGCAGAGAAGCCCGTTCTAGCGGCATTGCCGAAGCAAGAACCGACGGTGTATCCTGCTGCGCCTCCGCTGCCGGTGCCCGAGACGACTGCCGTGTTGCGGCCGAGTGTCCCGGTGTTGGTGGGGTCCGAATCCGCGGAGCCGCTCCCGCGACACGGGTGGCTGCTGCCAATCTGGGCTGCCGGATGTGCGGTGCTGGTGCTGCGCCTTGCGGCGGCTCATGTGCTTCTGCGCCGCAGCACGCGGCGCTGTGAAGCCGCTGACGGTGTGCTTGTGGCCACGCTGGAGACAGCGCGAGTCGAGTGTGGCGTTCGTCAGCCGGTGCGGCTGCTGCTAGACAAGGGCCGGACCATTCCGGTGGTCTGGGGTATTTTCCGGCCACAGCTCCTGCTGCCTGCGGAAGCGGAACACTGGAACGCGACGCAGCTTCGCTCTGTGCTGCTGCACGAACTAGCGCACCTGCGCCGACGGGATCCCCTGACGCAATTTCTCACCCAACTGGCCTGTGCGCTGCATTGGTTCAATCCCCTTGTCTGGCTGGCGGCGTGGCGACTGCACGTCGAGCGCGAGCGAGCCTGCGACGACCTTGTGCTGGCCCGGGGCGTCAAGCCATCGGCCTATGCCGAGCACCTCCTGCAGATTGCGACCCAGCTTTCCCCGGCGCGATGGACACAGGCCTGTGGGCTCGCCATGGCGCGCAAGTCATCGATTGAAGGCCGACTGCATGCCGTCCTCAGCGACCGACTCAACCGACGCAGTGTGACCCGCGCCCTCACGGCGGCGGCGCTGGTGCTAGGCGCGATCATCGCCGTTCCCCTCGCCATGCTCCGCGCGGCCGATGAGAAGTGGAATCCGCCTAGCGGGGCGCACATTGGCGGCAAAGATTTTTCCGCCGTCTGCGTTCACGACGGAAAGGAAGCCTCTTTTGTGATCGCGTATCGCGGCGACTTCGACTCAATGAGCAACGGGGGCTCTAACGCGAAGGCGCGGACTTGGACGAATTCCGGTGCGATCACTTTGAAGGAGCCCGGCGTGGTGCTCAGCTACCACCGTGAGCACACCACTCCGGGCAAACTGAGCCTCACGACTGGTCCCTCCGAAGGGCGGGAATCGGGTAGGGCCGCGCTGCCGGTTGGTAACTTCGGGCAAAAGGAATACGACCTCGCGAAGGGACGCGTGTTTCTGCTGAGCGACGATGCCACCGTCCGTCAAGTCGACCTGCCGACGCCGCTGATCACGAGCCGCGAGAACGCGGATAAGCTCGCGCAGCTCATCGCGGCGAAAATTCCGTTAGAGAACGCGGACATGAACATGCCAAAGCACAAAGACGCACGCGCCCTCTATGAACTCTGGCACCAGTACGCCCGTCTCAGCGGCGACATTCCCGGAGCGATGATTGGGGAACTGGGGGCGGCGGTGAAGGTGTTCATCGGCTACAACCCGACATGGGAGACGGTACCGAAGCTCAACGAGATTCTTCCGCGTCTGGACGCGACCCGTGATTGGAAATCCGCTGACGCCATCGCGCTGCTGGATGAGTTGGCGGCGGTGCAGGATTCGCCGCTGCAGACGGCGGCGGAGAAGATCACTGCAGCGACGATTCGTCAGGGTGGGGCGCTGCCGGAACGCTTCGCCGGCGTGGCTTGGGGCGAAACGCAGCCAAACGGTTTGCGGGCCGCGTGGGTATTGGAGCCGGGGGCTGCGGAGCATCCCATGGGAACGGCGTTGAAGGCGCGATTGCTGGTGCAGAATGCGGGGACCATTCCCGTGATGGCGCGAGTTCCGACATGGCATCAGGGAGGGGTTTCTGCGCGGGATGAGGCGGGCGGGGAAGTCGAGGTTTCCGGGATCGATTGGACGACCATCGCGAGGCTTGTTCCGGTTTGCCTTGCGCCTGGCGAGTATGTTGAGATCAACGCGCCAGGTGTTGGGCTTGGTAAAGATGCGGGCCGCGGGCCATGGGCGGGGCCGCGTGTTGGTTCCAATGTGCTTGGGAAGGACGGCGCTGAACTCATCCTGACGCATGGACCGATTCCGTTGGATGGCAGCGGTGTCGGCATGAGGGAAGATGCGCCGCACATTGTCGGTCCGGGTTGGTGGCAGGCCCATATCAAGGAACGGCTGAGCCGCGAACTCCCGCTGCCTGCCAGTGGTGCCAAGCGCACCCACCTCCTCGACCGGGCCGTGCGCGATCTGTTCGCGACAACGCCTACGGCTGACGAGATTGCGGCCTTCGCTACGGACCAGAGCGATGGCGCGTTCGATGCTCTTGTGCAGCGCCTAGCCGTAAGAGCCGGTGTCGCGGAATTCGCGGGCTCGCTGCCCACTGCGACGGTGAAGTTCCGCGTGCTGGCGGCTGATCCCGCTGCTGACAAAACCCCGCGGGTTGTGCTCGGACCTGGCGAGTACCCATTGAGTGGAGGGACGGCGGCGCGCGGGGCGGTGATGCTGAAGATTGTTGGGCGGCCGGTTGATGATCGCCGCACGAATGATGCGCAGATCCTGTTCGAAGCTGCTGAGGCGACTGGAAAGCTTCCGCCGAACCCTCGCAAACTAGAGATCCCCGATGGCTGGGGCACCTGGGCCATCGTCTGCCGCCCGGGCGACGGTGTGTTCTATCTGCTTCACAAAGGCGGCGCACGGAAGATTGACTACAGCGATCCTGCTAAAGTCACCGACTTGCCCGCGACCGTTGTGCCTGTCGAGTTCCGTGACGAAGTGAAGCGCCAGTTGGAAACTGCTGGGGTCGCTGCCGAGTCGCTGGCCGAGGTGTTTGAAAGGGCTGCGGCTCCTGCTTTTGAGACAGGCGAGGCGAGACCGCCGGAGCGGACGCATCTGTGGAACGACAAGTATGCGGCAGTGGCCTACCAGACGGAGAAGGATGTGAGCTTTGTCCTTGTCCATGAGGGCTTCATTTCGACGGGGATCGAGGAGAGCTTTTCGCCGATGAGCGGGTGGTGGCGCATCGCGGGGAACATTCACCTCGTGGATTCGAAGCTGACGGAGGCGGCGGGCAAGAATGTGGATAAGCGAGTCATCGCGGTGAAGCACACATCTGACGAGCCGGGGACGCTGTATCTCGACGGCAAGGCGTACGCGCTGGGTGCCGGGCGCGTCTTCGTCCTCGGTGATGCGGGCGAGCCGTTCCAGACGGCGCGTTCGATGTCGCTGCGGACCAAGGAGGACTTGGTGAAGATTGGAGACATTGTGATAGAGGACATGAAGCGGGCTCGGCCGGCGACGACGCCTGAGCCGAAGCAGACGGGGTCAGTCGAGCCTGTGACGGACGGCAAGTCCTCGGCCCAGGTGCTGCGGGCGGATGGGCATGAGCCGATCGTCATCCTAACTGGGCGGGCGCTCACGGTGTTGCCGGAATCGACCAGCCGTGAGGGCGGTCTGACGATGGATGTGGCGACATCGGACAAGACGATCACGGTCCGGTACATCTGGCCGGAGGACGCGCCAGGTTTTCTGGATCTCAAGGCCGGGGGCTATCCTGTTTGGCGCTTCGATTTGAGTCGAGGGCGGGTGTTTTATGTGCATTTCGAGAAGCTGGAGTTTGCGGCCGAGATATTCCAGGTGCCTGCGGGGGTTAAGGTGCCGGCAATTGATTCGCCTGCGGCGCTGACGCGGGCGACGGCGGCGGTGACGGCATGGTATGCGTCGTGTGACGACCGGGCGCGTTGGGAATCCAGTCGCGTGGTGGTGCCTGACAGCGAGTTCAAGTCGGGCAAGCCGCTGGATCCCGCCGCTGACAAGATTGTGTGGGGCGAGGCGAATGACGCGGGGTTGCGGCTGGGGATTGGAGGATTGGAGCCGGGAGTAGCGTATCCGGTGGGGCAGCAACTGCCGGTGAAGCAATACATCCGCAATGATAGCGGCAATGAGGTCGCGTTCAGTCCGACGCAGATTTTCAATGAAGGCGTGGACGGCGAACTTGTGCGCAAGGCTGACGGAAAGAAGTTCCCTCACAAGAAAGGCTACCCATGGCAGGCGTTTTTCCATCGCGTGAGACTCGCGGCTGGCCACTACATTGAGCTGGGGTCCGGCCCGATGCGCACGACCATGGCGGAGAGAGACGGCTCCAGTCCGGGAGGCATGGAGATGTTGGCTCACGGGTTTACCGTGCTGCCTGGTGAGTACACGCTGCAACTAACCCACGGCATCGGGCAGTTTCTGGGCCGCCCGATGAACTCTCATTTCGGCGATCCCCGCAATGCCCCGGGGCTGGGCGAATGGACCGGTGTGCTGACGTCCGCTGCGGTGCCTCTGCGGCTG
The DNA here is from genome assembly GCA_027486335.1 of Verrucomicrobiaceae bacterium. Classification (GTDB taxonomy): domain Bacteria; phylum Verrucomicrobiota; class Verrucomicrobiia; order Verrucomicrobiales; family V1-33; genus V1-33. The sequence goes on along the minus strand of JAIXPK010000231.1, from coordinate 18,638 downwards.
GCGGATGAGCAGGTGAAGACGGCGAAGGCGGGGGACAGCGAGGCATTTGGAAGCCAGTACATGATTGCCTTCGACAAGGGCGTCATCAAACTGCGGCACTACAAAGGCTATCCCAACATGTCGCAGACAGGTGGGCCATGGGAGGATGGGAGCCGCGATTGGAGGATTCCTGCGGCCGATGGCGAGTACGTGGCGGCATGGGCGGTGGGAGGTAAGGGGCTGTGGGTCAAGGATGCGTCAGGAATCACTCATCTGATCGTGAAGGAGAACCTGACGGAGAACGGAAAGTGGACGCTGGAGCAGGCGGCAGGAGGCCGGGGGGACATTCCGGCGGGGGTGCGTGCGGCGCTGCAATTGCCTGCGGTAACGGTGGAGCCCTTTGATTTCCGCAGGCTGCCTAACGAGGTAGGTGCGGCCAAAGTTGAAGGTGAGTTTTTTGAGATGGCGCTTTCGGAGGGCACGGTCCTGAAGGTTTCGCATAAGGGTGGTGGCTTCTTCATCGAGAGCGGCGGTAGGGCGTACGGTCCGGCGGACGGCAATCCGGTGATCGAGCTTGGCCTGACGGAGTTGATTCGTGCGAAGCTGGCGGAGCAGCCGAATACCGCGGGTCTGGAGATGCTGCGTCACATGATTGCCGACGGGCGCGGCAGCATCCGTGACTGCGCTTTTCGTCTGCTCACTGACTTGAAGGCTCCGCAGTCGCCTTTTGACTATGACGCGGTGTTCGGGGCGATGATTGGTGCTTCCATCGAGGATGAGAATGGACCGAAGGACCTGACGCCCGAGGCGCGAGGGGGTTACGGATGGATGCACGGTCTTTTCCATTCCACCCGACTTGAATGGGAGCGCACGCGGCCCTTGCTGGCGGATAAAAGGTATCAGCCGGGAGAAACGGTGAGCGCGGATGCGGGGATCGTCTGGACGGCGGGGCCGGATGGGCTGAGTCTCGGTGTCTCTGTCGCTCTGAGGGGAGGTGCGAGCCTTGAGATCGGGAAGTCGGTGCCTGTGGTCGTCTATCTGCGGAATGACAGCGGTGGGCCGGTGAAGCTGAGCGCGCCTGATGAGCACAATCCCGTGGTGCAGATTTCCCTGAGTGATGCGGCGGGGAAGGTATACCGCGCCAGCTATCCATTCAGTCCGGGGGTCACCGGCTACCGTCATTATGAGCTGGCGGTCGGGACCGCTGTGAAGGTGGCGGCGTTTGATTTGGAAGCGCATGCCACGCCGGAGGAAGCGAGTCGCGCGGCGCACAAGGAAGGCAAGGAGCACAACCCGCGGCTCGGCGTGCCAGCGGGGTCGTATGAGCTCCAGCTGGAGTACCGGAATTATCAGGATGCTCCTGTGCATAAGGACGCGGGCGCTGAATGGACGGGGAAAGTTACTGCCAAGCCGGTGCCGTTGACGATTGCGACAGCGGTCGCGGAGCCAGCACCCGAAGCTCCAAAGACGGCTGCGCCGGTCAAGCCGCGGCATGAATCTGCGCAGTCGCTTTTCCGGAAGTGGCAGGCGGGCGCGCGGACGGATGGGAAGATTCCAGGCGGGCTGATTGGACAGTTGGCGCGGGCGATGGATGATGCAGTGAAACAGATCACCGACGCCGAGGTTTCCGCGAAGCTCGCGGCGTTGCGTGCGAGATTGGATGCTTCGCGGGACTGGACGCAGGCGGAGGCAGTGGCGCTGCTGGATGAGATCGCGGCGATTGCGACGGCACCGGTGAGTTGGGCGGACGACGCGATGCAGTCTTCCGTTGAGCGGGTGGTTCGGCAGGGTGAGCCGCTGCCGAAGGAATTGGAGAGTGCGGCGTGGGGAGCGCCTGCGGCGAATGGATTGCGGGCGGCGTGGCTGCTGGCGCCGCGTGCGGAGGAATACCCGCTAGGGTCGGTGCTGAAGGCGCGAGTGCTGTTCCACAATGCGGGGAATGCGTCGGTGGTTTTTGAAACGGCGACGTGGCATCAGGACGACGGGCACACGGCGCGCGATGAGAAGGGCGCGGAGATTTCGGTGAAGGCGACGTGGTTTACTGGTATTACGCCAATGTCGAAGTTTCGCCTCGAGCCAGGCGAATACTGTGAGGTGAGCGGGCACGGGATCGCCATCGGTGCGGGCGAATACAAAGAGGAATTCAGTACTGGTGCAGTCGGTGCGATCATTGAGGCGAAGGTTGGCGAGGCAGTCACATTGACGCACAGCGTGGACACGGCGCAGGGAGGCTGGACGAAGCCTGGTGATCCGAAGGACCCGGGGCAGTTGATTGATCAATACGTTCGCGAGCGGATTCTGCAGTTTGCGCCGATGCCCAAAGCGAAGGTGGACCGGGAGCTGATCATCCGGCGCACGACGCCTGAGATTCTCGGCGTGCTTCCGACGGCGGAAGAGATCGCCGCGTTTGCCGCTGACGATTCGCCGGATTCGCTGGAGAAACTCGCGGCACGGTTGGCGAAGCAGCGAGCCGAGCGCGCGGCGAACGCTAGATCGTGGGGCGGCAAGCTGCCGACGGGCGAGACGAAGTTCCGTGTGGTTGCTGCGGATCCGGATGCGGCGAAGCGGCCGCGGGTGGCGAGTGCGCCGGGACGCTATGTGCTAGCTGACGGCGTGCATCTGCAGGTGCGTCAGGTGACGGAGGGCGATCGGCGGGTGAACTCGGCGGAGATCCTCTTTTTCGGGCCGGATCCGAAGCAGGAATCGGTGCACAAGCCCTATGGGATTGCGCTGCCTGACGGGGCTGGGAGTTACGGGATGGTGTGGGTGCGCGGGGCGGGGGAATTGTGGGTGATGGAGAACGGTCTGGTGAGGCGTTATGAGTTCCGGGATCCGGCGGCGGTGAAGGAAGTGAGGATTGAGTCGGGGAGCATTGGTGATATTCCGGAGCCATTGCGTGGGGCGATGAAGGATGCATTGGGTGAGCTTGCGGCGTCCGGGCAGCAGCAGCGGGCACCGGGGGCGGGAGCGCGGCGTGTGGTCGATTGGGGCAAGTTCCCCGCTTACGATGAGCTTGATCATCCGTTCGTTCCGCAGAAGGCCCTTGAGCTGGCGGCGAAGGCCGAGCTGGCGAGTGATGAGGTGCGTCGCCTGATGTTCATGATTCTGCAGGCCACTGTGGAGAAGGCTGGCGAGTTGCAGCCGCTGCTGAAGGATGATCAGTTGAAGCGGAAGGATGACGAATATCACAGCCTAGCGCTGGCGCTAGCGGCGTACGATTATTCGCTGAACGGGAATCGGGAGGCGCTGCAGTTTCTGCTCGACGAGCTGGCGAACGGAGCTGCGGGGGATGTGCAGGCGGCGGTGCCGTTTGGGTTTATTGATGAATGGGAGCTGACGATGGCGGCGCACGAGAAGCATTTCGCGAGGGGAGCGGACGGGGCGGCGGGGGAATCGTATGGATTGTTCTGGGAGCAGCGGAGTGTGCTCTACCCGGAGCAGTTGGCGCGGTATCAGGAGAAGGCCCTGAAGGCGTCGGGACTGGATCCGGAGTCGCGGCGCGGTGTGTGGACCGGGATCAAAGATGGGGTCGGTGTGGCGTTGCGTTTTGGTGATGACGTGAGCTGGGTGATCAGGAATGGTGAGGGTTTCGCCACGGCGACGCTGAAGGTTTCGCCCGGGGTTCCGGCGACGCATCTGGATGTGATGGTGCTGCACGGGATTGAAAAGTGGGTGCAATGCGGGAGAGTGTCGCGCGGGGCTGGGGGCGGGTTGCAGGTGGAGATCTGGCCGCACACGAGCGCGGCACCATTTCTGCCGAGAATCAGCGGGTTGGAGCTGACGAAGCGGCCGTCGGAGGTGCCGGGGGTGTCGCGTGAGGCGGTGCTGCTTGATAGTGATGTCGAGGGACGACTTGCGTGGGGCGAGCCGGTGAATGGGGTGCGCGCGGCATTGGTGAGGGTTTCGCCGGGAGGTGACGCGAAGCCGGGAACTGTGATTGATTTGAACGTGGTCGTGCAGAACGTGAGTGAGCAGCCGGTGACGTTCCGCGGCGAGAGTCCCGTGGCGGGAGCGGCGCCGAAGATTGTCTTTGCCGATGGGACGGTGAAGGATGTGGGACAGAATATTGTGGACATCCTGAGTGCCGTTAACGACCTCGTGCTGCCGCCGAGGCATGTTATTGTGATGACGCTGATGTCTGTGTTGATAGGTGAGTTGGGGCCGGACAGCCGGAGCGCAGACCCGAATCGTTCGGTGGGTTATTCGACCGGGAAGCTGGCGGATGGGGCGGTGGTGGCCGGATTGACCGCGTCTCTGTCGTTCGGGCATGGTCCGGCGAATGCGTGGAAGGGGACGCTGATGTCAGGAACGCTGAGTGTGGAGGCGGTTCTGCCGGAGCAGAAGACATCGGTGCTGGATGCATCCACGGAGGCGCAACTGGACTGGGGTGAGCCGGTGAACGGACTGAGGGGTGCGATCATCATTCGTTCGCCGGGTCCGGGGATTCCGGAGGGAATCTACCTGGCGGTGCAGAATGTTTCGGATGCCCCGGTACGCTTTATCGACGAGGTCAGGGATGAGCGCCTGCGGACGCTTTACCTTGGCGATGCGAAAGGTGTTAAGGCGGCGCTGTCGAATGCCGAGCCGACGATGACGGACGTGACGATTGAGCCGCGCGGGGTGGTGTATCTTAACATGATGCTGCGCGATGCGAGCGCTGAGGTCGCTGAGGTGCTGATTGAAGGCATCCGGAAGGATTCGCTGGAGCGATGGCGTGGGGCGCTGGAGCTGCGGGATGTTCCGGATGGCGCGTGGAAGGGGAAGCTGACGACGGGGGAGACGAGCGGAGCGCTGCGGGAGGGCGGCCGTCGTTGAGGAACAAGGCGGTGCGGGCGCGCTTTTCGAAAGCTGGTCGAACGGCTTGCGGCGGGACGGTGGAGACGCGGTATAGGGGAGTGAGAGTCGGTGCTGGCGAAGGTTCTGGATGGGGTGGAGGGAAAAAGGGAAGCGAGAGGATTGACAGGCATCGGGGAAATCCCTAAACTCAGGGCCGATTTTGCATCATGAGACCTGAGTCCAGCACAACAGCCACGAGCGGCAGCCGCGTGTTGCGGAACGTGTGGGTATGCCTTGGATTGCTGGCGGTGGGGCAGGTGGCGGCTCTGGCGGTGTCGTATCGGATGCCGGTGGCGGTGGTGGGGGGAGGGGAGCCGGTTGCGGTGGCGGTTGGTGGGGTGAAGGATGTGGAAGTTCCGGCGGAGCCGGTGGTTGCGATGGCTGTGCCGGTGAAGGATGATCCGTTTGCCGATCCGAGGCCGCAGGTGGCGGTAGATCCGGATGTGGCGGAGCGTGAGGATCCGGGGATGGCGCTGCTGATGGAGGCGAAGGAGAAGGAGTTGCTGGAGAAGGGCGGGGTGTCGCTGCCCGGGGTTTCGACGGGACCGCGGGCTCCGGCGGCGAAGGTGCAGGCGCCGCTGGATGTGGCGATCACGGACGAGGCGGTGCTGGCGCATCTTGATGAGGGTTTGAATCTGCGGACATCGGGGGACACGAATGGAGCGCTGGCGCATCTGCGGGCGGCGGCGGCGGTGCTGCCGGATCATCCGAAAGTGCTCTATCATCTGGCGCTGACGCTGGACACGATGGGATTGGTGCGGAAGGCGCAGCCGGTCTGGGAGAGCCTGCGGGCACTTGGGGAGGGGGCCGGAGATTTCTTTGTGCTGGCGCGGGACCGGCTGAGGGACGGCGTCGAGGCGTCGGCGGAGCCGGAGGAAGAAAGGGAGGGGAGATTTACGATAGGATCGCTGGATGAAGAACGCGTGGTGGACGCGGGTGGCGAGCGGGTGCGGTTCACGACGGTGATCCGGAAGAAGTCGGACCAGCCGGTGGACATGGAGAAGATGACCCTGGCGATTCATTTCTTTGATTCGGTGAACGGGCGGAGCATTGCGCGGTCGGGTGCGATGGAGCCGGTGTTGAGTTGTGAGAGTGAACCGGCGGACTGGGCGGATGGCGGGGAGACGTTTGTGTTTGATTACTGGCAGCCGGCGATGACGCCGGACGAGCTGCAGAGGCTAGGGAGGTGCCGGTATTACGGGTGTGCGCTGGAGGTGATTTACGAGGACAAGCTTCAGGATGCGACGGCGACGACCGGGGAGCTGCTGCAGATGGCGAGGGAGCTTCCGTTGCCGGACCGGACGGCGCCGGATGCGCTGCTGGACAGCGGGCCTCAGCCGTCGCCGCTGGTACCGACGATTCCGGGGAGTCCGGAGAACCTGCTGTTCCCGCCGGCTTCGTCGCCGCGGGCTGCGCCGACAGCACCCCGCTGAGCTCATGATCGTGCTGATTGCCACGGACGATGCGGCGAGCCGGGAGGCGCTCGTGGGGGAGCTCGCGGCGGCGCCTGACTATCGAGTGCTCACGGCTAGCGAGCCTGCGGAACTGCAGAGCCTTGCGGCGGGACTGAGCGGGCTGGATGTGTTTTTGTTTTCGGGGCGGTTTGCGACGGTGGAGGGCAAGGCGATACGGGAGCAGTTGCGGCGGGAGTTTCCGGGATTGGAGGCGGTGCAGATGGATGGGGCGGCACCGTCGAAGGTGGCGGCGTGGCTGGGAGAGCTGGCGGCGGCGCGTGCGGCGACGGTGCCTGCGGGCGTCCCGGTGGTGCTAGGAGATTATGAACTGCGGGAGAAGCGGCGGAGCCTGCCGAAGACGGACACGTTTCGAGCGGTGCAGCGGTCGGTGAACCGGGAGGTGGTATTGGAGCGACTGAAGCCGGAATTTGCGGCGGATGGGGAAGCGGTGCGGGATTTCCGGGCGCTGGTGCGGGCGCGGGCGGCGGTGGATTGTCCGGTGATTGCGGCGGTGTATGAGGTGCAGGAGAGGGATGGGGCGGTGTTTTACACGAGGGAGCTAGTGAACGGCCGGAGCCTTGCGGAGATCCGGGCGGCGGGGCAGCGGATTCCGGCGGTGAATGCGCTGCAGGTGCTGCATGGGGCGGCGGATGCGCTAGGGTGGCTGGGGGCGCGGCGGATTCCGCGGGAATCGTTCACGCCGGCGCATGTGTTTCATGGTGAGGATGGGACGGTGCGGGTGGCGAATCTGGCGGCGTCCGGGCCGGTGGCGACGGCGAGTGAAGCGGGGGAGATTCGGGCGCTGGCGACGGGATTGATGGCGACGGCGGATTTCCGGTCGGCGGGAGCGCGGGAGTTATCGCACCTGCTGGCGCTGATGAAGGCGGCGGGGGCGCAGGGGTTGGGGACGTGGCGTGCGGTGGCGACGGAATCGGGTGCGGCGCTGCGGCGGATCGCGGATGGGGGCGCGGGACGAGGCGGGGAATCGCCGGGGAGGAAGCGCGTGTGGCCTGCGGCGGTGGTGGTGCTGGCGCTGGTGGCTGGGACGGTGGCGGCGGTGATGCATTTTCAGAAGCGGAAGCAGCAGCAGCAGTTTGCGTCGCGGGATGTGTCCGGGCTGGTGAAGATTCCTGCTGGGGAATTTCTGTTCGGGGATGGGCGGCGGCTGAGCCTTCCGGAGTTCTGGATTGACCGGCATGAGGTGACGATCGGGACGTATGGGGCGTTTCTGGAGGCGGTGGCGGCGGGTGATCCGAAGCGTTTTGACCACAAGGACCAGCCGATGGCGAAGGCTGGGCACGAGCCGAAGGACTGGCAGGGGATTCTTGAGGCGGCGCGTGCGGGTCAGCCGTGGCACGGGGCGGTGCTGACCCTGCAGTCGCCGGTGTTTCATGTGGATTGGTGGGATGCGTGGGCCTGTGCGCGGTGGCTGGGGAGGAGACTGCCGACCGAGCAGGAATGGGAGCGGGCGGCGCGGGGGACGGATGGGCGGCTTTATCCGTGGGGTGAGAAACCGGATCCGGCATTGGCGAACACGGGTGTCGATTATCCTGGCACGAGTGGAGCGATGCCTGGAGGAAGCGATGGGCATGCGTTGTGGTGCGATGTGGATGCGGTGGAAGGGGATCTGAGTCCGGACGGAGTGCATGGTTTGGCGGGCAACGTGGCCGAGTGGACGGATTCGTGGGCCCCGCATCCGGAACTTCCCGACGAGACGGTGCCGGTGTTCCGCGGCGGGGATTTCCGGCAGCCGAAGGCGGTGCCGATGAACACCCCGTGGCTGGCGGACGACGCGTCATACGCCCAGGCATTTCTCGGTTTCCGAACGGCGACATCTGTCCCACCATCACCTTGACCGTCCCCACTTCGACCTATGACTGCGAGCGCCCGATCCCTCATCCGATTCATCATGCTGGTGGCAGCCGCTTTGTTTGCGGTGCCTGTTTCGGCGCAGCTTGCGGTGACGATCACTGCGGAACGAACGAACTACATTTCGTATGAGCCGCTGTATGTAACGGTGACGGTGACGAACACGGGCGGGCAGGATCTGGTGTTAGGGGCGCCGGGCGGGGCGTCGTGGATCAATTTTTCGGTGATGAGCGAGCGTGGCGAGCCGGTCACGGCGATTTCGAGTCCGGTGGCTGAGCCGATGATGTTCCGTGCGGGGCAGGCACTGCAGCGGAAGTTCAACATTCCGCGGTATTTTCACATCACGGGGTCAGGCGGGTATGTGATCAAGGCGAGTGCCTATCATTCGGATCTGCAGCGCTGGATTAATTCCCGGCCGATCCGGTTTACGATTCAGCAGGCGCAGAAGCCGCGGTGGGAGAAGTCGCTGGCGTTGCCGAAGGATCACCGGATGGCGGGCAAGTACCGGCGTTATCAGTTGTTCAATTTCCATGACACTGACAAGTCGTATCTGTATGTCCGGATCATTGATGAATCGACCGGGGCGTTTCTGGTGACGCTGCCGCTGAACACGCTGATTCCGGACCGGGACGTGCAGATTCAGGTGGGGGGCGACCGGAGCCTGCATCTGCTGTCGATGGGGAGTCCGACGATCTGGGTGTATCAGGTGGTGAATCTGGACGGGAAGGTGCTGAAGCAGGATTTCTATCAGGTGAAGCGCGGGACGCCGAGACTGGATCTGAGTGAGTCCGGGGTGGTGACGATCAGTGGGGCGCGGCCGTATGCGCCGGAAGCGCCGAAGCGCGACAAGTTCCGAGGGACGGGCGACCGTCCTGACGGCCTTCCGCTGGAGTGAGTTGCGGCTTTGATCTCTGTTGCTGGCATGAACCGATTGATCCGGTCCCGATGGCTTTTGTGGTGCCTGCTGCTGGCGTCATGGGTGGTGGTGCCTGCGGCGATGGCGGGGAAGTTCACGCGGGTGGTGATTGACCCTGGGCATGGCGGGTATGACAACGGGGGGATGATCGGGGTGCTTTATGAGAAGCATCTGGCGCTGGATGTTTCCTTCCGGCTGAAGGAGTATCTGGCGAAGAAGGGAGTGAAGTCGTTGATGACGCGGTCCCGGGATAACTTTCTGCCGCTGGAGGACCGGTCGGCGATCGCGAACAAGATCAAGGGGAGCATATTTGTCAGTATCCATTTCAACTGGGTGAGTTATGGTGGGCCGAGCGGGACGGAGACGTTTTATTTCAGTCCTGCGAGTGCGCCCTTGGCGACGGCGGTGCAGACGAGCATTGCGACGGCCCTGGGGACGCCGAACCGAGGGGTGAAGTTTGCGCGGTACAAGGTGATCCGGAGTGCGACGGTGCCTGCGGCGCTGGTGGAGGGCGGCTTCATTTCGACGGCGAAGGAGCGGTCGAAGATTTTGGATCCGCGGTACCGGCAGCGGCTGGCGGAGGCGATCGGGAACGGGATTCTTCAGTACCGGAGGCAGTAGGGGCAAAAAGTTTCCAGGGAAGTTTCTGCGGGGCCGTGATGCTGAGTGCATCCGATGAACTGAACCCCTGCCGCTCCCGTGTCTGCCGCCGAATTCCAAACTGTCCTTGAACGCTACGAGCGCCCGTTGCTGGCGTATGCGCGGCATCAGGGGGCGGATCAGGAGACGGCGCGCGATGCGGTGCAGGAAACCTTTCTGCGCTTCATACGTGACGCGCCGGAAGGGGAGGGGGAATCGCTGGCCCCATGGCTGTTCACGGTGTGCCGCCGGTGTCTGATTGACATCCGGCGCAAGACCTCGCGCCTCATCCCTATGGATACAACCCTGACACTAGCGGCCGCGCCCGATGAATCGGCGGGGCCGGATACTGCGCTAGTCCGCAAGGACGACGCCGGCCGCCTCCGCGGCCTGATCGGCAGCCTGCCGGAACGCGAACGCGAGCTGGTTCGCCTGAAGTTCGAAGGCGGGCTGAGCTACAAGGACATTGCGGCGGCCACCGGGCTGTCGGTGAGCAATGTCGGTTATCTGCTGCACCATGCGGTGCAGACCCTCCGCGGGCAGTTTCATGCGCCTGCACAACCTCTTTCCTGACACATTGATGAACTTTACAGAATTTTCCGAGACAATTGAGAGCCGCATGACGGCATGGGCGCTGGGCGAGTTGCCGCCGGATGAGGCGGTAGCCTTCGAGGCGGCGATGGCGGCGGATCCGGTGCTGGCGGCGGAAGCGGAGCGGACGAAGGCGTTCTGCGGCGTGCTGGACGGCAATCTGGCGCAGGCACCGGTGGTGCTGGCGCGTGCGGAGCGCGAGCGGTTGCTGAGTGCGGCGAGTGCGCCGGTGGTGGTGCCGTTTTCGTGGCGTCGTGGGCTGACGGCGCTGGCGGCATGTGTGGCGGCGGGGACGGCTGGGACGATGTGGTATCAGTGGACGCGCCCGGTTTCCGGGGTTGTGCTCGAAGCGCCGCGGATGCCGGTGGCGGGGATGCTGCCTGGGGGCGGCGGGGGCGTTGATCCGGGATTGGAGGTCGGGTTCAAAAAGATGGTTATCGCGCAGAGCGGGCATGGCGGGCCTCCGGTCGACAGCAAGGCGCTTCCTGCTCCGGTGGTGACGAGTGGACCTGCTGGCGCGACGGTGCGTGAGCAGATCGGTGGATTGAAGAGTGCACTATCCGATGACTTTGCGCCATCTCCTGGGGCGGGGCCGACGCCGGGAGCGGCGCCTGCGCCTGCATCGGCGCGGGTTCAGGAGAGTGATATGGATGCGCCGACCGGGGGGCTGGCGGTTCATGACTTGAAGAAGAACAAGAATCAGGAGGAGTTGGCGGTTCCTGCTGCGGAGGCGCCGGTGGACGGATTGAGGAGTGCTGAGCAGGCGCGGAGCAGGCCGATGGAGATTGCGGCGAGTGCTGCGACGCCGATGCCGAGTGCGGCTCCGAATGCCGAGAGTCGCTGGAAGGAATCAGGCCATGAGTCGATGAGGGGAGCGCTGGCGATGAAGCCGCAGAGTGCGGCGGCGGGAGCGAGCGCGGATAGACTCGGGGGGCTGCGTCGGTGGGAGTCGGATGAGTACAGCGATGGAGAGGGCCAGGGGGTGGGGCGCCGACTGGTGATGCCGGTGGGAGTTGCGGATGCTGCTTCGGGATCCGAGTCCTATCAAGCGCTGCCGGAGAATCCGTGGGTGGCGGTGGGTCAGGCTCCGCTGTCGACGTTCAGCATTGATGTGGATACGGCGAGTTATGCGAATGTGCGCCGGTTTCTGAATCGCGGGGGAGCGCCGCCGCCGGAAGCGGTGCGGCTGGAGGAACTGGTGAATTACTTCCCGTATAGTTATGCGCCGCCGGTGGATGGGAAGCCGTTTGCGGTGCATGTCGAGATGACGTCGGCGCCGTGGAATGCGCGGCACCGGATTGCGAGGATTGCGCTGAAGGGGAAGGAGATTCATGCAGGCGAACGGCCGGCGGCGAATCTGGTGTTTCTGGTCGATGTGAGTGGGTCGATGCAGGACGAGAACAAGCTGCCGCTGGTGAAGCAGAGCCTGCGGTTTGTGGTCGATCGTCTGACGGAGAAGGACACGGTTTCGCTGGTGACGTATGCTGGTGAGAGCGGCGTGGTGTTGCCGGCGACGAGTGGCGGGGATAAGGCGCGGATAACGGCGGCGATTGAGAGCCTCGGGGCGGGTGGCAGCACGAATGGAGCGGGCGGGATCACGTCGGCGTATGCGGAAGCGGCGAGGAATTTCCGTGCGGAAGGGATCAATCGGGTGATTCTGGCGAGCGACGGGGATTTCAACGTCGGGGTGACGAGTCATGAGCAATTGCAGCAGTTGATCACGGACAAGGCGAAGACGGGAGTGTTCCTGTCGGTGCTTGGTTACGGGATGGGGAACACGAAGGATGACACGATGGAGCTGCTGGCGGACAAGGGGAACGGGAACTATGCGTATATCGACAGCCTGAGTGAGGCGCGGAAAGCGCTAGGCGAGCAGTTCAGCGGGACGCTGGTGACGATTGCGAAGGATGTGAAGATTCAGATTGAGTTCAATCCTGCGAAGGTGGGTCGCTACCGGTTGCTGGGTTATGAGAACCGGATGCTGGCGAAGGAGGATTTCAACGACGACCGGAAGGACGCGGGTGAGATCGGGGCGGGGCACACGGTGACGGCGCTGTATGAGATTATTCCTGCGGGGGTTGCTGACGAACCGGTGGTGACTGAAAAGCTGAAGTATCAACCGGCGGCGGAAGCGCCTCCGGCAGCGGCTCCGGTGCCTGCGGCGACGGTGACCGGGCCGGTGAGTGACGAGACGATGACGGTGAAGCTGCGGTGGAAGGCGCCTGACAAGGACGTGAGCGAGCTGATGGAAGTGCCGGTGAAGGATGCGGGGACGGCGCTGGGCGAGGCTGGTCCGGAGACCCGGTGGGCGTTGTCGGTGGCTGGGTTTGCGTCGATGTTGAGACACTCGCAGTTTGCGGGGATGACGTGGAACGACATTCGGTCGCTGGCGGCGTCTGCGAAGGGTGATGACCCGCATGGTTATCGGGGAGAGTTCCTGCAGTTGATTGACCGCGCGGCGTCGACGTCGCGGCGCTGAGCGGGATGGATGATCCGGGAGGCGCAGTGCTGCGGCACTGCGCCTCTGCGCGTTTCCGGGCACCGTGAAAACGGGCTTCCCGCGAGTGGAACTCTGCGGGAGGCTGCGGGCATACCGACATGATCCGCCCGACTACCTTGATTCTGATGCTGACTGCTGCCAGTGCGCTGCTGGCGACCGAGCCGTTCATTCCGCCGGTGCCTGACAAGCAGCCGGAGCCTCCATTTCCGCCGACGCCGCCGGGGGCTGGGGTGTCGATGCTGGTGCTTGGGTTCACGGTGCGGGAGTTGCCGGTGCGGCTGACGAATCTGAACAATGTGGAGTATGCGGCGGATGGGAGATTGTTTGCCGCGGGGTATGACGGGCGGTTTCATGTGCTGCGCGACGGGAATGGCGACGGACTTGAGGAGCGGGTGGATACCTTTGTGGCGGAGACGAGCGAGAATTATCCGTTAGGAATGGCGATCAAGGATGGCGAGCCGTATGCGGTGCTGACGGATGAAGTGGTGCGGTTCCGCGACATGGATGGGGACGGGATTCCGGAGCGTCGGGAGACGGTGGTGAAGGGGTTTGATGATCCGGAGCTTGTGAGTGCGTCCTATCTGGTGCACCGGAGGGTGGACAGCTCGATGGCGATTGCGCACGGGCCGGAGGGATCGCTGTACATCACGATGGGGAATTCTGCGCCGGGGAATGCGTACTGGACGGACGCGGCGGGGGCGCATTACGGGACGGCGAAGCGGCGCGGATGCCTGCTGAAGATTCATGCGGACGGGCGCGTGGAGCAACTGGCGACCGGGTTGCGTTATATCATGTCGCTGCAGTGGAATGCGCAGGGCGATCTTTTCGGGACGGATCAGGAAGGAGCGACATGGGTGCCTAATGGGAATCCGTTTGATGAACTGCTGCACATCGAGACGGGGCGGCATTACGGGTTTCCGCCGCATCATCCGAAATGGCTTCCGGAGGTGGTGGATGAGCCGAGCGTGTGGAATTACGCGCCGCAGCACCAGAGCACATGCGGGTTCCGTTTCAACGGGCCTGCGGCGGGCCGCGGGAGGTTCGGGCCGGAGTTCTGGGCGGGCGATGCGATGGTGACGGGGGAAGCGCGCGGAAGGTTGTGGCGGACGGCGTTAGTGAAGACGGCGGCCGGGTATGTGGCGCGGTCGGAACTGATTGCGCGATTGGGGATGATGCCGGTGGATGTGGCGGTATCGCCGTTGGGAGATCTGGTGGTCTGCTGTCACAGTGGTGCGCCGGACTGGGGCAATGGGCCGAAGGGGGAGGGGCGGGTTTTCAAGATCAGCTATACGGGGCGCGACGTGGCGCAGCCGGTGCTGGCGTGGCCGACGAGTCCGACGGAGACGACGATTGTGTTTGACCGGAAGATTGATGAGGGGGCGTGGCCATTGGCGGGTCGGGTGACGGGTGAGGCTGGGCGGCATGCGGATGCTGCGGATCGATTGGAGCAATTCCGGCCGGGGTATGAAGTGGTGAAGCGCCAGCAGGATGAACCGAATGCGGTTCTTGGGGTGAGCGGCGCGAAGCTGGGTGGGGACGGGAGCAGTGTGGTGGTGACGACGGAGCCGCGGCAGGCGGCGGTGCGTTATGCGCTGAGTTTTCGGGAAGGTGAGCGCGCGGTGGATCTGGCGCATGATCTGAGCGGGTTGGAAGCGACGTGGCGCGGGGCGGATGGAGGTGAATGGCGGGGATGGCTGCCGCATCCTGACCTTGCGGCGGCGCGCGGGTTGACGACGGGGTCGGCGAGTCATGCGGAGTTGTGGCAGCGGACAGCGGCAGCGGGCAGCCTGACGATGCGGACGCAGCTGGACCTTTGGCAGATGCTGATTCCGGTGACGCAGGTGATTTCGACGCTGGATTACACGCCCGCGCCGGAAACGGTGACGGTGACGTTTGCGGCGGATGCGGGGCTTGAGCTGACGGTGGCGGGTGGGAAAGTGGAGCGTGTTAGCGATAAGGAATCGCGCCTAACGGTGGCTGCGACGCCGCAGGATCGGTGGCTGCCGGCGACGCTGACGCTGGCGACTCCGGCGACGCGGCTGGAGGTTTGGTTCACGACGACGCGGGACGGGCACCGTCGGGCATTGGGGGTGCAGCGGTTTCTGATGCCGTTTGCGACACCGCCTCCGCCGCCGGGCGGGCCGCGTGCGGTTCCGGAGCTGGCGGGTGGGAATTGGCAGGCTGGGCATGATCTTTTTGTCGGCAAGGCGGCCTGTGCGACGTGTCATCAGTTGCGCGGCGAGGGTCAGCAGGTGGGGCCGGATCTCGGCAATGTGATGCACCGGGATTATGCGAGTGTGCTGAAGGACATCATGGAGCCGAGTGCGGCGATCAATCCGGATGCGATTGGTTATACGGTGACGCGCAAGGACGGGACGGCGGTGACGGGGACCCGGGTGGGGGAGACCGAGAAGGTGCTGAAGATTGCGCAGCCGGGCGGCGTGGTGGTGGAGATTGCCAAGGAGACGGTGGCGAAGTCGGAGCCGCTGACGGCCTCGCTGATGCCGGCAGGGCTGGACAAGGTGCTGACGCCTGAGGAGCTGAGGGATCTGATGACGTATCTGCTGAGGCCTGCGTCCTTGCCGGTGAAGTGAGGGGGGGGAACCCCGTACGGGGTTCTGTGTCGTTGTTATGGGAACCGGGGGTGCCGCGAGGGGCTCGCGGAACCTCCGGCTACTAACCGGTCGTCCCTACGGGACGGGGCGTGTTGGGAGGGATGGTGGAGCGATGGTGGTTGGTGCGCGATTGCGGGGGAGGGTCCGGCGTCGCGTAGGGGGATCGCGGCTGAAGGCGGGGGGATGGCGTGCTTGATGGAGGTGAAGAGCAGCACCTTAAAGATCCATGCCGAAGCCAATGAAATCACGCACGCTTATCCTTGGAGGACTCTGGGCCGCATCGCTAGCTGGAGCGTATTATGCTGGGGTGTCGCTGCGGGCGGAACCGAAGGCGGCGGTGGTGGCGGGGGTGCGACCGGCGGCGGTGGAGACCATTGGGGGGCGGCCGGTTGGGAAGCGGGTGATGACTGCGGAGCAGGCGCTGGCGGACGAGCGGCGGCGTGCGAGTGAGGATGGGGCTCCGGATGACGAGGGGGACGAGGAAGGATTGACGACGGAGGAATGCCGCAAGCAGTTTGAGAGGATTGCGGCGATGCCGCCGAGTCGGGAGCGCAATCTGGAGTATTACAAACTGATTTCGCAGTGGGCGCGGATTGATGGCGAGGGGGCGCTGGCGGCGGCGGCGACGATTGACGAGCCGAAGCTGCGTTATGAGTTGAGGGAATCGGCGTTGAGGAACTGGGCGCGCGGCAATCCTGAGGCGGCGTATGCGTTTGCGATGGCGAATCCGAACAAGGATCTGCCTGAGCATCGGATGCAGTTAGTGTTCGATGGGCTGGGCCGGTCGGATCCAGGCAAGGCGCTGGCATTTTTCGATGCGCACCGTGAGGAACTGGAGAAGCAGGGGGACCGGGCGTCGATGGTCTTTGATGAGCTGTATGAGCGCGGTGGGCACGACCAACTGGTTTCGTGGGCGGAGCGGCAGCCTTCGGGCAAGATGCGGGACATGGCGCTCAACCGGATCATTGACCGCTGGGCGCGCTATGATCCGGCGTCGGCGAAGGATTGGATGGAGCGGAGTGTGACGAACAAGGAGAACATCGGACCGGCGCGGGTTGAGTTGGCGGAATCGTGGGCGCGGGTGAATCCGCAGGAGGCGCTGAATTGGGTTGGCTCGCTGCCGGCGAAGGAGCGGGAGGGTGATTACTATGATCGGATTTTCGGGCGGTGGATTCAGTATGATCGGAATGCCGCGGCGCAGCAGTTGGCGACGCAGCCTCCGGGCCCGCATCTGGACCGGCCGATTGAGAAGTACACGTATGAAGTGATGCGTCAGAATCCGGCGGACACGATGCCGTGGGCGCAGTCGATCAATGATGAGGGGCGGCGCTGGCGCGCGGTGGAGCGGGTGGCGGATGCGTGGCGGAGCAAGGACAAGGCTGGGTTGCAGCAGTACGTGCTTTCCGGGGGATTCACGGAGGAGCAGCAGCGCAAGCTGCTCCGCATTGAAGAGAAGAAGAAGTGAGGTGGGGATGTTTTTCCGGTTTTCGTCTGGATGGTGAGGGTCTCGACGGATTTGGGGTCGGCGGGTGACTTTCTGGCGGGGATGGGAAGTCAGTTGGGGGATTGGGTTCCCTCGTTGAGGATGTCGAGGTAGCCCGTGTAGGTATAGAAGCGTCCGTATTTTCTGCCAGTACCCTCGGTTACGATGCCGAGGGATTGGAGCGCGGCGAACATTTTCTGTGCGGTGTGGAAGGACATGCCTGTATCTGCGGCGACAGCGGTGGCGGTAGTGACAGGATGGCGCTGGAGATGGTCCATGAGGCGCAGGGCGGAGCTGGTGAGGCGTCCGAGGCCGCGTACCTGCTGCTGGTGCCCCTGAAAGAGTGCGAGGAGGCGCCGGGCGGTTCCTGCTGCCTGGGACGCGACTGCGATGATGCCTTCCAGGAAGAACTCGATCCATTCCTCCCAGTCGCCCTCGGTGCGTACGGATTGGAGCAGTTCGTAGTAACGGCTGCGGTGCTGTTTGAAATACAGGGAGAGATAGAGCAGGGGTTGGCTGAGGAGCCCTTCAGCGTGCAGGAGGAAGGTGATGAGCAGCCGCCCGGTGCGGCCATTGCCATCCAGAAAAGGGTGGATGGTCTCGAACTGCACATGTGCGAGGGCTGCGCGAATGAGCACGGGAGTGGCGACGGGCTGGCCGTGGAGGAAGTTCTCCAAGGCCCCCATGCACTCGATGACGGCATCTGGTGGCGGCGGGACGTGGCGTGCGTTGCCGGGGCGGGTGCCGCCGATCCAGTTCTGGCTGCGACGGAATTCGCCTGGATGCTTGTCCGCGCCGCGGCCATCGCGCAGGAGGGTGCCATGCACTTCACGGATGAGGCGAAGAGAAAGGGGGAGGCCCTCGCGGAGCAGTTGAATGCCGTGTTCCAGGGCAGCTGCGCAGTTGGAGACTTCCCGAACGTCGTCCACTGGGACTCCGGGACTGCCTTCGGCTTCGTACAGCAGGAGGTCAGAGAGGGAGGATTGGGTTCCCTCGATCTGAGAGGAAAGCACAGCTTCTTTCCGAATGTAGGAGTAGAGCATGTGATGTGGCTCAGGCAGGGGGGTGGAGATGCCGTCGAGTCGGCCAAGAGCCAGGGAGGCCTGTTGTGCGAGATCTTGGAGCCGGTCATCCATATACAGCGCCGGCTCGGGTGGCAGAGGGGCTGGGACGAAGGCGCGGCAGGTCTCTCCCAGGGTTGAAATGGGCAGGTAGTGCCCGGTGTGTCCGCGTTTCATGGTTAAGAATGCAATTTCAGGGTGATCAAGTTGCATGTTCAATGCGAAAATGCAATTGATTGGCCTTGGAATTGTCGAATCTGCAATTTAAGCGGGTCCATGCATCAAGAACTACCATTCGGTATGCATGTCGGCAGGAGATGGAACGCTGGCGTTTATTTCTGGCTGGAGGGGGTGGGGTGCCGAGCGGGAGTTCCGGGTTCCCGGGTTGGGGCGGGTGCTGGTTTCTGTGGCGGGTGCGGGGTGCTGCCGGGGACGCGGTGGGATTTTTTCCGCGACAGGGAGGCGGTGATCCGCTATGTTGCACGCCTGTTTCCAATACCATGAACAAACCAATCTATTCCATCGCGACAGCTGCCTTATTCGGAACCGTGCTTGCTGCGTCTGCTGAGACGACCTTGAAGATCGGCGACGCGGCACCGGCGTTGAAGGTGGCGAAGTGGGTTCAGGGGGAAGCGGTGAAGGAATTTGCGAAGGACACGGTGTATGTGGTGGAGTTCTGGGCGACGTGGTGCGGG
>JAIXPK010000164.1 GCA_027486335.1 Verrucomicrobiaceae bacterium | reverse complement strand
TGGAGGCCGATGAGCATGACTGGGCCGTAGATGAAGAAGCCGACGGCGATGAGGGAGGCGATATCGATCCAGAGCGGGCCGTTCTGGTTGAGAGCGTAGACGACGAGGGCGGCGAGGGTGAGGGCGGTGAAGAGGATGGTGGCTGGGGCGCGGCGGCCGTGGAAGAGACGGTCGGAGAGGAAGCCGCAGAGGATGGTGCCGGGGATGCCTGCGGATTCGAAGGCGAACCATGCCATGCTGGACTGGCTGAAGTTGAAGCCTTTGGCGGATTGGAGGTAGGTGGGGATCCAGTCGACGACCCCGTAGCGGACGAAGTAGATGAAGGCGTTGGCGAAGGCGATGGCCCAGAGCGAACGGTTAGGGAGGACGTGGTGGAGGAAGATTTCGCGGAAGGAGAGGATGTGTTCCTGGGAATGGGAGTAGTCTGGCGGGAAGTCGTTGCGGAATTCCTCGATGGGCGGGAGTCCGCAGGATTGGGGTGAGTCGCGGAGGAGGAAGATGATGAGGATGGCGGTGACGGCGGCGATGGAGGCTGGGAAGTGGAATTTGGCGTCCCATGAGCCCCAGAGGGCGACGCCGAGGAGGGCGAGACGTGCGACGAGGGCGCCGCCGACGTTGTGGGCGACGTTCCATGTGGAGACGATGAGGCCTCGTTCGCTGGTGCTCCACCAATGGACCATGGATTTGCCGCAGGGGGGCCAGCCCATGCCATTGAACCAGCCGTTGAGGGACTGGAGGACGATCATGGCGGTTAGGGAAGAATAGATGGCGGGGATGGTGCCGAAGGCGAAGGTGATGGCAGCGGAGAGGAGGAGACCGAGGGGCATGAACCAGCGCGGGTTGCTGCGGTCGGAGACTGAGCCCATGAGGAATTTCGAGATGCCGTAGGCCATGGAGAGACCGGTCATGGCGGCACCGAGCTGGGTTTTGGTGAATTCCGGGTGGGCCTTGAGGATGTCGGGGATGGCGAGGGCGAAGTTTTTGCGGACGAGGTAGTAGGCGGCGTAGCCGATGAAGATGCCTGAGAAGACCTGACGGCGGAGACGGCGGTAGGCCGGGGAGATGCCGTCGGCGGGGAGACGAGGGGCGGGTGGGTCTGGGTGGAGGAGGGAACGCACGGACGGCTTTCATTCCAGAAGGGAGGAGGAAGTGAAAGACCGCTGATGCGTGGTTGGGGAATAAAGTTGTCACCACGCGGGGCTGGACAGCATCAGCGAAGGGGGAACCTGCTGCTTTTTATGATGATTCTGCGCCTGACTTCGATGATTGCCCTGATGTCGGTATTGGCGGGGGCGGTGGAGGGAGCGCCGGTGAAGGGCAAGAAGGGGAAGGCGAAGAAAGCGGCGGTGGAGAAGCGGGCGGCGGTGGTGGAGGAGGAGAAGGTGGCGGAGAAGTCTGTGGAGAAGGTGGTTGATCCAGCGGGGGTGCGGGAGTGGAAGATGAGTGGTGGTGCGGTGGTGGAGGGGAAGTTTCTGGCGTATGAGTCTGGGGTGGTGACGATTGAGAAGGCGGGTGGGGTGGCGGTGCGGATGCCGGTGGGGGTGTTGAGTGCGGCGGATCGACGGGTGGCGGAGGAGTGCCGGGCGCGACAGGGGCGGGAGCCATTTAGTGCGGAGGTGGTGGCGTCGGCGGCGGCGCGATTGGATGCGACGATTGAGGGGGCGTTGAAGGCGGCGGGGATGGTGCCGGGTCGGGCGGTGACGGATGAGGTGCTGGTGAGGCGGCTTTATGTGGACATTGCGGGGAGGGTGCCGATGAGGGCGGAGGTGGAGGCGTTTCTGGCGGATGGGCGGGTGGACAAGCGGGCGCGGTTGATTGACGAGCTGCTGCATTCGCCGGGAGCGGCGATGGATTTGTTCAATTGGATGGCGGACATGCTGCGGGTGAAGGATGATCCAGCGAAGGGAGCGAAGGCGTGGCTTTACGAGGACTGGCTGAAGGCGCAGATTGCGATGAACCGGCCGTGGGATGAATTGGTCAGGGAGATGCTGACGGCGGACGGGCGGTTGTGCGAGAACGGGGCGACGGGGTTTCTGCTGCGGGATGCGCAGATGCCGCTGGACGGCGTTTCGAATCTGCTGACGACTTTTCTGGGGGCGAACGTGGCGTGTGCGCAGTGTCATGACCATCCGTTTGCGGAGTGGACGCAGAAGGACTTCTATCAAATGGCGGCGTTTTTCGGGGCGACGGATGGTTATCATGAGGATCTGGCGAAGAAGATCCGGCGGTTTGCTAAATCGGGTGCGGTTCCGAAGGGTGCGGCGAGTCAGATGCTAGGGCCGAATGCGTTCGAGCTGGTGGATGGCAAGGCGAACCGGCTGAAGTATCCTGACGACTATCATTATGACAATGCGAAGGGTGGGGCGAAGGTGGAGCCGGCGCTGATCACGTGGGAGAAGGGGGATGCGGCGGGTGCGGCGTATCGTGTGGAGACGGGAGATCCTGGGAAGCTGAGGGAATCGTTTGCGGCGTGGCTGACGCACCGGGAGAATCCGAGGTTTGCGGCGGCGATGGCGAATCGGTTGTGGCAGAAAGTGTTCGGGCTGGCGGTGCAGGAACCGGTGGGGGATCTGGATGATCCGAAGGGGGCGGTGATTCCGGAATTGCTGACGCAGATTGCGTGGTATCTGAAGCA
Source organism: Verrucomicrobiaceae bacterium (assembly GCA_027486335.1). Classification (GTDB taxonomy): domain Bacteria; phylum Verrucomicrobiota; class Verrucomicrobiia; order Verrucomicrobiales; family V1-33; genus V1-33. The sequence continues at coordinate 15,600 of JAIXPK010000164.1, read as the reverse complement.
GGCGAAGTTTGATCTGCGGGAGTTTCAGAGGATTCTGTATAACACGGCGGCGTATCAGCGGGAGGCGGCGAGTGTGCCGCTGGGGGAGCGAGGGGAGTGGCGGTTTGCGGGGCCGTTAGTGCGGCGGATGAGTGCGGAGCAGGTGTGGGATTCGGTGATGGTGCTGACGGAGGGGACTCGGGTGGATGACTGTCTGCTGCGGCGTGGGGATGAGTTGCGGTTGTTTGCGCTGCCGGGGCGTGAGGTGACAGCGGAAGTGGTGAGGGGGATGATGGCGCGGATGGAGTCGGAAGGCGTGCGGCCGGGTGTGCTGGCGGCGGGTGGGGGGAAAGGGAAGAAGGGGCGGGCGAATGCGCGGGTGAATCCGAAGGTGCTGGAGGCGAGTTATGAGGGACGGACGCCCGAGCAGCGCGGGGGGATGGTGCTGGCGAGGGCGTCGGAGCTGCCGCAGCCTGCGCCGGAGACGCATTTTCTGAGATTGTTCGGGCAGAGTGACCGGTTGGTGGCGGACAGCAACACGGTCGACGGGAGCGTGCCGCAGGCGCTGGCGCTGATGAATGGGCCGGTGCAGGAGATGGTGACGGCGGGGAGTGCGGTGGTGATGAAGGACGCGGCGGCGGCGGCGGATGATGCGGGGAAGGTGGAGCGGTTGTACCGGTCGTTTCTGGGGCGGGCTCCGGAGGTGGCGGAGAAAGAGCGGGCGGTGGCGCTGCTAGGCAAAGGGCAGCCGCTGGGTGATGTGGCGTGGGCGTTGCTGAACAGCCGGGAGTTTCTCTTTATCCGCTGAAAACTGACAAACTAACATTCTGACGAAACGATGAAACTGGCAATGAGAGGAATGACTGAAATGAGCCGCCGTGCGTTTGCGGAGCGGCTGGCGAAGTGTGCGTTCGGGCTGACGGTGCTGCCGAGCGGGGTGGGTCGGAGTGCTGGAGGGGAGAAGCTGCCGGGGTTCGGGAGTGCGAAGTCGGTGATCATGCTGACCTTGTCAGGAGGGATGAGTCATCTGGACACCTTTGATCCGAAGGAGGGGCCGTCGCAGGGGCCGAAGAAGGGGATGGGTACGAGTGCGGGGTTTCAGGTATCGGAGTATCTGCCGGAGACGGCGAAGGTGGCGCGGCATTTGTGTGTGGTGAGGTCGATGACGGCGAAGGTGGGGGTGCATGAGCAGGCGAGGTATCTGATGCGGACTGGATTTGAGAAGCGCGGGACGGTGGTGCATCCGATGCTGGGGTCGTGGGCGCATCATTATCTGGGGGCGAGCCATGAGACCCTGCCGTCGACGGTGTGTGTGAACCGGAATTCGGGGAGCGGGAACGGATTTTTTCCGGCGACGATGGCGCCTTTGCCGGTGCTGGATCCTGCGGAGGGATTGAGGAATGTGGTGCCGGGGGCGAGTGGAGAGCGGCAGGAGGCGAGACTGGCGCTGTTAGGAGAGATGGAGCGGGGGTTTGAGGGGAAAGTGAAGGATGGGAATGTGAAGGCGTATACGGAGTTTTACGAGAGCACGATGCAGCTGCTGAAGGGGAAGGATCTGGGGGCGTTTGATCTGGCGAAGGAGGGGGCGGGGCAGCGTGAGGCGTACGGGGCTGGGCGGTTTGCGCAGGGATGCCTGTTAGCGCGGCGATTGGTGGAACATGGGGTTCGGTTTGTGGAGGTGGAGAGCGGCGGATGGGACATGCACCGGGACCTTGAAGGCGGGATGGAGGATGAGGGGGCGCAGTTTGACCGTGCGTTCGCGGCGTTGGTTAGTGATCTGGAGCGTCGCGGGCTGCTGGCGACGACGCTGGTGGTGGTGGCGACGGAATTCGGGCGGAAGCCGGAGTTTGAGGGTGGTGGGCGCGGGCATCATCCGGGCGTGTTTTCGTGGGTGCTGGCCGGGGCGGGGATGAAGCGCGGTTATGTGCATGGGGCGTCGGACAAGCGCGGGGCGGCACCGGAGAGCGGGGCGGTGACGGTGGGGGATCTGCATGCGACGATCGGATATGCGCTGGGTTGTCCGGTGGACGAGCCGGTGACGGCGGCGGGCGGGCGGCCGTTTACGGTGGGGAACAAGGGGAAGCCGGTGATGGGGATGTTTGCGTGAGGTTCGCGCGTGAGTTGAGGCGAGCGAGATGTCAGGATGAGCCGTCGGGGCGGGAGGGTGCGGCGGCGGTTTCTGATGTGCGGTAGCCGAAGCGTTCGAGGGTGGCCTGACGCCATGCGGCGGCTTCGGATTCCCATGATTTGAGCTGATCGGGGGCGAGGATGGGGGTGAAGGCGTCGCGGCGGCGGGCGATGTCGTGATCGGCGAAGGCTTCGAGGTCTGAGAGATTGTGGAGGGAGGAATGGTCGGCGAAGCGGTCCTCGCGGTTGATGGCGGAGAGGGCGTTGAAGACGGCGTCTTTGGTATCGGGGGCGAGTTCGAGTTTGAGGCCGAGGGCATTGACTTCGCCGTTGGTGACGGCTTCGAGGAAGTTAGTGCGCTTGAGGGATTCGTGGTCGGCGGCGAGTTGCTGCTGTTCCGGGGAGAGGAGGGAGAGGACCGAGTCGGGGATGTCAGGACGGTAGGACGATTCGAACTGGAAGTGGCTGGGGTTGGCTTCACCGACGGCGGCGTTGGTGAGGTAATCGACCATGCGGTCGCGCTGGGCGCGGTGGTGGGCGGCGAGGGCGGCTTCCTGATCCGGGGTGAGGTTGAGTTTGCGGCGGAGACGGTCCATTTTGTCGTCGTACTTGGCGGCGGTGGCTTTTTCGGCGCTTTCGCGGGCGGATTTGAGGGTGGCGAGGCGGTCTTCGGGGGAGAGCCCCTTGAGGAGCGGGATGGCTGGGGATGATGGGGAGGATTCGGCGGTGGTAGTGCTGTTGATTGTCGGGCGGGTGGTGACGGCGCGGGCTTTGGGGGATGGGGAAGCGGAGGCGAGGGCTGGGGAGGTGACTGGTTCGTAGAGAGATTGGATGAGCGGGATGGAGATGCCTGTGATGGCGAGGACGGCGGCGGCGGCGATGATGGGTTTGGCTTTCATGATGGAGAGGAGGAGAGGGTGGGTGAGAGGGATGATGGCGGCGTCAGAGAGGCGTGGGATTGTGGATGCGAGGATGGTGGCGGTGGGGCGGAGACGGAGGCGGAGTTTGGCGAGAGCGCGGGAGAGACGTTTCTGGGCGGCGTCTTCGCTGATGCCGAGGGCGAGGCCGATGTCGCGGAGTGGTCGGTTTTCGAGGAAGCGGAGTTGGACGGCGGTGCGGTCTGGGGCGGGAAGACTGGCGACGGCGGCGGAGAGGCCTGGGCAGGGTTCGGGCGGAGGGAGGGATTCGGTGGAGGAGGAGGCGGCGGCGATGAGTTCGCGGGAGCGGCGGCGGGATTCGCTGCGTTGGAGGTCGGCGGCGGTGTGGATGGCGCAGTGGTAGAGCCAGCCGCCGAGGCCTTTGGAGGCGTCGAGGGAGTGGGCGCGGGCGGCGAGTTGGATGAAGACACGCTGAACGACGTCGTCGGCCATGGCGGCGTTGCCGTTGAGACGTTGGAGGGCTGCGCCGTGGACGAGGTGGCGGTAGCGGGAGACGAGGGCGGCGAACGATGCGTCGCAGCCGCAATCCGCGAAGCGCTGGAGCAGGGAGGAGACGTCGTCGTCTGGCATTTCGAGGTAAAGCGCCGCTGCGGGCGGGGATCCGACAGGAAATTTGCGAGTGGCGGACGAATTCCGGTGAAGCGTGTCAACGGATTGAGAGGGAAGTGGTCTAATGGAGGCGGCAGCTGTCGTGTCAGACGAGCTGTCGAGTTTCTCTCCCCCCCATTCCCCCGCCGATGAAACGAAATCTGATTCTGTCGATGCTGGCGTTTGCCGGCACCCTGTCTGCCGGTCCGGTGGACGATGCGGTCGCGCTATTGCAGTCGCGCAAGTATCCGGAGGCGGCGGCGGCGCTGGCGGGAGTGCCGTTGGAGGCGAGAGCGGCTGGGGAGGTGGCGTATTTGAGGGCGTTGAGCCTGCACTTGGCGGGGAAGTCGGATGAGGCGGTGGCGGCGGCTGGGCAGGTGCCTGGGGAATCGGCGTGGGGGATGAAGGCGCGGTTTCTGACGGCGGCGGCGCACACAAAGGCGAAGCGGCACAAGGAGGCGGAGGCGATTTATGCGGCGGCGGCGGCGGAGGCGTTTGATCCGGCGAGGCGGGATCGGTTGGTGCAGAGCTTGCTGGAGTTTGCGGGGGAAGCGATCAATCCTGTGGCGGCGGGAGAGTTGACGCCGCCGAAGCCGGATTGGAAGAAGGCGGCGGTATTGTATGATAAGGTGCTGGATCTGCCGGTGACGGCGGAGTTGCGGTCGGAGGTGTTATTGAGGAAGGCGCGATTGCATGCGGTGGCGGGGGATGAAGCGGCGGCGGAGGGGACGTTTAATGCGTGGTTGCTGTATAGTGATCCGGGGTGGGTGCTGCCGCTGGGTGCGGGGAAGCAGAATGTGGAGGCGAAGGTGACGGGTAAGGCGCGGGCGGAGGCGAGGTTGCGGCTGGCGGCGAGTCTGGTGGCGCAGCATCGGGCGTTGGAGGCGCGGGCGGTGGCGGATGATCTGCTGGCGTTGCTGGCGGGACTGCCGGAGGGGGATCCTGACAAGGCGATGGCTGGGGATGCGCGCTGGCTTAAGGTGCGGACGTATTCTGAGGAGACGTTGGCGCAGTCGCGGCCGATGCCGATGCAGCAGCGGGGGCAGGTGATGCAGGGGGACCAGGGGGACGCGGGGCCGCTGGGGAGTCCGCATCAGCAGTTTGTGACGATGGTGCCGTTTCCGCGTCGTGCGGAGGTGGTGGCGTATGTGCCGGATGAGTATCTGGCGGCGCTGCGTGGGTTTCTGAAGGATTTTCCGGCGCATGGGTCGGCGCCGCTGGCGGCGGAGGCGGTGGCGAAGACGCTGGACCGATTGGATAGGGATGCGGAGGCGGTGGCGGCGTGGGGGGATTTCGTCGGGGCGAAGGTGTATCAGTTTGACGGGGCGGCGGCGGCGAGTCGGGTGCCGGACCGGGTGAGTGGGGTGACGCCGGCTGAGGATCTGGTGAGGCGGCAGCAGGCGGGAGCGTTCCGGGTGGGGCAGCGGCACTTTGAGAAGCGGCGGTATGCGGAGGCGATTGCGCAGTGGCAGGGGTATATTGCGTCGTATCCTAACGGGGCGGAGTGGCCGCGGGCGCAGAGCGGGATTGTGGATGCGGAGTTTCAGAGCGGGCTGGAGGCGGTGGCATCTGGTGACGAGAAGCGGGCGCGGGAGTTGTTCGATGCGTTCCTGGTGAGGTATCCACTGGAGGCGCGGGCGCGGCAGATTCTGTTTATCTACGGGCAGTTTCGTTATGCAGCGGCGCAGGCGATGAAGGAGCAGAAGCATCCGGAGACGGCTGCGGAGTTTCAGAAGGCGATTGAGGAATGGACGCGGCTGACGGGCAAGTATCCTGAGACGGAGGAGGCGTCGCTGGCATTGTATAACACGGCGCTGATACTGAGTGACGAACTGGGGCGGCTGGAGGACGGACTGGCGGCGTTCAAGCGGCTGACGTGGGGCAAGTGGGCGGACCCGGCGAAGCGGCGGGTGGATCTGATGAGCAGCAAGTCGCTAGCGGTGGCGAGCGAGCGTGTGTTCCGGTTGAGTGAGACCCCGGCGGTGAAGATCAGTGTGCGGAATATCGAGAAGGTGAAGGTGAGCCGTTATCCGCTGGATGTGGAGGCGTTTTTCCGGAGTCGGCACCGGATGGATGCGATTGACCTGCTGGACATTGATCTGATTGCGCCGGAGAAGACGTGGGAGGTGTCGGTGCAGGATTTTGCGCGATACCGGGCGTTGCAGCAGGATATTCCGGTGGAATTTGCGGCCGGGCAGAGCGGGGCGTGCATTGTGAGGGTGGAGGCGGAGGATTGGCAGGCGACGACGCTGGTGGTGCGGAGTGACATTGATGTGGTGGTGGAGTCGGCGCGGCGGGAAGTGCTGGCATTTGTGACGAGCGGGGCTGACAAGAAGCCGGTGAGTGGCGCGGCGGTGCTGCTGAGTGACGGGGAGAAGATTCTGGCGTCGGGTCAGACGGGAGCGGACGGGGTTTTCCGGGCGAAGCCGGAGGGGATTGAGACGGCAGAGACTGTGAGGGTGCTGGTGAGCAGTGCGCGGGGGATGGCGGGGAGTTATCTGTCGATGGCGGGGCTGGGGTTGAGTACAGCGACGGACAACATGTCGCGCGTGGTGTTTGACCGTGGGTCGTACGGCGCGGGTGGGTTGGTGCAGTGGGTGGCGATGAAGCGGGAGATTCGCGAGGGGGCGTTTCCGGTGGCGGCGGCTGGAGAGGGATGGAAGTGGCGGGCGCAGATGCCGGATGGGCGTTTACTTTATGAAGGAGCGGCGGTGTGGGATGAACTGGGGATGTGCCGCGGGAGTTTCACGCTGCCGCCGTCGGCGTTCGACGGGGAGTACAAAGTGAGGATTTTCAATGAGAAGGAGAGCGTGCAGGGCGGGTTCACGGTGGCGGAAGAGACGGCGGGTGCGGCGTTAGGGATTCGAGCGGTGATGGAGCGGCCGCGGTATCTGGCCGGGGAGACGGCGAAGGGGTATTTTGTGCTGGAGTGGGCGAATGGGTTGCCGGCGGCGGGGGAAGCGGTTTCGCTGGTGCTGCCTGATGGACGTGAGGAGAAGCGGACGAGTGATGTGAACGGGGTGGTGGCGTTTGAGACTCCGGCGGTGGCGGTGGGTCAGTTTACGGTGGTGCTGCGGCCGACGGGGAGGCAGGCGCTGCCGAATCAGGAGGGTGGGGCGATCGGGGGGATGGCGAGGTATGAGGTGAGGGCGGATGAATACGGATTGGGGTTCGGGGTGCTGCCTGAGATGGTGCTGGCTGGCGAGGCGTTTGAGATGAAGGTGGTGGCGCGGCGTTATGACGAGCGCGGGTGGGCGGGGGCGGTGAAGGTGACGGTGGCGCGACGTGGGGCGGTGGTGCCGAGTCGGGTGCTGGAAGGAGTGCCGTGGATCAGTGCGCCGGTGCGGGAGGCGAAGGATGAAGTGATTCTTGATGGAGAGATGGTGATTGGGGAGAGCGGGGATGCGGCGATGGCGCTGACGCTGCCGCAGCCGGGGAATTACGTGCTGAAGTTGTCAGGGACGGACAAGCAGGGGCATGAGATCAAGGCGGAGACGAGCCTGCGGTCGGTGGGTGGCGAAGAGGATGCGGTGCTGCGGGTGCTGGGACCGACGGAGCCGCTGGTGGCGGGGCAGGTACTGAAGTTGAGGATTCAGTCGGGGTTTGCGCATCCGAATGCGCTGGTGACGGTGCATGCACAGGAGTTTTTCAGTCATCAGTTAGTGGAATTGAAGGTGGGATCGAATGAAATTGAGATCCCGGTGCTGGCGGTGCATGCGCCGAATTTCCGGGTGACGGTGGCGGCGGTGGATGGGAGGCAGGTGCATGTGGCGTCGCGGCCGTTTGAGGTGCGGAGCGGATTGCGGCTGGAGCTGAGGGAGGACGGGAATGGATATGTGGTGCGGACGACGGATCTTGCGGGGCGGCCGGTGGCGGCGGCGGTGGTGGCGCAGGCGTGGGTGTCGGGTGGGGCGGGTGGATTGACGGCGATGCCGCGGGTGGTGGTGCCGACGCGGGCGACGGGGCTGAGTCTTGATAGCAGCGTGGCGTTTTTCCACACGGGGATCACGGTGCAGAAGACGGAAGAGAGGGTGGTGCTGACGGATAACAACATCAGGCAGCTGTATGCGATTCAGCAGACCGAGTTGTCGTTGAATGTGGGCAACACGGCGCTGGTTGACCTGAATGAAGTGTTTGCGGCGGGCAACGGATTCCTTGCGGCGGGGGAATCGGTGAAGCGCGGGGTGTTTGTGATCAATCCGGGGCTGAAGGATATGAAGACGGATGCGCTGGGGATTGAGGTGAAGATCCGGACGGAGGGTGTGCCTGACATTCGGTGGCGTGATGAGGCGGTGGTGGCGCGGGCGGGCGCGATGGGCGGGGCGGCTGGCGAGGCGAAGGCTGCGGGCGGGGTGATGACGGTAATGAAGACGGATGCGGGTGGGGTGGGTCGTGGGGAGCTGGCGGCGGGTGGGGATGGGGCGGTGGTGGTGGCGTATGCGGTGGACGGGACTTCGCTGATGGCTGGGGACGTGCTGGTGATTCCGTCGAAGGCGAAGCTGAGGGTTCGTGCGGTGGTGCCTGACGAAGTGACGCCGGGGCAGGAGTTTGCGATGCCGGTGGTGGTGACGAATTTGTCAGGGGAGACGACGGTGGCGACGGCGGCGACGGTGAGTACGGGTGGAGTGGTGTCGCTGGCGACGATCCCGGCGATTGAGCCTGGGCGGACGGTGGTGGTGCGGGCGCAGGCGACGTGTCCGGTGCCATGGGCTGACTGGGCGGCGATACCGATTGGGGTTCCGGGATGGGGAGTGGTGGCTGGGGTTGGGCGGAGCCAGCGGCCGGTGACGGTGTCGGTGGGTGACGTGGAGTGGCGAGGGGTGTTGCGGACGCGGACATTGAAGGTGCCGGTGGTGGTGCCGGTGGGCGGGATTTTTGGTCAGGGTGAGCATGTACTGACGCTTCCGGCGGGAGAGGGGGCGGTGGGGGTGAGGATTGTGAAGGCGGCGGATCTGGCGTCGTTTCCGGGGGCATCGCTTGATGCTGGCGGGGAGTTGCATGATGCCAGTGAACCGCAGCATCCGGCGAGTGCGTTGCTGCATGTGCTGGCGGCGCGGGCGGGGGCGACGGATGAGACGGTGAAGCGGGCGCTGGATGGCAGGATGGCGCTGCTGACGGCGGAGTTGGCGGTGACGGAGTCGGAAGGTGGCTGGAGCTGGGAGAACATCGGGATTTCGCCAGGGTTGCTGACGACGGCGTTCACGTGGCGGGCGCTGCTGGAGGCGAAGGCGGCGGGGACGGTGGTTAGTGACATGATGCTGAAGCGGACGGCGGCGTTTGTGGCGGGGAGGTACCGGGGGATTGGGGCGACGGATTTCGAGCGGAAGGCGACGACCCTGCAGTCGCTGGCGGCGGCGGGGCAGGCGGATTTTTCGGTGCTGAATCCGTTGTACCGGGCGCGGGAGACCCTGACGCCGGTGGCGTTGTCGCGGTTGTGTGCGGCGTTCATTCATGCGGGCCGGGAGGAAGAGGCGAAGGAGGTGCTGGTGCAGTTGCTGAAGACGGGGACGGTGGGCAAGACGGCGGCGGGTGAGGAGACCTTGTTCTGGCCGGGGGCGAAGACGGTGGCGGGATTGAATGCGCCGGAGGAGGCGACGGCGGCGGCGTTGTGGTGTGTGGCGCGGTTGAGTCCGGCGGCACCTGAGGCGCGGCGGATTGCGTTGTGGCTGATCAATGCGGCGGCGAGTGCGCCGGGGGGGGCGACGAGGTGCCGGGGGCAGGTGATGCAGGCGCTGGCGGAGTATGCGAAGGCGCTGCCGCGGGCGGCGGCTGGGGACCGGGTGGAGGTGTTGTCAGGAGGGCAGGCGGTGGAAGTGATGCCGGGGCAACTGGTGCCGATGCCAGCGGATGGTCGGTTGGTGATCCGGGTGAGCGGGGCGGCTCCGGCGGTGGTGATTGCGGCGGTGGAGCGGGAGGTGGCTCCGGACGATCCGAAGACGTGGGAGTATCCGAAGATCGGGGGAAGGTTGTATCTGCACGACAATTTTGTGACGGACGGGATTCGGTTAGGGGCGGCGGGGAGTTCGCCGGTGACGCAGGCGGCGTATGGGCAACTGGTGCATGTGGTGGTGAAGGTGAGCAATCATCCGGATCCGACGTGGCAGTCGCACGGGAATTTCCTGCAGATTGACGAAGAGATTCCTGCGGGGTGCCTGCTGGTGGAGGGGAGCCTGCGGCACAATGCGGACCGGGTGGAGCGGACGGGCAACCGGTTGCGGCTGCGGTATGGACCGGGGACGATTCAGGATATCAGTTATGATGTGATTGCGCTGACGCCGGGCGTGTGGCCGGTGTGTGCGGCGGAGATTGCGGATCCTTATGATCCTGCGAGGTGCCGTCGGGGTGTGGCAGGGGTGCTGACGGTGCTGGCTCCGGGGGTGGCGAGTCCGGATGCGTATCAGATGAACCGGGCGGAGCACCTTGAGCTGGCGCGATTGAGATTTGCGCAGAACAAGGGCGCGGAGTGCCTGGGGCATCTGGATGCGCTGGCGGGCGGTAAGTTGAGTCAGGATGAGGAACGGGACATGGCGAGGATGCGACTGTGGATTCTGGCGGAAGCGGCTGACGGGGATGCGCGGGCGATGATTGGAGCGTTCGAGCTGCTGAGCGAGCGGCATCCGCGATTGGTGATTCCGTTTGATAAGCTGCTGAAGGTGGGGCCGGCGTATCGGAAGTTAGGAGAGTTCGAGCGTGCGGCGACCGTGTTCCGGGCGGCGCTGGACGGGGCGTTTCTTGAAGATGCGGGGCTGGCGGTGGTGCTGGAGGACAACGGGGACTTTGCGGGGAGCGTGGCGTTTCAGGAAGTGCTGTGGTCGAGGTATCCTGACAGCCGGGATGTGATGGATTCGCTGAGCGGGCTGGCGCAGAGCCTGTCGACGCGGGCACCCGAGGCGGAGAAGCTGCCGGTGCGGCGCGGGCAGCCGAAGCTGGAGAAGGTTGGGTTGCTTGGCAAGAGCCTTGGGCTGCTGCAGCGTTATGCGACCTTGTATCCGGAGGACGAGCAGGCGGACGATGTGGCGTTCAGCATGGTGAACGTGCATTTTGCGCTGAAGGATTATCCGGGGATGGTGGCGGCGGCGACGGCGGGAGCGGAGCGGCATGCTGGGGGCGGGTTTGCGGACAGTTTCAAGTACATGGCGGCGCTAGGGTATTTCTGGCAGGGGGCTTTTGACAAGGCGCTGGCGGCGGCGGCACCGGTGGCGAACGGGGAGAGCAAGGACCGGGATTACGCGCGGTATGTGACGGCGCAGGTGCATCATGCGCAGGGGCAGCCGGCGCTGGCGATTGAGTGGTACAGCAAGGTGAAGGGCGTGTACGAGGATGCGGCCGAGGCGATTGCGTTGTTTGAGGAGAAGCGGGTGACGCTGCCGGAGGTGACGGTGTTCAAGCCGGGCGAGCCGGTGAAGCTGACGCTGGATTACCGGAACATTCGTGAGGGAGCGGTGCAGTTGTACAAGGTGGATCTGATGAAGCTGTACCTGCGCGAGAAGAGCCTGAGCAGCATTACGCGGGTGAATCTGGCGGGGATAGCGCCGGAGGGAGGGGAAGCGTTTGTGCTGGGAGACGGGAAGGATTTTGCGGTGAAGCAGAAAGAGCTGACGCTGCCGGTGAAGGAGGAAGGGGCGTATCTGGCGATTGTGCGCGGGGACAATCTATTCACGAGCGGGCTGGTGCTGGTGTCGGCGCTGAAGCTGGATGTGAAGGAGAACAGCAGCGGGACGGTGCGGGTGACGGTGACGGATGCGGCGGGCGGGAAGGCGGTGTCGGATGCGGATGTGAAGGCGCTGGGGAGCCAGAGCAAGGTGGTGCAGAGCGGGAGCACGGATCCGAGGGGGGTGTTTGAGACCGGGGGGATTGCGGGGACGGCTACGGTGATTGTGAAGCAGGGGGAGAGCCGGTATGCGTTCCATCGGGGGTCCACGGTGATTGGCGGGGAGTTTGATCCGCCGCAGATCCCGCAGAACTTCGGTGGTGATGCTCCGGCGCGGAACGATGCGGTTCTGGAGCAGCGGGCGTCCGGGAAACCGAAGGTGATGTCGAAGGGGGATTACCTGAAGAACATTGATGATTCGAACAAGGCGCTGCAGAAGCAGCAGATTGACAATTGGGAAGGGAAGCGGCGTTCGAATGCGAAGGGGGTTGAGGCGAGCGAGGCGCTGAAGAAGTGAGCGTCTGCGGCGGGGGAGCGGTCGTCCGGGCGGTCCGGGCGGCCGTAGCGGGAGGCGGGGAAATCCGATTGCGCGAGAGCGTGCGCGGCGGATGAAAAGGCAGTCGTTTTCACCATTTCGTCATGCAAACCACCCTTAGAGAATTCACCACGGCGTCCGGCAAGACCGGCAAGTATCATTCCCTTCCTGCGCTTCGGGAATCCGGCATTGCGCCGCAGCTGGACCGGCTGCCGACGTCGATCCGGATCGTACTGGAATCGCTGGTGCGGAACTGTGACGGGAAGAAAGTTACCGAGCAGGACGTGAAGAACCTGGCGGCTTGGAATGCGAAGGCTCCTGGGGATTATGAGATTCCGTTCGTGGTGGCGCGGATTGTGTTGCAGGACTTCACGGGCGTGCCGCTGCTGGTGGATCTGGCGGCGATGCGGAGTGCGGTGCACGGGATGGGGGGGAATCCGAAGCTGATCGAGCCGCTGGTGCCGGTGGATCTGGTGGTGGACCACAGTGTGCAGGTGGATTTTGCGGGGACGGGGGATTCGCTATCGCGGAATCTGGATCTTGAGTTTCACCGGAACCGGGAGCGGTATCAGTTTCTGAAGTGGGGCGAGCAGGCTTTTGACACATTCAAGGTGGTGCCGCCGGGGATCGGGATTGTGCACCAGGTCAATCTGGAGTATCTGGCGAAAGGCGTGCTGGAGAAGGATGGTGTGTATTATCCTGATACGCTAGTGGGGACGGATTCGCACACGACGATGATCAATGGTCTGGGTGTGGTGGGCTGGGGTGTGGGCGGGATTGAGGCTGAGGCGGGGATGCTAGGGCAGCCGGTGACGTTCCTTGTGCCGGAGGTGGTGGGGGTTTATCTGACGGGTGCTCTGCAGCCGGGCGTGACGGCGACGGACTTGGTGCTGCGGGTGACCGAGGTGCTGCGGAAGACGAAGGTGGTGGGCAAGTTTGTGGAGTTCTTCGGGCCCGGGGCGGTTGCGCTGAGTGTGCCTGACCGTGCGACGATTGCGAACATGGCTCCGGAGTATGGAGCGACGATGGGCTTCTTCGGGATTGATGAGGCGACGGTTGGTTATCTGAAGGGGACGGGTCGGTCGGCGGAGCAGTGCGAGGTGGTGGAAGCGTACTGCAAGGCGCAGGGGCTGTGGGGCATTCCGCAGCAGGGCGAGGTGGATTACACGCAGGTTGTGGAGTTGGATCTGGGTTCGGTGCATCCGGGTGTGGCGGGGCCGAAGCGTCCGCAGGATCGGATTGATGTGGCGGCGCTGAAGCAGACGTGGAACGCGCTGCTGACGAAGGCGGCTCCGGATGGATACGGCAAGACCCCGTTGAGCGGGCCGGTTGAGGAATTGGACGAGGTGCCGGATGTGGCGATTCTGGGTGCGTTGTCGGGTCAGTCGGGGACGAGCACGGCGGACGCGCCGCCTGCGGCTGGTTATCCGGCTTGGGAAGTGACAGTGGATTCGAAGGGCGGGATCAAGGACAACATCACGCACGGCAGTGTGCTGATTGCGGCGATCACGAGCTGCACGAACACGAGTAATCCTAGCGTGATGCTGGCGGCTGGGCTGCTGGCGCAGAAGGCGAATGCGAAGGGGCTGACGGTGAATCCGTCGGTGAAGACGAGCCTCGGGCCGGGATCGCGCGTGGTGACGGATTACCTGACGAAGACTGGATTGCAGAGCGAGCTGGACAAGCTAGGGTTCCAGACGGTTGGGTACGGGTGCACGACGTGCATCGGGAATTCCGGGCCGCTGGACAAGGGGATTGAGGATGTGGTGCGAGCCGAGGACATTGTGGCGGCGTCGGTGCTTTCCGGGAACCGGAATTTCGAGGCCCGGGTGCATCAGAGCATCAAGGCGAACTTCCTGATGTCGCCGCCGCTGGTGGTGGCGTATGCGATTGCCGGGACGGTGGACATTGACCTGACGAAAGAGGCGCTCGGGACTGGGAGTGATGGTGAGCCGGTGTTTCTGAGCGACATCTGGCCGACTGGTCAGGAAATTGATGCGGCGATGCGCTCGGCGCTTTCGCCCGAGGTCTTCCAGAAGCTGTACACGGGCTTTGCGGAGCAGAATCCGAAGTGGAACGGGATCACGGGATCGACGGGATTGGTGTACGACTGGGATCGTGATTCGACGTACATTCAGGAGCCGCCGTTCTTCTCGAAGTTCAGCATGACGCCTGGGGATATCACGGAAATTACCGGGGCGCGTCCGCTGGGTATTTTCGGGGATTCGGTGACGACGGACCACATCAGTCCTGCGGGGAACATCAAGAAGGACAGCCCGGCTGGGAAGTTCCTGAGCGACAGCGGCGTGACGGCGGCGGACTTCAACAGTTACGGCAGCCGCCGCGGGAACGACCGGGTGATGACGCGGGGGACGTTTGCCAATGTGCGGATCAAGAATCTGATGCTCGGGGGCAAGGAAGGGGGCAGCACGCTGCTTCAGCCGACGGGTGAAGAGGTCAGCATCTATGACGCGGCGCTGGCCTATCAGAAGGAGGGCACGCCGACGGTGATCATCGGTGGCGAAGACTACGGGATGGGTTCGAGCCGCGACTGGGCGGCCAAGGGCACGAACCTGCTCGGGGTCAAGGCGGTGATCACGAAGTCGTTCGAGCGGATTCACCGGAGCAATCTGGTGGGGATGGGCGTGCTGCCGTGCAACTTCAAGGACAAGGCGGACTACGACAAGGTGAAGGAGTTGAGTGGCGCGACCTTTGATCTGCTGGGCGTGTCTAACGACATCAAGCCGCAGAGCGAGGCGGTGCTGCGGGTGCATCCGGCGGGTGGTGCGTCATTTGACGTGCCGGTCGTGGTGCGGCTGGATACGCCGGTGGAAATTGACTACTACCGTGCGGGTGGGATTCTGCCGTATGTGCTCGCGCAGATCCTGCGTGCTAGCAAGGACGCCTGATGGTGAGCAAAGTGAAGAGCCCATCCCTGCGGAGCGCGGGGATGGGCTTTTTTGTGGGGCAGGGGGATGGGGTGGTTGGCAGGGGAATTGGGGGCAAGGGAATGGGATTGGGGAGGGCGAGTGAGGAGAGAAAATGGCAGGGGAATGGGGTGGCGGGCGTGCAGGCGCGATGGATGGCGGCGGCGTCCGGGGCGCCGAGGCGGAGTGTGAACCCGCGGGCAGCCCGGGGACAGGCGGTCTTGCTCCGGTATGGCTATCGATCGCCCTCTCAAAGTCTGCCGGTGGCTGGCGATGAGGGGCTTGGACGGAGAGGATCCGATTGCCCGGTGTGCCAATGTGGATGGCGGGGGCTCAGAGCGATGTGGCGAAGGATTCGAGGGAATCCGAGACGATGGCGGCGCGGAGGAGGGTGCGGAGTTTTTCGGGATCGGCGATGGCGTTGAGGGAGTCGCGGAGGCCGTCGGGGATGGGGCCGAAGCGGAGGTCGAGGGCTTCGAGGACGGATTGGCGGCTGGCGGCGAGGGTGCCTTTGCGTTCGCCGTTGGCGAAGCCTTCCTCGATTCCATCTTGGTGGCCTTCTTGGCGAAGTTTCTGGGCGAGGGTCATGGCGGCGGTGCGGTGGGGTTCGGAACCGATGGATTTGATTTTATGGAAGAGGGCATCATTGTCAACGGAGTCGCGGCTGCACATGTAAGTGACAGCGAGGTGAAAGGTGTCGAGAAGGACCATGCGGAGGAGTTCTTCGTCCCAGATAGGGGCGCTGAGGAGTTCTCCGGAGCGTTCGGCTTTGAGGACACGGAGGGTGAGGATGCCGTCGGGGGTGCCGCGGATGGCGTCGAAGGGGAGGGCGGCGAGTTGGATGAGTTCGTAGAG
>JAIXPK010000248.1 GCA_027486335.1 Verrucomicrobiaceae bacterium | reverse complement strand
GGATGCCGTTTCTGGAGATTCTGATGGTGGCGATCAGTCAGATGGTGAGTGTGGTGCCGGAGGGATTGCCGGTGGCGATGACGGTGGCGCTGGCGGTGGGGATGCAGCGGATGGCGCGGCGTGGGGCGGTGGTGCGGCGGTTGTCGGCGGTGGAGACTTTGGGGTCGGTTAGTGTGATCTGCACGGACAAGACGGGGACATTGACGAGGAATGAGATGACGGTGACGGCGCTGCGGTTGCCGGGGGGCCGGGAGGTGGCGGTGAGTGGCGGAGGTTATGCGCCGGAGGGTGAGTTGACGGAAGGCGGGAGGAAGGTGGGGAGCGGTGATGCGGCGGTGCGGCGGATGATTGAGGCGTTGGTTTTGTGCAATGATGCGCGATTGGAGGGGCCGGAGGGAGGGGAGACGGCCTGGCGGATTGTGGGGGATCCGACGGAGGCGGCGATGCTGACATTAGCAAAGAAGGCGGGGATGGAACCGGAGGAGGTGAGGACGGCGAATGTGAGGGTGGCGGAGCTGCCGTTTGATGCGGGATCGCGGCTGATGGCGGTGCAATGCGGGAGCGGAGGAAGCGGGCGGATTCTGATCAAGGGGGCACCGGAGACGGTGCTGGCCCTTTGCGGGCTGGTGGCTGGTGGGGACGGGATGAATGAGGAGTTAGGAGAGGAGGAACGGGCGGCGATGCAGGCGGCGGCGGAAGCGATGAGCGGAGAGGCGTTGCGGGTGCTGGCGGCGGCGGAGATACCGGGGCGGGAGCTGGATGTGGGGGGCGGTTATGCGGCGCTGGCGGGGCACGGCGTCTGGCTGGGGTTGGTGGGGGAGATGGATCCGCCGCGGGAAGGGGTGAAGGAGGCGGTGGCGGAGTGTCGGCGTGCGGGGATTCGGACGGTGATGGTGACGGGGGATCACAAGGCGACGGGGCTGGCGGTGGCGCGGTTGTTAGGGATTGCGCGGGAGGGGGATCTGGCGGTGGACGGTGCGGAGTTGGAGAGGATGAGCGAGGGGAAGCTGAGGGGCGAGCTGGAGAGGATTTCGGTATTTGCGCGGGTGCATCCGGCGCAGAAGCTGAGGATTGTGGAGGCGTGGCAGGCGAAGGGCGGGGTGGTGGCGGTGACTGGGGACGGGGTGAATGATGCACCGGCGCTGGCGCGTGCGGATGCGGGCGTGGCGATGGGGATTACGGGGACGGAGGTGGCGAAGAGTGCGGCTGGGATTGTGATTACGGACGACAATTTTCCGACGATGGTGGGGGCGGTGGCGGGCGGGCGATTGGTTTACCGGAACCTGAAGAAAGTGATTCTGTATTTGTTCACGACGTCGATGGACGAAGTGGTGGTGCTGCTGCTGGCGTTGCTTTGCGGGTTGCCGCTGCCGTTGCTGGCGGTGCAGATTCTGTGGATCAATCTGGTGACGGAGGGTGTGTTGACGGTGAATCTGGTGATGGAGGAGAGTCACGGGCGGGAGATGGATCGGCCGCCGGTGGGAAGGGACGAGCCATTGGTGACGAGGGAGATGCTGAAGCGGATGATCGGGATGGTGGGGGCGTCGGTGGTGTCGGTGTTCGGATATTATGTGTGGCGGCTGGGGAGTGGGGTGCCGCTGGAGCTGGTGCGGAGCGAGACGTTTACGGTGCTGGCGGTGTCGCAGTGGTTCAACGTGCTGAATTGCCGGAGTGCGACGGATTCGGCGTTTGACGGGACGATGGTGCGGAACCGGTGGCTGCTGGCGGGGCTGGTGCTGGGGAATCTGCTGCAAGCGGCGGTGATTTACTGTGCGCCGATGAACCGGTTGTTTCACACGGTGCCGATCGATTTCCGGCATTTTGTGCTGATCGGGCTGGTGGCGAGTCCGGTGCTGTGGGTGGAGGAGGTGAGGAAGTGGCTGGTGCGGCGGCGGGGGCGTGTGGGAGGGGTGTGACGGTTGTCGGCAAGAGCGGGGTGATGTGGAGCGTATGGTGGGGCACAATGAATGAGGCCATCCGATTGATTCTGCCGCTGGTAGCTGCTGTGGCCGTGCCGTGCCGGGCGGTGGATTTTGTGAAGGAGGTGCAGCCGGTGCTGGAGGCGAACTGCTATGATTGCCATGGGGAGGACAAGCAGAAGAACGGGTTGAGGCTGGACAGTGTGGCGGGGATTCTGAAGGGGAGTGATTCGGGCGAGCCTTTGTTTGTGCGCGGGAGCAGCGGGGAGAGCCTGCTGATCCGGATGGTGACGTCAACGGATCCGAAGCACATGATGCCGCCGAAGGGCGATCGGCTGAAGGCTGAGGAAGTGGGGGTGTTGAAGGCGTGGATTGACGGTGGGGCGGCGATGCCCGGGGAGAAGGAAGCGGCGGCGGGGATGCAGTTGAAGACGGATCATTGGTCGTTTCAGGCGGTGCGGCGTCCGGAGGTGCCCGAGGTGGTGGCTGGCGGGAATGAGATTGATGCGTTTGTCGGGGCGAAGCTGAAGGAGAAGGGGATGGTGCCGTTAGGGGAGGCGGACAAGAGGACGCTGGTGCGACGGATTCATCTGGTAATGCACGGGTTGCCGCCGTCGCCGGCGGAGAGCGAGGCATTTGTGAGGGATGAACGGCCGGAGGCGTGGGGTGAGCTGGTGGAGAAGGTGCTGGCGAGTCCGCGGCGCGGGGAGCGGTGGGCGCGGCACTGGCTGGATGTGGTGCGTTATGCGGACACGAATGGATTCGAGACGAACCGGGAGCGGAAGACGGCCTATCATTATCGGGACTGGGTGATTGAGTCGATCAACGAGGACAAGCCGTACGATCAGTTTGTGAGGGAGCAGATTGCGGGGGATGCGCTGGGGGTGGATGCGGCGACGGGATTTCTGGTGGCCGGGGCGTATGACATTGTGAAGTCGCCGGATCCGAATCTGTCGCTGATGCAGCGTCAGGAAGAACTGGCGGACATGGTGAGTACGACATCGACGGCGTTCATGGGGCTGACGATGGGGTGTGCGCGGTGTCACAATCACAAGTTTGATCCGGTGCTGCAGAAGGATTATTATGCGATGCAGGCGGTGTTTGCGGGGGTGAATCATGGGGAGCGAGCGATCCGGCGGGAGTTGGGTGAGG
>JAIXPK010000326.1 GCA_027486335.1 Verrucomicrobiaceae bacterium | reverse complement strand
CGCGGACAATTTGCGGGAGAAAAAATGTTGCCACGCCAACGATTCACGGCAATACTTGGAACCTAGATATCCCGAAAAAGCTTTCATTTTTCACTGCATGAAGAAACAACTGAGTCTCCTGACCGCCGCGGCCGTGATCGGATGCGCCTCCCAAGCGTCCGCGCAAGGCCTCCTAAACATTGGCCGGCTTGATGATTTCGACCGGAGTGTGCCGCTTGCGGTGACTGTGGGTCTGTCTGCTGGGTATGACAGCAATCCGAATTCTTCGTCTTTCCAAGAGGATGGAAGCATGTATTTCGGGGCGAATGTCGGGGTTGACTACAACACTGGCGACCGCCGGACGGCTTACAATTTCGGGCTGGTGTACTCGCCGCTGTATTACGTCGACGCGCCGCCGAACCAGAATGACTACATTCACAACGTGCGCGGCAGTTTCAACTGGCGTCATCAGTACAGCCCACGGCTGACGCTGAGCAATTCGGCGTATCTCGCGTATGAAGTGGAGCCGAATTTCGGGATTGGTGCGACGGTGGCCCGGCGGAATCAGAATTATTTCTACGGTACCGAGAGCTTTGCGGCGACGTATATGTGGACGCGTCGTTTTTCGACGGTGACGAGCTACACGCTGTTTGGGGTTTCCTACGAATCGGACGATCTTGAGGGTGAGGACATGATTTCGAACACGTTTGCGAACGAGTTCCGGTATGCGTGGAGCCGGGTGGACACGCTGGCGCTGACGTACCGTTTGCAGTTTGCGAGTTACGACAATGGGCTTGGTGATTTCACTTCGAACTACCTACTTGTTGGTTTGGATCACAAATTTGCGCCGCGCACGCTTGGGAGTTTCCGGGTCGGTGCTGAGTTCCGCGACCGCGACAATTTTGGGGAAGACACGATGCCGTACTTCGAGGGAACGCTGTCGCACTCTGTTTCCCGCAAGACGGTCGTCCGCTGGTACACGCGGATTGGGATGGAAAGCACCGACATTGGTGGGTTTGGTGATCGTTACAGCTACCGCACCGGTCTGACGGCGAACCATCAGTTCACGGCCCGCCTGAGTGCGAACACAGGGTTGCACTACATCCACGACATTTTCGAGGGGTCGCCTGTGCCTGATTCTAATTTTAACGAGGACGTGTTCGCCTTCAGCCTTGGAGCGAACTACAATATTTACCGCAACGTGACGGTCAACGCGGGGTACTCGCTGACGGTCAGCAACAGCGGCAATGAGTTCCGTGATTTTGACCGGCACATGTTTACGGCCGGGATTGGTGCGCGCTTCTGATTTAACAGTCGCTTAGTACATCATCTGTCAGAATCAGGCCCTCACAGTATCTCGATGATGCTGTGGGGGTTTGCTTCTCCGGGCTGAATCAGCTTGGGAACTCCTTGCCGTCCCGCCATCTTTCACTATACTCACGACCATGAGAGAGCAGCTTAACGAATCCAAGATGCACGCCCTTGATTACTGGCAGGTCATCCGGAACCGCTGGGGTGTCATTCTTCTGACATTTTTCCTGATCGCGCTGGCATCGCTAGTGATCATTGCCCTGCTGGACAAGAAGTACCAGAGCACGACGAGATTCCGGGTGTTGCTGAGTTCGGCGATTGATCCGTTCCAGACGAATGAGATCAGCAACCGGAGTGCGTATTCCGGGAACTGGCTGGAGACGGAGTTCAAGACGGTGACGGCGCATGAGACGCTGAGTCTTGTGATCAAGAAGCTGAATCTGGATCAGACGTGGGGGCTGACATTTGATGAAGCGCTGACCAAGCTGGAGCGGATGATCGAGACGGAGACGGAGCGTGGGACTGAGATCATGACGGTGATTGTGTCGAGTGTGCGGCGTGACGAGGCTGCGGCGATTGCGAACGAAGTGCGCGAGGCGTACGATGCACAGCGGCAGGAGATTGAAGCTGAGCGGATCCGGCGGCTGACGCAGACGCTGGATTCCAAGATCAAATCGTCCGAGAACGAACTGGAAGCGGCGCGGATTGTGATGAACGAAGTGGCGCGCAAGCACGGGATTGTGGATAACAGTTATCAGGGTGGGGGTGGGCTCACTGCGGTGGTGACGACGAAGCCTGAGGAGTATTCCGACAGCCTGCGGAGTCAGGGGGTCCTGGAGCAGCAGGTGATCCGGCTCAAGTCGCAGTTGGAAAGCCTGATTAAGCTGGAAGGCGATCAATTGATTGCGAATGCGGCGTCGCTGGACGTGCAGAACGACACGATCAAGGCGCTGTATCCTGAGTATCAGAAGTCGGTGATCGAGGAGTCCCGGCTGCTGAACAGCGGGTTTGGGAAGAACCATCCGAAGATCCGCGGGTTGCGGGAGTCGATTGTGACGACCCGCAAGACGCTTGAGACGGCGGTAGCCGGGTTCAAGGACAGCCTTAAGGTTCAGATCAGCCAGGCGGAGCAGACGCTCGCGAAGGGACAGGAACTGACGGACACGAAGAAGCTGAGTACGGTGGAGGACCGGGCGAAGCAGAGCGAGTATGCGACTGCGAAGACGACGTTTGAGATGCAGCGTCAGTTGCTGCAGCAGGTGAAGGAGCACTCGATGAAGACGGCGGTGGACAAGGAAGTGCCGCGGAAGCCGATTGAGGTGCTGCAGGTGGCGACGCCGGAGCCGCGTCCGTCGAAGCCGAACATGATGCTGCTGTTTTCGATTGGGGCAGGGCTTGGGCTGGTGCTGGGGCTGCTGCTGGCGTTCTTCCTTGAGTATCTTGATACGAGTGTGAAGTCGCTGGATGATGTGGAGCGGTACCTTGGGGTGCCGGTGCTGGCGGTGATTCCGAAGGATGTGGGAGTGCTGCACAAGCAGAGCGGGCTGAGTCCGGATGCGGAAGCGTACCGGATTCTGCGGACGAACATTGAGTTCAACCGCCGCAGTGCGGATGCGAATGCGATCACGATTGTTTCGGGTGGTGCGGGTGAAGGGAAGTCGACGACCTTGGTGAACCTTGCGTATATTTGTGCGCAGGGTGGTTATAACACGCTGATGATTGACGGTGACCTTCGGCGTCCGAAGCTGCACACGTTCTTCGACATCAACAATTCGGTGGGTCTGACGAATTATCTGACGACGGCGCTGATGCTGGAGGACGTGATCCTGCAGACGCCGATTGAGAATCTGTACTTCATGCCGTCGGGGATTCTGCCTGCGGATGCGGCGGGGATTCTGAACAGCCGGCGGATGTCTGAGCTGATTGCGGATGTGAAGAACCGTTTCGACCTGGTGCTGATTGACTCGCCGCCGATTCTCGGGGTGTCTGACGCGTCGGTGCTGGCTTCAGAAGTTGACCTGACGATCATTGTGATCCAGCACCGCAAGCTGCCGCGGAGCATGCTGCTGCGGGTTAAGCAGGCGATCGAGAACGTTGGTGGGAACCTGCTGGGTGTGGTGCTCAACAACGTCGATGTGCGGAGCGACAGCCAGTATCAGTACTACACAAGTTACTACACGTATTACTCGCCGACGAATGCGGAAGCGCGCAAGCCGCGTGCGGCGGCACCGGCGAATGGCGCGCCGCAGCGACCTGCGCCTGCGAAGGCTGGTGCTGGCCGCGGGGAGAACGAGGATTATTAAACTGACAACGACATAGCCAATTCAACCTAGCGCATTATGAAGACGTTATTCCACTGTTTGATGGCCTTGGTCACGATGATTGCCATGCCGATGGCGATGGCGCAATCTTCGACGCTGAAGGCGGGGGATCCTGTGCAGATTGAGCTGAAGGCTCCTGCGGAGGATGCTGCGGTGTTCGGCGGGAACTACACGATATCGGAGAGTGGCACGGTCAAGGTGCCGCACCTGAATCAGGAGATCAGCGCGGTGGGTTGTTCGACGAGTCAACTGAGCCGGAAGATTGAAGCGGCTTATCGGGCGGCGGAGATTTACACGAATCCGACGATCATTGTGAACATGCAGAACCCGACGCAGTATGTTCCGCACGTGGTGAACGTCGGGGGAGAAGTCCGCAGTCCGGGGGAAGCACCGTTCCGTGAGAACATGCGGTTGTTCCAAGCGATCACGAGCAGGGGAGGGTTCACGGAGTTTGCGAAGGTGCGGGAAGTGAAGCTGGTCCGGGGCAACAAGGAGACGAAGTACGACCTGCGGCAGATCAAGGCGGATGGATCGAACAATCCGTTCCTGCAGGATGGCGATCAGATCATTGTGCCGCAGGGCTGATTGGCAGCGACGGGGCTGCAGGCAACGAGACACGCAACTCAAGCTGGCTTGTTATGAAGACGATCATTCAAAGCCTGATCGCCTTCGTCACGATGTTTGCGATGCCGATGGCGATCGCGCAATCTTCTAAGCTGAAGGCGGGAGATGGGTTACAGATTGAGCTGAAGTCTCCTGTTAAGGATGCTGCTCTGTTCGAGGGGAACTACACGATTTCGGAGAGTGGTCTGGTGAAGGTCCCGCACCTCAGGCAGGGGATCATCGCTGCGGGGCTTTCGACGAGCGAGCTGAGTCGGAAGATTGAGGCGGCGTATCGGGCGGCGGACATTTACGAGGATCCGACGATCAATGTGAGCCGGCTCGAGCCGAAGTGGATCGCGGCGCGCGTGGTCAACGTCGAGGGGGGAGTCCGTCAGCCGGGGGAGGTGCCTCTGCGTGAGAACATGCGTTTGCTCCAGGCGATCACGAGCAGGGGAGGTTTTACCGATTCTGAGAAGGTGCGATCGGTGAAGCTGATCCGGGGCAAGAAGGAGACGAAGTACGACGTGCGCCGGATGAAGGCGGATGGGTCGAACAATCCGCTCCTGCAGGATGGTGATCAGATCATCGTGCCGCAGCGCTGATTGGCAGCGACGGGGCTGCTGACAACGCAGGCAGTCAACCTCAAGCTGGCTTGTTATGAAGACGATCATTCAAAGCCTGATCGTCTTCGTCACGATGTTTGGGATGCCGATGGCGATGGCGGAATCTCCTGCGCTGAAGGCGGGAGATGGGTTGCAGATTGAGCTGAAGGCTCCTGCGAAGGATGCTGCTCTGTTCGAGGGGAACTACACGATTTCGGAGAGTGGTACGGTGAAGGTGCCGCACCTCAGCCAGGAGATCAGCGCTGCGGGGCTTTCGACGAGCCAGCTGAGTCGGAAGATTGAGGCGGCGTACCGAGCGGCCGACATTTACAAGGATCCGAAGATCACTGTGAACATGCCGAACCCCACGGTGGGGGTCCGCAGGATTGGGGAGGTGGTGCTCCGAGAGAACATGCGTTTGTTCCAAGCGATCACGAGCATGGGAGGGTTTACGGAGTTTGCGAAACCGGTGAAGCTGATCCGGGGAAAGAAGGAGACGAAGTACGACATGCGGCGGATCAAGGAGGACGGTTCGAACAATCCTTTTCTGCTGGATGGTGATCAGATCATCCTGCCGGGGGGGCTGATTGGCAGGGTCAAGACTGATTGAAACGGCATCCGGGCGGTGGTTCGGATGCCGGTTTTTTCATTTGCTGAGGGGGATTTGAACTGGGGTGGCGACGCATCCGCGGCGGAGCTGAAGGCTGATTCATGCTTGCAAGCGGGGGCATTCGGATGCCGTTTTGGGGACGGTATTTTTCTCAACTTTGCGCACCTCCATGAAGTCACTTCCTGTCCGTTCT
>JAIXPK010000490.1 GCA_027486335.1 Verrucomicrobiaceae bacterium | reverse complement strand
GCGCCGCGCCACCGCCAGCCCCTCGCCGCTCCCCAGCACCGCCAAGGCCGTCGCCCATCCGTCCGCCTCCACCGCCGACCGATGCCGCACCGTCACCGACACGGTGTCATGCCGCACCGGCACCCCCGTGCGCCCGTCAATCAGGTGACTCACGCCCCCGCGCCGCGCCCGCCGCACCCCGCTCGTCGACATCGCCGCATCCACCAGTACTTCCTCCCGCCCGGAATCCTCCACCACCACCCGCCACTCCCCGCGCGCCTTCAACTCCCCGCCAAACGAAATCAGCCACTCCCCCAACCCAGCCCCATCCAGCACCCGCCCCATCGCCTCCAAGGCCGCACCCTCTCCCACCGGCGTCAGATCCAGCGTCACCTCAGCCGTCCGCTTCTCCAGCTTCCCCGCCGAAACCCCCACCTTCTCCCAACCCGCCATCGCCAGTAACCGCCGCCGCTCCTCCTCACTAGGCACACGCTCACCATGCGGCGGTGGCCCAAATCCCCACGCCCGCACCAGCGGCCCCATCGTGCAGTCAAACGCTCCGCCCGTCGCCCGACTGATCCCCGCCGCCACTCCCGCCAGCTCGCTCACCCGCTCCGGCACCGGAAACTCCACCGGCCCACCTGCCCCGTTGAACGCCGACAGCACCGAATCTCCACGCCAGCACGACAGCTCCTTCTCCAATTCCCCCAGCGCCGTCTCCAAGCCCGCCCCCAGCCCTTCCGGCACCGGCTCCCGCAGCGATACCGTCCACGAGGTCCCGAACGCCATCCCCGCCACCCGCGTCGGCACCGCCACTCCCACCGCCCCACCAGCCTCCACCCCCATCACCCGATACTGCCACACCGGCACCCACGCCGCCACCGCACACAACATCGCCACCCCATCCCGCCAACCCAACCGGTCCACCAGCCCACTCGACCTCACATACCGCAGCAACGCCCCCGTCGGACACCCATACTGACAATACGCCTGCGGCACCACCGCCGCCGCCGCCAGCCCAATCACCGCCAGCACCAACGACGCCACCCCCGCCACCCTCGGCACCCAGGCATCAAACGGCTCCAGCGACGCCAGCGGCCATCCCCACGCAAACACCACCGAAAACACCGCCGCCACTAGCAGCACCCCAGGCACTCTCCGCAGCACCCGGTGCCACCTCACCGGCACCACCACCTTCTTTACCCCAAGCTTCACCCCCAGCCGCCCCACCCACGTCTGCGCCGCCCCATGCGGACAAATCTGATGGCAATACACCTGCCGCCCCGTCGCCCACGGCATCCCCAGCGCCACCGCCGCCATCACCAACATCCCCAGCCCCGCCCGCCACGAAACCCCGTGCTCCACCCACCCCGCCAGCTGCGGCAAAGCCACCATGCTCCCTAGCCACAACCCAGGCACCACCACCAGCACCGCCTGCCACACTTTCCTCACCCGCTCCCGCCCACGCAACCGCGTCATCCCCATCACCACACCACCCACCACCACCACACCTAACACCACATCCGCCCACCGCCACGACCACCCATCCTCGTCCCCACCCGCACCACCCGTCGGCACCACCGCCGCCGCACTCATCGCCTTCAAACTCGCCGCCACCGCATAACTCGTCAGCGTCGCCCCGCTCACCCCTTCCACCCCAGCCTTCTCAAAATCCATCGCCGCCATCTCCGCCAGCGTCAGCCCCCGAAAACTCCCCAGCCACCCCAAGTCCTCCCTCACATACCCCACGTACGGCTCATTGTCATAACTCCGCCTCAACCGCACCCCCGCAATCCTCTCCCCACCCGCGTCCAGTCCGCACAACACTTCCGTCGGCCCCTGATAACCCCTCACCCCGTCCGCCACCGGCCCGCTCCGCAGCAGCCAGCCCACCACCCGCCCACCCCCATCCTCCACACGCCACCGCCCGCCCGTCTCCACCAGCCCAGCCGCCCCCGGAAACAGCTCCCTCGCCTCCGCCACATCCGGCCCCTCAGGAAACCGCAGCGACCTTCCCGCCACCGGCTCCGACAACATCCGCACCAGCGCCTCCCTCACCGCCGTCGCCGTCAGCGTCGCCCCAGCCACCACCGGCATCTCCGGCACCCGCTCACCAGCCTTCCATCCATCCAGGTGCCGCCGAAACGCCCCGCTCCCCGCCACCATCGCCGCATGCTCAGGCGTCTCCCCACTCGCCAGAATCGTCCACCCAGCCAGCCGCCCGTCCGGCCACAACCCCGCCAGCACCTGCGTCGGCCCGCTGTACCCCCTCACCTCCCGCTGACCTGGCAATGTCAGACACACACTCCCAATCTCCACGCCATCACCGCCCTTCACTACTTGCCGCCCGCTCCCCGGATCACGCGGCCCCACCTCCGCCACCCCGGGAAACACCGCCGCCACCTCCGCCACTCCCACCACCGGCAATTCCTGCGCTCGCCGCCAGCGCCCCGACTCCCGCACCCCAGCCACCAACGCACCCAGCAACACCATTCTTGCCACCCTCACAATTATCGATCGGATTCGCGTCGTCATGTCTCGCATCTCTCAACTCCGGACTATCCCCGCCCGGATTCCCTCTTCTATCCCCACCTCCTCCCTCACAGCAACGGCTTTCACTCCCACCCTCGCCCTCCCCCAAACCCTCCAAACACCTCTACCAGTCTCCCAATCCCAAGCCTCGCCTTCAGACTTTTTCCTATTCCAATCCACGGTTTCGTTGGTTGCCACCCCTCGCACGCCCATGCTACGGAACCTCAACCCTTTTGCCGACCACTCATGCTCTCACGCATCAATGAACTCCCGCTCTGGGGCATCGCCATCGTCTACGCAGGTGTCCTCATCGCCATCCTCTGGCTCGGGATCATCTTCCTCAGCCCGCTCGTCAGAAATGTCTTCAAACCGGAGAACCGCACCAACGAACTCCTCAGCTACTGCCTCCTCGCCTTCGGCGTCTTCTTCGCTCTCCTCCTCTGCCTCCTCGCCGTCGCCTCCTACCAGAACTACGATGCCGTCAGATCCCTCGTCGGCCGCGACGCTTCATCACTCGGCGCACTCTACCGCACCGTCTCCGGCTACCCGGAACCTCAACGCTCCAAACTCCAGTCCATCCTCCAGGAATACGTCAATTACACCATCGACGAGGCCATGCCAGCTCTCGCCCGCGGCGAACGCCCCATGCGCGGCATCACCATCATGACCAAATTCCAGACTGCTCTCATGAGCTTCGAACCAACCTCCAAAGGTCAGGAAATCCTCCACGCCGAAGGCCTCCACCTCTTCTCTGAAAATACCGTCCTCCGCCGCGAACGCGCACGCACCATCTCCCCAGGCGTCCCGGAAACCATGTGGGGCATCGTCGCCTTCGGCATCTCCCTCATCGTCATCATGCTCATCGGCCTCGACATCCGCCGCAGCCTCCACTTCACCATCAGCGGCACCCTCGCCATCTTCTTCGGCATGATGATCGCACTCATCTCAGGCATGGATCAACCCTACCGCGGCGCCCTCAGAATCGATTCAGAACCCTTCCTCCTCCTCAAACGCCAACTCATGTCGCCTCAACCCGAGGCCTCCCCCTGACCCAATTTCCTCCTTGCCTCCACTCCAACTTCCGTTCCATATTCCGAAACGCCGCAATTGCGGCAACAACAATAACCCAGACCCCCACACCCCATGATCCGCCAACTCCTCGCCGCAGCGACCCTCGCCACCCTCGCCGCTCTCTCCTCCTCCTCCTACGCTCAGGAGAAATCCACCAAACCTGCCCCAAAACCCGCCGCCACCACCCCGGAAAAAATCGCCGACTCCACCAAAAAAGCCGCCGATTCCATCAAGAAAACCGCCGACTCCGCCGCCAAATCCGCCAAAGAAGCAACCAAGGACGCCGCCAGGGAAACAACCAAGGAACCCGCCGCCAAAAAGCCAGCCCCCAAGCCTGCCGCAGAAGAACTCTCCGTCTCAGACAAGGCCCTCCTCGCTCACGGCGAAAAAGAAGCCGCCAAACTCTCCCCGGCCCAGCAGGCCAAACTCCTCGCCCTCGTCAACTCCGGCGAACAAAAAGACCTCATCACCATCCCAGGCATCGGCGAAGCCAAATCCGCCAACATCATCGCCAAACGCCCCGTCGCCAAAGTCGCCGACCTCATCATGATCGACGGCATCGGCGAATCCACCTTCGACGGCATCGTCAAATGGGTCGACTCCGGCATGAAATCCCCGGAACCCTCCGCCAAACCAGAACCCGCCAAAGCTGAACCCACACCAGCCAAGGACAAAACTCCCGCCACCAAACCTGCCAAACCAGCCGCCAAACCAGCCGCCGCAGCAGAAGAAAAACCAGCCGCAGCCGCCCCGGAATCCACCAAACCAGCCAAAAAGAAATCCTGACGCTTCCTCCGCCGGTTGGCACTCCTTTCACGGGACGCGGCTCACGCCGCGTCCCTTTTTCATGCCCGCAACCCCGCCACTCAGCCCGGCACCACCATGCCCTTGTGCCCCAACTGCTTCACCGTGCTGTTGAGCTGCGAAAAATCGATCGGCTTCTGAATCATCATCACCGCCCCGTTCCGCAGGATCCGGCTCATCATCTCACTGTCAGGATACCCAGTGATGATCACCACCGGCAGGTCAGGCTGCATCTCCTTGATCCGCACATACACCTCATCCCCGGATATGTCAGGCAACTGCAGATCCAGAAACACCAGATCAAACCGCTGCCGCTCCACACAACTGATCGCCTCCGCCCCAGTCCCCACCACAATCCTCCCAAACCCAGCCTTCTTCAGGAATTGCTTGAACACAGTCTGCAACTGCGCGTCGTCATCCACCACCAGCACCGTCGGCTGCCCCGCCCCCTCGCTCTTCAATACATCCCGGTCCAGCAGGCTCCGCTTGATCCGCCACCGCCCCCCAATCTGTACCGCAGGCAACTGCCCGCGCTGCACCAGATAATACACCGTCGGCAACGGTATCCTCAAATATACCGAGGTCTCCTTCACCGTCATCAACTCCGGTGGCTCCGCCGATACCGCCGGCTCAGGAATGTCATCTTCAGCCATCATGCTCTGCTTTCATTTGAGGGAAATCCGAAAAAGCCGCTCACTCCCTCCAAGGGAACAAATTATGGAAATCACGATTAACCATCAGCTTTCCAATCAACCCTAGAACGCCACAGGGTGTCCGCAAGCAAATTGTCATAATTGACTGCAATTTCCCAAACGCGAAACACCCCTGAGAATCCGCCGCCGCCTCACCGCCGCCGCGCCAGCATCAGACACGACTCACCCTGCTGATGCTTGTACCCAATCCCGAAATCAATATCCCGCGCCCCACCGCTCCCGAAAACCCCCGCCAACTCCGGCTGATAATACTCCGAAAAAATCTCCAGCACCCCAGTGTACCGCCCGAAATATCGCATCTCCCACGGGCCCCCGGCAAACGCCCTCAGCGGAATCCCGCTGTCATCCTGCAGAATCACCCGGCTCTGCCCCAGAATCGCCTCCCGCACCATCGTGAACTCATCCGTATGCATCAGATACGAGGCACTCTTCAGATACGTCGACACCGGCCCGAACCGTCCCACAAACGCAAGAAACCGCCCATCACCCCTCAGCACCTCATCCGCCAGATTCGCCCGGAAATAATAAATCGTCACCGCTCGCCCGCCCGTCCGCGCCCGGATCACATACCCGGGACAAATTCCCTCCGCCGACCCAGCCACAAGATTGCCCACCCCATCAATCGACACCGGCTCGACACTCTCCAGTGTCCCACCCATCCGCGCCAGAAACACCAGCACCACCGGCAGCGTCCCCCTGAATCGGGTCTTCTGCAGATCAACCCTCATGTCCTTCGTGATGAAAAAGGAACAACTCAACGCCGTCGTCATCGACGCCTCAATCCCATCCAGCCCCGCCGCCAGTTCCTCCGGCGTCAGCAAACCCGGATCCGGCAGCATTTCGTATCCCTCCAGCCCCGACAGCACAAAACTCCCAGCTCCAGGAAAAAATGAATCCGCAAACAATATGTCAGGCCCGCTGAACGGATACCACACCGTCCCACTCTCCCGCCCCCGACCCAGCTCACTCGCACAAAACTGCGCAATCCTCGGCTGCCGGTACGCCGAAAAATACCGCCACAACTCCTCCATCCGACGCCGGTGACTCTGCCAGTGCGTCGTCTGCCGCCCTATGGCATACGGCGACGCCCCAGGCCCAGGCAATCCCGCCAGATACCGCGCCGTGTCATCCAGACTGCCCGCCCTCACCGTCTCATCCACCACCCCCACCACCGCATCCTCCACCCCCACCCGCGGCACACTCGCAGTCCGGCAGCCGGTCATCACACACGCCGCCGCCAGCACACTCAGCAGCAACGGAAACCTTCGGAAATTCAACACTCTCATCACGTTCGCATCAGCTTCAGATTCACAACACCTCACACCACCAATCCCCCCCTCACTTCCCACCAACCACCGTCGCCTCAAATACCTTCAGCGCCTCCCGGATCAGCGGGTCATCCATGAACTCAGCCATCACCGCCTCCGGCGTCGCCACCGCCACCTCAACCTTCACCTCCGGCACCGCCACAGGCACTTCCACCCGCACCTGCCCCGCCGTCGCCTCCGGCAACGGCACCGGCACCAGATCCGCCCGCACTTCCGCCCGGAACACCAAATCCTGCCCGGATACCTCCATCGCCACCCGCTCCAGGCTCGCCTTCGCCGCGGGCCTCATCAAACTCTGACTCGCCGTCGCCTGCGACTCCGGAAACCCGATCACCACCGTCCGACCCTCCGCACGCAGAAACACCGCCTCCGCCGCAAACGCTCCCTGCATCGGCATCCGCCGCGAAAACTCCCCACGAATCTGCTCCCACAACGCCGCATCAGGCACCCGCACCGCCACCTCCGGCCTCTCCACCTCTTTCACCGGTTCAATCACCGGCTCTTTCTTCTCAACCGCAGCCACCGGAACACTCGCAGGCACCACCGGAACACCACGCCCCGCCCCAACCGCCGCTCGCACCGCATCCGCCATCGACCCCATCTTCACCGGTGCCTCCGCCGTCTCCACCTTACGCACCGGAACCTCCACCGGCCCTCGCGCCCCCACCGCCCCGCCACCACCCACAGGCAACCCCGCCGCTCCCTCTAGCGATCCCCGCAACGCCAGAATCACATCACTCAGCGTCGACTCCCCTAGCAACTGCGTCGCCCGGATGATCCCCACCTCAAGATACAGTCGCTTGTTCAGCGCCCACTTCATCGTGCTCTCCACCTCCGCAAACTGATCAATCAGCAGCAGCAGCTTCTCCCGGCTGATCTGCGCAGCCTGCTCCGACAGCATCGCCGCCGTCTCCGGCGGCATGTCCCTCATCGCAATCTCAGGATCCACCTGGTGCACCATCAGATTCCTCAGATGGAAAATCAGATCCGTCAGCAATCGCGTCAGATCACGACCCTGCTCCGCCTCCTGACAAACCCGGTCCAGCGCCTCCGCACTCCGCCCGCTCAATATCGCCCCGCACAACCCGCCAATGCTCTGATGACTCGTGAACCCGAACACATCCAGCACATCCTGCTCCGCGATCCGGCTCCCACAGAACGCCACCAGCTGGTCCAGCATCGACTGCGCATCCCGCATCCCCCCGTCCGCCCCAGCCGCAATCGCATGCGCCGCCAACGGCTCCAACTCCACCCGCTCAAGGTCCGCAATGTGCAGCAGATGCTTCGCAATCATCGGCGCAGGGATCTTCCTCAAATCAAACCGCTGACACCGGCTCAGAATCGTCGGCAGAATCTTGTGCGCCTCCGTCGTCGCAAAGATGAACTTCACATGCGCCGGCGGCTCCTCCAGCGTCTTCAGCAACGCGTTGAAGGCATTCGTCGTCAGCATGTGCACCTCGTCAATGTAGTAGATCCGGAACTGCCCTCGCGCCGGCGCATAATTCACCCCCTCCCGCAGCGCCCGGATGTCATCCACACTGTTGTTCGACGCCCCGTCAATCTCCGTCACATCAAGGCTCCGCCCCTCCGCAATCTCCACACACACATCCTCGTCAGGATCAAAATCCACCCGCGGCCCCCCCGTGCAGTTCAACGCCTTCGCAAAAATCCGGCTCGTGCTCGTCTTCCCAGTCCCACGCGGCCCGACAAACAGATACGCATGCGCCAATCGGTTCTGCGTGATCGCATTCCTCAACGTCCGGACCACATGATCCTGCCCGAGAACGTCCTCAAACGTCTTCGGTCGGTACTTTCGCGCGAAAACCTGGTATGACACCAGTTCAGGGAACCCGGATTAAGGCGTCAATCAATCACGAATTGCCTCCACCGACAACTCCCCGCAACTCCATCACCCCCTCCATCACGGAAGATACGCCACCACCCGGTAATACCGCCGCGCCGTCCCCGCCTCAGGCGTGTAACTCCACGTCCCCACCCCAGTCACCGTCTGCAACGCCACCCACGACGCCAGATTGTCGCTGTTCTCCACCCGATACGCCACCCCGGCCACACTCGGCCACGCCAAGGTCACCGCCCCAGTCACCCCATTCACCGACACCGTCACCGCAGGCAACGACCCACCACTCGCAGGGTTCGTCCCGAACAATGCCTCCAGACTGTCCGG
>JAIXPK010000560.1 GCA_027486335.1 Verrucomicrobiaceae bacterium | reverse complement strand
CGCCATCCCAGTCCATGGCGGCGGATCACGCTGATGTCGCGTCGCGCCTGACTCGATGCAAACCGGTGGCCTTCCGAAGGTACCGGGGCCGCCATGCGCACCCATTCAGGCACGCAGATACTCGTCCCTCCTGCCATCATCCACGGAATCATCCGACCAGTCATCCGGTCGGCACGCACCACCGTGACGTCAGCCGCCCCTCTCAGGGACCGTACCACCCGCGGCACTTCCCACATCCAGTACCGCCCCACCATCTCGGTCTCGCGGGGCGCAGATCCGAAAAATCGGTCAGGAAGATACGCTGTCCAGCGGCTGTCTCCCGCCACTAGCATCGTTCCCGCTGCTCCGCGCTGCAGCACAACGGGCACCTTCCGCACTGTGTTCGCAGCAGCGCAGCAGAAAGCAGTTCTGATCGTCGTCAGCATCTTCGGTACCTTCGGAGAAATCCATCGTTCCCACCACCACCATTCATATCGCGCTTCAGCCGCACCGCCACCCAAGGTTCACCCCCGGATCTCCGGCACGACACTCCTCGTCACCACTGGCCACGGGTCGGAAAGCAGGCTGCACACCACAGGCCCCGCCCCCCGCGCGTCCGCCCGGGCTCGCCGCATCGCAGCCATCCATCCCGCTACCTTCGCATCTTCCATCACAGTGGCAAAAAAACTCGTCGGCGCAACATACGTGACTCCCTCCCGGTACGGCGGCAATCCCCCGCCCTCAGCCGGTTCATCACCAAGGGCGGCCCGCACCGCCAGCACCGGCAGATCCAATCCGCTCGCCTGCGGCAGCCGCAGATACCCGGGAAATCGCGGATTGATCTCGATCACTTTGAATCGCCCATCCCTCGCATCACGCTTCAGCTCAACCTCCGCCGCCCCACTCCACTTCACCCGTCGGAAAAACGGCATGACCAGTTCCGTCAACTCCGGTTCATGCGTGCTCCTCCCGCTCGCCGTCACCCCTCCAGTCGTCGGCCAGTGCCGCGATTTACGCATCGTGAACGACGCCGTCAGCCGCCCGCTCCGACTCAATACCACCACCACCGTCCGCATCTCGCACGCCGCTCCAGCCACAAAATCCTGAATCAGACAACTGCCGTATCCCGCCCGAATCTCCGCCGCCGCTCTCTCCAGCGCCGCAGGCTCCCGGACATACGTCACCCCTCGCGCCGACCCCCGATCAGTGCCGGGCTTCACCACAAACTCCCGCCCAGGCATCCGCCTCATCGCCTCCACCGCTTCCTCCTCACTATACCTCCCGGCACACGGAACGCCGACCGCCTCGCATGCCTCCATGCACCGCAATTTGTCCCACGCTGACAAAAATGCCTCCTCCCCAGGCCCACTCACGCAGCACATCGACGCCAGCGCCTCCCGCTGCCTCACCCCAGCTGCCACTCCAGCACTGCACAGAGGCAGAAAAACCTCCGCACGCGATTCCCGAACGAATCCCACCACCGCCTCGTCCCAGACGCATGGCTCGTCCCCGCCAATAAACCGATAGTCCCTCAGATACCTCGATACCATGAATCTCGGAACGCGCCGCCGATCCATCCCAACCACCTCAAATCCCGCCTCCGCAAGGCATCGCGCCGCAACTGATCCGGCATCGCTCGTCGCGCTGGTAATCGCTATTCTCATAGGGTTCGCAACCATCTGTCTCCCGGCCATTCAGAAATCCATCCGCCCCATAACGCCTCCACCCCTCTCCCGCAACCTCGCGCTCTCCACTCTCCCATCAAAATCTCCGCTTCCATCACCTCCTCCCTCAAGTACCCTCCACCCTACACCGCCATCGGGCACTCGACCGCGCGCAGATGAATCACCAGCAAGTCTATTGGAACGGGGTCGCTAACACATGGCTTAGGGACCAGCCGCATCAGCTCTGGCGCGAGTTCACCGACCGGCTTCAGCATGATCTCCTCGTCAGAGGCCTCAACGCTCCGCTCCCTCCCTCCGCCGCGCCCACCCCCGCTCATCACGGCCCGCTCTCCATCCTCAAGACCGACCTCTTCGACGAGGTCGCCGGTCGCGGACTCGCACCGTCAATCATCGCCTCCGGCGCTCACCTCACCGGAATCGATCTCTCTCCAGTCATTGTCGCTTCCGCCGCTGCCCGCTTTCCTGAACTCACAGCCGTCACCGCTGACGTCCGAAAGCTCCCGTTCCCGGACAGTTCATTCGATGCTGTCTTCTCCGGCTCGACTCTCGACCATTTCGACTCAGCCGCAGACATCACCATCGCGCTCACCGAACTCCGCCGCATCCTCCGCCCCCACGGCAGGCTCATCCTCACTCTCGACAATCTCGCCAACCCGCTCATCCGCCTCCGCAACGGCCCTCTCCTCGGCGCATGGTCCCGTCTCGGCATCATCCCCTACCGCATGGGCGTCACACTCCGCCCTCACACCCTGGCGGATTCCGTCAGGACCGCCGGCTTCTCCGTCATCAGCATGCACGCCGCCCTGCACTGCCCCCGAGCCATCGCCGTCGCTCTCTCCGCCCTGCTCGACCGCTGGTTCCCATCATCCGGAGAATCATTCCTCCGCTGGCTCCTCCGCTGGGAATGGCTCGATCGCCTGCCTTCACGCTGGCTCACAGGCTACTACACCGCCATCATCGCCCTCCCTTCATCTCACTAGCACAAACCAGTTCCAACCAGCCAGCCGAAGCCCCCCAGACCACCCGCAGCCCGCCGTCGCATTTCCGAAACTCTGAACTCCGAAAACCTGCCATCTCTCTTCAATATCTGGCTCTCCCAGCTCACCAACCTCCACAAGGACCGGTCACGCGGCACCGCGCCACACAAGCCGCTGCTCCATCTGGTGGTCATGCCTCATCCGTCTCCACAATGCCCTCGGCGGCAGCTGGCAGGATTAACTCCTTGATCCCCCCACCCGCCATTCCCATCATCCCTCACCATGCCCTCCCCAACCTCCGATCCCACACCCGACCCCGCCGTCTCCCTCCGCTCGCTCCTCGCCTCCTCCCGCGTCGCCGCCCTCGCCGCCTCCAGCCCAGGCGGCCCCGTCTCCGCCATGGTCGCCCTCGCCTTCTCCACAGACTTCCGCCACGCCTTCCTCCACCTCTCCTCCCTCTCCTCTCACAAAAAGCTCCTCCTCCTTAACCCGCTCTGCTCCCTCCTCGTCCACGACCCCGACGACGGCCGCCCCCAACCCCTCCTCCTCCGCCGCGCCTCCCTAACAGGCACCGCCTCCCTCATCCCCAGAGACTCCCCGGACTTCACCGCAGCTTCCTCACGCTACCTCGACCAACTCCCCGCCAGCCGCCTCATGTTCTCCCTCCCGGACTTCGACCTCTTCCGCATCAGCCTCCGCGAAATCCGCTACATCGAAGGCTTCGGCCGCGCCTTCTCCCTCACCCCCGACCAATGGGCCCTCCCATTTCCCCATGGCCCGGTTCAACTGCTTCAGGAGCAAGACGGAGAGGCCAATGGCCCGGCACGATAGGCTGTATCTGAGAAATCCCGGCAATCAGCGGATGCCGCCGTAGCAAGGCCGTCCCGGCCTTGTCGCAGCCTCAGCGCAGCTATCTCCACCTGGCCTTCCGACTGCTTCTGATTCTTATGCACCAGTCACAGAACCGCACCGTCACATCATAGCAAAGCTGAGCCATCTGGAAGCTCAACAGCTTCCGCCGCGCCTCCTTACTCCCGATGTGCTTCGGCCGCTCAGGTCCGTCCTCCGCGCTGCCAGTTATCACGACTTCGAGAACCGTAAAACGAGTTTTCCAACTCGTTCCCTCCTCAACGGACTGGAAAGTCCGTTCTACCTCTCCCCCCGCCCAATCAGGCCGCAGCTTGATCAGCACATCGTAGAGATCCACACCCCCCGGCTCATGCACACAACCGGAGCGAAGCGAAGATGGCCAGCCTCACTAATCACAACTCGACGCTAGCAATCATCGCCTTGCCGTCCATCGCCTCCAGACGCTTCTCAAGCCGAACTCAGAAAGTGGGCTGAGTGAGACAGACAACGCAGAGCGTTGGGCGCAGCCCGACTGAGCCGGGTGCGAAGGAGTCAACTGCGCCACAAGATCAGCAGCCACCAGCGCAATGCGTTTCGGGTCGCCCACCAGCGCCTCCAGCGCGGCCCACTTCGTCTTCAGCTTATCCTTCCTCGTTGGGCGGTGACAGCGGGCGCATGGTCGATCGGTTTACTAAACTTTGACTCCCAGACTTGCAACGCGCAACTCCCCGCTCAGCAGCTTCGCCAGCA
The DNA here is from genome assembly GCA_027486335.1 of Verrucomicrobiaceae bacterium. Classification (GTDB taxonomy): domain Bacteria; phylum Verrucomicrobiota; class Verrucomicrobiia; order Verrucomicrobiales; family V1-33; genus V1-33. The sequence continues at coordinate 9,802 of JAIXPK010000560.1, read as the reverse complement.
GCATGTCCCCCCCGAGAGGCTAGCTGACAGCATTCACAGAGCGGGCTCAACGGCCACCACACTGCCAGCATCTCGAAATCATGACGTCCTCCTGCCAGTGGGGCATCAAACTCATTGAGATTCCGCCCCTTACCCCCACCGCGACGGCTCCTTTAATCGCGGCAAGCCGCATCCCAGGTTCCGCGGGAATCCTGCTTCCGGGCACAAAAGTTGCTTGCCCCCTCCCTCCGTCCCGCGTCACCTCCGCGGCACGCCTCCGACCATGAAAATCCGCCTCTCGCTCCTGTTCGCCACCGCCACCCTCTCCTTCACATCTCCCACCAAGGCGGCCCTCATCACCTACACCTTCGCAGGCACAGGACCCATCTCCGGTATCCTCGCGGGCACCCCATTCACCGCAACCAGCTTCTCCATCTCGGCCACCGCCGACTCAGGCACCATCCAGGCAGGGACGTTCTCCTCTAGCGATTATCCCATGATCTTCAATGCCGTCGCTCCCACCATCATACTCGACACCCCCGACGGTCTGCTCTCCGCCAGCCTCCTCCCCCGCCCGAACCTGACACTCTCAGTCTTCTCCGCAGACACCCGGCCCGACTACGATCCTTTCGAAAACGTCTTCGGTCTGGACTACATCCCAACCGACGGTCACCTCCAAAGTGGGCTCCTCTTCCATGACTCAGGCCCCAGCGATCTCGCCTCCGCTGCCCTCTACGACGGAACCATCTTCACCGAGGCCACCTTCTTCAGCACAGACGTGGGGGACCTCTACTTATATACCGACGCAAGTCCTGACGCCACCTTCACCATCGCTCCTGTCTCCACCGTTCCAGAACCCTCTACCGCAGGAGCAGCCATCCTCCTCGCCCTCGCCGGAACCTGTATCGCCTCGCGCCGTTCCAGATCCTGACACCCCTCAATAACACAACACCCCGCGCACCTCCACCCCCACCGGCAGCTTCGCACGCCCACCCAGAAAACCCAGCTCAATCAGAAACGTCATCCCCGCCACCACGCCACCCAATTGCTCCACCAGCCCGGCCGCCGCCGCCGCCGTCCCGCCCGTCGCTAACACATCATCAATCAGCCACACGCGCTCGCCCGGCTTCACCGCGTCCCGGTGCATCTCCATAACATTCTCCCCGTATTCCAGCGCATACGCCACCTGCACCGTCTCCCACGGCAGCTTCCCCTTCTTCCTCACCGGAATGAATCCCAGCCCCAGCCGGTCCGCCACCGCTCCCGCAAAGATAAACCCCCGCGCATCAATCCCCATCACCTTCGTGATCCCCGCCTCCTTCAATCCCTCCGCCAGCGCATCAATCGTCAGCCCGAACAACTCCCCGTCCGCCAGCACCGGCGTGATATCCTTGAAGATGATCCCCGGCTGAGGAAAATCCGCCACATCGCGCACCGCAGCGCGCATCCGGTCCAGCGAAGCGTCATTCATAGTCTTGTCAGGCTGATTTCTTGTCAGGCTTTCACAATCGCTTCCCGCCCGAAATAAGGCCGCAGCACCTCTGGAATCACCACACTCCCGTCCGCCTGCTGATACGTCTCCAGCAAGGCCACATACAACCGCGCCAGCGCCGTCCCCGACCCGTTCAATGTGTGGCAATGCACGTTCTTCTTCGTCTCCGCATCCTTGTACCGCAGCTTCATCCGCCGCGCCTGGTAATCCCCGAAATTCGAACAGCTCGACACCTCCAGATACGTCCCCTGCCCCGGCGCCCACACTTCAATGTCATACGTCCGCGCACTCCCGAACCCGATGTCCCCCGTGCACAGCTCGATCACCCGGTAATGCAGTCCCAGCAACTGCAGCACCTTCTCCGCATCCGCCGTCAGCAACTCCAGCTCCGCCATGCTGTCCTCCGGCGCACAGATCTTCACCAGCTCCACCTTGTCGAACTGATGCATCCGGATCAACCCGCGCGTCCCCACCCCAGCCGCACCCGCCTCCCGACGGAAACACGGGGTGTACGCCGCATACTTGATCGGCAACGTCGCCGCATCCACAATCTCCTCACGGTGCAGATTGGTCACCGGCACCTCCGCCGTCGGCGCAAGATACAGGTTGTCCTCCGCACAGTGGTACAACTGATCCGCAAACTTCGGCAGCTGCCCAGTCCCGATCAGCGCATCCGCATTCACCAGAAACGGCGGCAGCACTTCCGTATAACCATGCTGCTCCGTGTGCAGATCCAGCAGAAAACTGATCAGCGCCCGCTCCAGCTTCGCACCCGCCCCACGATAAACCACAAACGCACTCCCCGTCACCCGCACGCCCGCCTCGAAATCCACCAGCCCCAGCTCCTTCGCAATCGTCACATGATCCTTCGCCGGAAACGCAAACTCCGGCACCTGCCCCCAACGCCTCACCTCCGGATTCGCCTCCGCATCCGCACCCTCCGGACATCCCTCATGCGGCATATTCGGAATCCCCAGCAGCAACTCCTCCTGCCGCTCATCCAACCCACGCGTCCGCTGGTCCAGAACGTCAATCTCCTCCCCGATCCCGCGCACGTGCGCCTCCGCATCCGCCGTGTCCCGGCCTTCCTTCCGACCCTGCCCGATCTCCCGGCTCAACCGCGTCCGCTCCGCCTGCATCCGCTGCTTGTCCGTCTCCGCCGCCCGACGCTCCGCATCAATCGACAGCACGTCATCAATGCTCCGCCACACCTCGCCACCTCGGCGGCGCAGGCGTTCCTTAACAAGTTCCGGGTTCTCGCGGATAAGTCTGATGTCCAGCATACGTCCCCCAGATTGCGGCGGCACACCCACACCAGCAAGACGATTTTCCATCCCTCAACACCCCAAACCGCGACCGCCCCCACCCCGCCTCACGCCCGCTCCGCAATCCACGCCTCGAACTGCTCGCGGTCAATGTTGTACCGCCGCCCGCACCGCGGACACATCGCCCGCAGCACCTCCGCTCCCTCGAAAAACGCATCCAATCCGCCGCTCACCTGCGGCATCAGCGCCGCATACAGCTTCTCCGGCGAACACCCGCATTCCCAATGGTACTTCCGCTGCTCCAAAAGGCTCAATTCCTCCGTCTGATCCAGTCGCCTCACATCCTCCGCCGTCAGGCTCTCCAGCCACGCCGTGTCACACTGCGGCTGCGCCGACAGAAACACATAGTCCTCCTCACTGTGCTCGAAAAACCGCGCCCGCCGCTGCTCGCTCCGCGCATAGAATTCCTCCACCGCCCCGAAAAAACTCGCCCCGCTGAAATCAATCGCACTCTGCCGCAGCGGCTCATTCGCCTTCTGCACCACCGCGTGAAACATCCCGCGATCCGCCACCCGCACATTCTCCGTGAAACACCGACCCGCCACACTCGCCCCCTGATTGTCCCCAGTCACAAAGAAATTCGCCAGCGGAGTCTGGAAATTCACCGTCCACGCATGCCGCTCGCTCCACGGCCGGCTCGCCAGATGCATCGTGAAAGACACCAGCGCTTCCTTCATCATCGCGTCCAGCTCCGGCGTCAGCTGCACCTTCAGATCCGCACAGTGCAGATAGTAATCCATGAACAGATCGCTGAACACGCCCCGCACCAGCAGCGCATTCCGCTTCCTCACAAAATACACTCGCAACTCTATGTCCGTCGGCCCTTCGGCAGCACTATCATCAGGAGGAATCGTCATGCTGCTCGGTTAGTAGGCTTTCGCAAAAATCACCCGGCGCACCGAAGGCGCTCCCGTCAGGAAACACACGCCTTCCTCCCGGAACTCGTCACCAAACGGCATGCACCGCATCGTCACCCCTAGCTCTTTCTGCAGGCGATCCTCGTCCTCCGCACTCCCCGCCCAGTGACACAACGCAAACCCTCCATGAATCTCCGGCTTCTCCGGCCGCGCCGCCGTGAAGTACTTCTCGAACGCCTCAAGGCTGTCGATCTTCACCATGTTCGCATCACGGAACGCCGTCGCCCGCGCCAGCAATCCATCCTGCACCGACGTCAGCATCGCCACCGCTCCACTCACAAATTCCTCCGTCGCCAGAAACTCCTTCTCCTTCAACCCCCGGTCCCGACGCGACACCGCCACACTCCCCTTCTCCAGATCCCGCGGCCCGATCTCCACACGCACCGGAACCCCCTTCTTGATCCACTCCCAGTTCTTCGTCCCGCCCGCCAGATCCCGCGTGTCCACCTGCACCCGCACCGGCTCGCCCGCAAACGTCTGCGCCCGCAGCGCCGCCGCCAGAGCCTGACAAGCCTCCAGCACCGCCGCCCGAGTCTCCTCCTTCGGCGTCACTGGCAGAATCACCACCTGCTGCGGTGCCACCCGCGGCGGCAGCACCAATCCGTCATCGTCACTGTGCGCCATGATCAGCGTCCCGATCAGCCGCGTGCTCACACCCCAGCTCGTCGTCCACGCATACTCCTTCGCCCCACTCCGCCCCGTGAACTGAATCCCCGCAGCCTCACTGAAATGCTGCCCCAGAAAGTGACTCGTCCCAGCCTGAATCGCCTTCCGGTCCTGTACCATCGCCTCAATGCACAACGTGATATCCGCCCCAGGAAACCGCTCCCGCTCGCTCTTCTCCCCCTTGATCACCGGAATCGCCAGATGGTCCCTCACAAATTCCTCGTAAACATGCAGCATCCGCTCAGTCTCCTCAAGGGCCTCCTCCTTCGTCTCATGCGCCGTATGCCCTTCCTGCCATAGAAACTCCGCCGTCCGCAGGAAAATCCGCGGCCGCATCTCCCAGCGCATCACGTTCGCCCACTGATTGATCAGCAGCGGCAAATCCCGATAACTGTGCACCCACCGCGCAAACGCCGCCCCAATGATCGTCTCCGACGTCGGCCGGATCACATAAGGCTCCGTCAATGCACCAGTCGGCACCATCTTCATCGTCCCGTCAGGCTGCTTCTGCGACTCCAGCCGGTGATGCGTCACCACCGCGCACTCCTTGGCAAATCCCTCCACGTGCGCCGCCTCCTTCTCCAGATAACTCAACGGAATCAGTAGCGGAAAATACGCGTTCGTATGCCCCGTCGCTTTGAACATCCGGTCCAGTTGCTGCTGAATATGCTCCCAGATCCCATAACCCCACGGCTTGATCACCATGCACCCGCGCACCTCCGAATTCTCAGCCATGTCCGCCGCTCGGATCACCTGCTGATACCACTCCGGAAAATCCTCCGTGCGCTGCGGACTGATGGCGGACTGTGGCTTCTGACTGACGGGCTGGCTCATAATTCTGGGTAAATCTGTATTCAGGAAAACAATATCGGCCCACACCATGAACCCGCCTCCCGCGCCCGCAAGGGAAAGGCGGGAACTTTGCCTTTGCGGTTCCGCCCCACGCCTTCTACGGACTCTTTGTGTCAGATACTACAGAAACGCTCCCAGCGCCGGAAGCTCCGGCCATCACCTTCTCAGACCTCGGTCTCTCAGATAATGTCCTCCGCGGCGTCGCCGACGCCGGCTACGATCGCCCCACAGGCATCCAGGCCCAGGCCATCCCCGTCATCCTCAGCGGCCGCGATGTCATCGGTTCCTCTCAAACAGGCTCAGGCAAAACCGCCGCCTTCGCTCTCCCAATCCTCTCTCGCCTCGCAGAACCTGGCAGAATCCGCTGCCTCATCCTCGAACCTGTCCGCGAACTCGCCGCCCAGGTCGAAGAACAATTCAAAAAATACGGCGGCCACACCGGCCTCCGCAGTCTCCTCGTCCACGGCGGCGTCGGCTACGGCGCCCAGCGCGACGGGCTCCAGAAAGGGGTCGATATCCTCATCGCTACCCCCGGCCGCCTCCTCGACCACATGCAGCAGGGCACCATCAAGCTCGACCACGTCGAAATCCTCGTCCTCGATGAGGTCGACCGCATGCTCGACATGGGCTTCATGCCAGACGTCCGCCGCATCGTCTCCCGTTGCCCGGAAAACCGCCAGACGCTCTTCTTCTCCGCCACCATCCCCGCAGAAATCGCCTCCCTCGCCGGTTGGGCCCTCCGCGACCCCTTCAAAATCGAAATCGGCCGCCCGCGCACCGCCGCCACCACCGTCAGCCACTACTTCTACCCGGTCAATCGTCTCCAGCGCGAGGACCTCTTCCTCGCCCTCCTCAAAGAAACCGAGTTCAAAAGCGTCATGGTCTTCACCAGAACCAAGGCCGACGCCGATAAACTCGCCGCCCGCGTCAAGCGTGAAGCCGAAAACTACAAAATCGCCGTCATGCACAGCGACATCGCCCAGAAAGACCGCAGCCTCGCCCTCGCAGGCTTCCGGAACGGCGAGTTCGACGTCATCATCGCCACCGACCTCGCCGCCCGCGGCCTCGACGTCTCCGGCGTCAGCCACGTCATCAATTACTCGGTCCCCGAAAACCCCGAAGACTACGTCCACCGCATCGGCCGTACCGGCCGCGCCGAACGCGAAGGCGATGCCTTCACCATCCTCAGCGCCGACGAACTCATCAACGCCGAAGCCGTCGAACGCTTCATCAATCAGAAGGTCCCCCGCCGTCGCCTCGAAAACTTCGACTACCTCTACACCACGCTCCTCGACGACAGCTCGGCCGCCCAATCCCACCTCCGCGCCAATCTCGGCCGCGGCCGCGGTGGCAAATCCCGCCGCCGCTAACCGCACCGCCGCGCGGCCACCCGCCGCCATGCGCGTCCTCGCCATCGACCCAGCCCTCCGCAACACCGGCTGGGCCGTCCTCGAACGCACCGGTCGCTCCAACCGCGCCATCGCATGGGGCGTCATCCGCAACAAACCCTCCCTCCTCCAGTCCCAGTGCCTCGCCGCCATCGCCGCCGCCATCCGCGCCGTCATCGCTGACCACCACCCCGACTGCTGCGCCATAGAAAGCACCATCTTCGTCCAGAACTTCCGCACCGCCATCACCCTCGGTGCCGCCCGCGCCGCAGCCATCATCCCACCAGCAGAAGCCGGTCTCCCCGTCGCCGAATACCCCCCGCGACGCGTCAAACAAGCCGTCGTCGGCCGCGGTGCCGCCGATAAAGCCCAGGTCGCCTTCATGGTCCGCGCCCTCCTCAAACTCGAGGAAACCCCACCACACGACGCCGCCGACGCCCTCGCCGTCGGCATCACCCACCTCGAATCCGCAGACCCCTCCAGCCCATGGACCCGCGAAATCCAACGGCTCTAACTTCCCCATATCACACCAAGCCGAAGGCTTGCCGGGAATCAAAGCCGAAGGCTTAACAGAAATTAGCCGGTGGCGTCAGCCACCGGTCTAACAAACTAATAGACCACCGCCCCGGCTGGGGCGGCAACCCCTCGACTATCCACGAAATCCCGAACCGCGCCCCAATCCCCAAGACGCAATCCACCATCGCCAACCCCCCATCGCATCCACCAAGCCGAAGGCTTGACGGAAATTAGCCGGTGGCGTCAGCCACCGGTCTAACAACATAATAGACTTCCGCCCCGGCAGGGGCGGCAACCCTCGACTATCCACTAAACCCCAAACCGCGCCCCAATCCCCACGACGCAATCCGCTCCAGCAACTCCCGGTCACGTGAAATCACCCACGGATTCATCGTGCCACCAGGATCGCCAAAAACCAACGCCGGCTCATACCGCTCGACCTTCTCCCAGAAATCCGGAACGCACGTCTCTCCATCGTCCGGATTCGACGAGCTATTCACAATCGGCCGCAGGTCGTTGATGGTGACAGGACCATCAAACGCATATCATTCATCAAACTCATCGAAGGGCATCTCCTCGGGCGATTGAATCATCGGGCTGTGCGTCAAATCCACATAGGGACCATGTCTCCACCACGAATGATTGACCGGTGTCTCAAGGGACGCAGGCACCGTGTGCCACCCTTTCGCCTTCAATCCCTCATGCCACCCGAGTCCGCCGCTATCAAATGACGTGTTCACAAGGTACCTTCCAACAACCATCTCCGTCACCCCTTTCACAATGTGCTCAAGCGAAACACGCTCACCCTTGCCCCATTCGAATTGGATCCAGAACCACCGACCATTCGTGCCGCGCTTCATAACGTGTAGATCATCCACACCAACTCCGCTGCCCTTGCCTCACTTGCTCTCCTTCTCCTTTCGCTTCTCGATGACGTCGGCCGTAAATCCTCCCTCCTTGGTCCCATCCGCTGAGAGAATCACCCAATCCGAGACCTCACTCGGCCGAGGCGCGATCGTGTCACCCTTCTTTCTCGTCTTCACTGACACCGGATCCACCGCCAGAATGCCGATCAACCCCGGATCATTCCATTTGACCGGCTCCAGCCACACATGCTCAACATCATCACCCTCTGACAACTTCACCTTCAGAAGATAGCGCTTTCCCTTCTCGCGCTTCTGCACCGCCTTCACGAATCTCATGAGCGAATCCCGGGCTTTAGCCTGCGCCGCAAGCATCTCCTTGTCCTCACCATCAACTCCCACCACATCGTCCCGCGTGGGGTGCTTCTCGACTTTATCGTCTGCGTTCATCGAGGTGACCTGAATCAGCGCCACCGCACAATAGAAGAGGATCTTCGCTTTCATAAATCGTCGCGTTCCACCCGGAACCCCCAGTTGCCCGACACCCCCATCGCAACTCCCAGCCCGCGGAACACCCACGCAAGCCTCACCACAGTGACGCTCATGCCCAACAAGAACCGCAGCTGACAGTTTCATCTTCACCAATAACCTGCCTCCCCCCGGCCCCTTTGTCCAGCAGACCTTCACCCCGAAACTTCGGCCACCACCCAGAAACGCCCCTCTCCCCACAAGCCCTCTCAGTTCAAGCAGCCGCAGGCTCTGGACTGCTGTCAGAATTACAGCTCTCTCTGCGTGCGGAGCACGCCTACCCGCCCCCTCCCCACACGCCCCCTTCCCACTTCCCACTTCCCACTTCCCACTTCTCACTTCCCACTTCCCACTTCCCACTTCTCACTTCCCACTTCTCACTTCTCACTTCTCACTTCCCCCTTCCCCCTTCCCCCCACTCACTTCATTCCTTGCATCCCGGCACACGGAAACCCATCCTCGCCACCATGCGCCGTCACCTCATCCCCACCGCCGCCGCCATCTTCCTCTCCCTCCCCGCTTTCGCCGAATCCTACCGCCCATGGAACCCCAAGGCCATCACCTCCGCCCGAGCCGCCCTCTGCGACACCGTCCTGACTGAACTCACCGCTCGCGCCGAACGACTCAAACTCGAAACCGGCGATGTCTTCGACCTCAAATTCTCCTTCCCCTCCGGCGACGAAAAAGAACTCAAACGCTTCACCGATCGCTGGCAGCAGAAGCAGTTCTCCACCAAAGACGTCGAAGGCCGCTGGCACGACCTCATTTTCATCGCAGCCGCTCTCTCCGCCAAAGAAGCCGAGGCCCGACCCAAATGGCAGGAGAAAATGAAGGCCTCCACCGAGGCCGCTGCCGCCGCAGAAAAAGAAGGCCAGCTCTACGGCACCAAAATCAAAGCCCGGAAACTCGGAGCCGTCCTCGACAGCAGCCCGAGCATGTCGAAATACCTCCCCGCCCTCCGCAAGGAAATCGCTCACCAGTTCGAAGACTACCCCGCCATCGAAATCTGGGGATCCTTCCTGAAAACCCAGCCGGAATACCAGATCAACAGCACCCCCCGAAAAGGACACGAACTGATCGAACCCATCGACACCCGCTGGTACTTCCTCTCCCCAGGCGAAGCCGAAGACCCCTTCGATCCCGCATGGCACTTCCCTCACGCCCTCCCCATCGACGAAGACAAACTCCACCTCTACAACACCATCGCCCGCAGAGACAACGTCTCAGCCATCCTCGGCCTCGTCGAACTCCACAAAGTCGACGCCATCTACTGGTT
>JAIXPK010000376.1 GCA_027486335.1 Verrucomicrobiaceae bacterium | reverse complement strand
GAATTTCAGCATATTGAGAGAGGCCGGTCGGCTGGGCGTTGTATAGAGCGGCGCTGAAACTCCCGACAGTGCCGTTTGGAAACGAAATCGTCACACGTGGCGGGTGCCGTTTTCGTTGCAGGGACGGCTGCTGGAACGAGTCGTGTGATTGTGAACGCACGGAAACAAGCATGGGTTGCGGCGATGACGGTCGTGTTGTCCGGGATTTTTCCTGGGCTGCGTGCTGAGGAAGCTGGGGAGCCGCTGCTGCCGTCAATGATGGAGGATGTGCCGCAGGTGGAGGAGGGGCCGGATGGAGCGCTGATGGAGGTGGGGCCGGACGGGACCTTGTGGGACCTGCTGCCGGAGGATGAGCTGCCGGGTTTCGGGTTCGGAGATGAGAAGGACAGTGATCTGACGAAACTGGCGCTGACGGTGGCGGCGTCGGTGGTGTCGCTGCGGGCGTGGGATGGGACTGGGCGTGAGGTGGCGTCGCGGTGCGGGGTGGTGATTGGTGAGGGCGGGTTGATTCTGACGGAGATCACGCTGCTGCAGGGTGGGGGCGGGGTGGTGCCGGATTACGTGAGCGGGGTGACGGGGGATGGGAAGGCGTTTCGGGTGGCTGGGGTGGTGCATGCGGATGCGGACAGCGGGATGCTGGTGTTGCGGGCGTCGCTGGCGGCGCCGGTGGCTGGGATGCTGAAGCCTGGGGCGTTGCCTGCGCAGGCGGCGGTGCGGGTGATGGCGCTGAATCCTGCGAAGGGGCTGGTGCTGGCGGATGCGGTGGCGCGGCCTGACAGTTCGCTGGCTGGGGCTGGGACGTTGGAGATTACGGGGACGGATTCTGCGGCGGCGATTGGTTCGCCGGTATTTGACGGGTCGGGTCGGGTGGTGGCGGTGGTGACGCACCGGGTTTCCCTGAGCCGGTGGATGGCGTATGCGCAGCCGGTGACGGCTCCGGATGCGGCGAGTCTGGCTGGGAGGAAGACGGTGCCGCTAGCGAAGTGGAAGCCTGTATATCCTGGGGATCCTGGGAAGGATCCGCGATTTCTGGAGGCGTTCCGGCTGTTAGGGGAGCGGAAGACGGCGGCTGGAGCGAGGGCGTTGCTGAAGCTGACGACGAGGTATCCGAGGAGTGCGGCGGTGTGGAGCCTGCTGGGTGCGGCGGCGACGGCGCTGGGGGCGCGGGAGGATGCGCTGGCGTGTCAGCGGCGTGCGGTGTCGCTGGATCCGGCGGTGTCGGTTTACTGGCGGCAGCTGGCGGAGGCGGCGCGGCGTGTGGAGGGGAAGCCGGGGGGGGCGGACAGTATGGAGGCGAATGCGCAGGCTGCGGCGGAGCAGCCTGGGGATGCGGCGGCGTGGATCGGGGTGGCTGAGGGGGCGATTCGGGGTGGGGACTGGGCGCGGGGGGCGGAGGCGGCGCAGCGGGCGGTGCAGCTGGCTCCGGCGTATGCGCGAGGGTTTCGGCTGTTGGGATATTGCCTGCAGCGGGGCGGGCGGGTGAAGGAGGCAGAGGTGGCGTTGCGGGAAGGTTTGAGGCTTGACGGGGCGGATGGGCAGAGTGCGGTGCTGCTGGCGGGGATTCTTGAGACGCGACAGTCTACGGAGGAGGCGTTGGTGCTGCTGCGGCGGGCGACGCAGCGTGACAGCGGGAATGCGGCGGTGTGGCTGAAGTATGCGAGGCTGCTGAAGCGTGCGGGGCGGGGTGGGGAGGCGGATACGGCTTTTCAGCGGTACCGGGCGATCGAAGGGGAGCGGGCTGGGGCGGGACGCTGATCCGGGGGGTGCGGAGGGAGGATGCGGCTATTGGTTTGCGACGAAAACGTTGCCCCGAAGGCCTTTCGCGGCCGCGAGGAGTCGGTTCTATTACGTGTGTCCGGAGGGTTCTCCGGGCATTCCTCCCAAACCGAAACACAAGGAGACAACAAACCATTCCCATGTCTAAAAAAACAATCCTACTGCTGGGGGCCGCCTTGGCGTTCCCAGCGGCTGCCATGGCACAGGCTGGCAGCAAACTTCCGGTAAGCCGGACCGCGGGCATTCAGAGGCTGGTGCTGCCGCCGGCTCAATTGTCGCTCGTATCTCTGCCGATGGTGGAGCGAGTGGTCGACAGCGGCACGGTGACGGCCGGGCCGACGACGACGATCGGGGTGTCGACGACGACCCTTTCGGACCTGACGAGCCTGCCGCATTCGATTCAGATTCTGAGTGGAGCGGCGCTCGGGACCCGCGTGCGGATCACGGGGTCGACGGCATCGAGTGTGACGGTTGGCGCAGCGATTGCTGGGCTGGCGGAAGGTGACCAGTACATGATTGTGCCGGACGACACCCTTGCGTCGGTGTTTGGCCCGACGAATGCGGTGGGTCTGCGGGGTGGGTCTGGAGCGGCGTTGGCCGACGAGATCTACATTCAGATCAACGGGACGCTCACTGGGTTTTTCTACAAGAACGCCGGGCTTGGCACCAATGGATGGAAGCGGATAGCGACTCCGGGGGCACCACCCGAGCCGAATGCGCCGATTGATCCGCTGACCGGGGTGTATGTGATCCGGAAGGCTGGCGGGAATCCTGTGAATCTGGATTTGACGGGATACACGGTGAACGGGCGTCAGAAGCCGAAGGTGGTGGCTGGGTTCAACATTCTGTCGAATCCGTTCACGCTTCCGACGACCCTCGGGAAGTCGAATCTGAAGGACTTCATCACAGGCGGGGCGGGCGCTGGGACGTCGGACTTGGTGTATCTGGAGGAAGGCGGCGTGCTGACCGGCTATTTCTACAAGGATAGAGGGCTTGGCGGCACTGGGTGGCGGCGCGCGGATAATGCGGGGGGAGCGAATCAGGACAGCGTGGTGCTGACGCCTGGTAAAGCGATCCTGTTCAGAGAGCAGGCTGGGACGGCGTCGTTCACGCTTCAGGAACCATTCACTGACTGAGAGTTCTTCCTGACTTAGAAAGATTCAACAAATTCAACAAATTCAAAAAAACCAACTAATTACATAACATGAAAAAGATTCTTACTCTTCTGGCTCTCGGCACTTCCCTCTGTGCATCGCAAGCGGCGGTGACGCTGAATTCGTCGAATTTCGGCAACGGTCTGGTGACCGCTGACAATTCGGCTCTGGCGTCCGGATCGCTCCGTTTCGGGGTGTTTCCTGCGCTTTTCGACTTCGCGGCGAACTCGGCGAACCTCCCTGCGCTGGAAGCGGCGTTTGTGCAGGTGTATGCCTACACCGGTGCGATCAATGCGTTGACGGTGGATGGATTCTACGAAATTTCGCAGTCGGTGGACAACACGGCCTCGTTTGAAGGACAATCCTATGCGACGAGCATTGCCGGGCAGAAGATTTATCTGTGGGCTCAGACGACGGGCGCGACACAGCAGGCGATTTTCTCGACCAGCACGACCTGGAATTCCGGGGTTGGGCTGCCTCCGTTCGATTCGAACTTCTCGCCTGACACTGGGGCTCCTGGTCTTGTGGCGCACATTGGGACCCTTGCAGCCGGGCAGGATCTTGGTGCTGGCGCGCCGGCGCACATGTTGGCTGTGGTGGTTCCGGAGCCGGGCGTGACGCTGTCGGTGGTGATGGGCGGGCTGGCGCTGCTGGTGCGCCGCCGTCGCTGAGACGGGCTGGACAGGAAACCAAGAACTGTATTCAGACCTATGAAAAAAAATTCCATGAGAGCCATACTGGCGGGCGGCGCGGTCGCGGCAGCGATGCCTGCGCAGGCGGCGTTTGTTGAAGTGGTTAACGACATTGCGCAGGACACGCGGTGGACGCGGGACAACGTTTACATTCTGCGGGATGTGATTTACGTCCTTCCTCCGGCGATCCTGACGATCGAGCCTGGCACGATCGTGCGGGGTATTGAAGACACGTACTGCGAAGGCGGCACGATTGGTGACCAGCCTGGAGCGCTGTTTGTGACGCGTGGAGCGAAGCTGAATGCGAACGGGACGCCGGACGCACCGATCATCTTCACGTCGATTGACGATCCGTATGTTCCTGGGGGAGCGGCGACGATTCCTACGAGCCTTGCGGCGGTGGGGAGCGGATCGGCTTGGACCCTTGCGGCGAACGGTTTTGCGCATCCGAAGACCAAGACGGCTGCGGATTCGGTGACCGTCGGTGGCGCGGTGGACAACATCTTTGCGATTTCCGGTCGCTGGGGTGGAGTGGTGATGCTGGGTCGGACCCCGATTGGTTATGACGGCGACAACGACGCGGCGTTCCTTTCCTACAATGCGGGGACGGGCTTGCAGGGCGGGGACACTCCTGTCGAGCCGAATGGAGCGACGACGATCCCGAGCACGAACGACGTGAAGGGCGGCAATGGCGTTGGATTTGCCCTGATTGAGGGTGGTTCCTTCGACACGGTGACGCTGGGCACGGCGTTTTACAACGGGTTGAGTTCTTCGACCTCGTTCCGGACGGCGGTGTACGGTGGAGTGAGTGTGGGCTCCCCGGGCGGATCCGGCTCGAGTGAGAACGACAACAGCGGCGTGCTGCGGTTCTGTTCGCACCGTTACGGTGGATTCCGGCTTGGTACGGACAACGAAGTAAACGGCGTGACGCTTGGAGCGGTGGGTCGCAGCACGGTGGTTGAGTGGCAGGAAGTGTACAACAACAAGGACGACGGATTCGAATGGTTCGGCGGCTATGTGAATTCGCGCTACCTGTTCACGGAGTTCCAAGGGGATGACGGTTTCGATGGTGACCAAGGGTACCAAGGGAAGCTGCAGTTCCTGTTCACGCTGTCCGACAGTTCGGGCGGTGCGAACGCGGGGCATCCATCCGGCACGATCACGGGCCGGTTGGTGGCGGACGCGTCTGACCGTTTGTTTGAGTGGGACGGTTCCGAGGACAACAACAAGGGAGTGACTCCGAACACGAATCCGCTGTTCTACAACTTCACGGCGATCGGGAACCGTGGGTTGGGTGTGTCGCCGACGGCGGGCAGTGGCGACCAAGGGTTGCTGGCTCGGCGGTCGGTTGACGGCGACTGGCGCAACGGATTGTTCGAGGACGTCAATTCGAACGTGATGGGCGGGGATTCGACGGCTGGATCGACGGCGATCATTCATCCTTCGAACTACTACTTCAACGTCGGGGCGACCCTGACGGCGAGCATGGGCGGCAACACGTTTTCCGGATCTGCGCTGGCGGCGACGTCGCTGCGGAAGAAGGGGACGGATTTCCACCGTGACCAGAACGGCCTTGATCCACGGATGACGGTGGCGGCACCTGCGCGTGCAGCGGCGGCTGATCTGCCACCTGCGGACGGGTTCTTCACGCCTGTGCAGCGGGTTGGAGCGATGGCTGACAGCAACATGCTGATTGGCTGGACGGGGATTGATGCTGTGGGTCTGGTGGATACTGCGACGGTGGACCGGCCTGAAGTGGCGTTGGGTGTGAGCGGTGGCAATGCGACGGTGTCGTTTGCTGCGGACATTGATGAAGGCAATACGGTGGCGTATGCGATCGAGCGTTCTTCCGACCTGCGGGTGTGGACGCCGGTGGCGGTGGTGAGCGATGGCGGTGCGGGCGACACGAATGCTGCGGCTGGTCAGATTGGCTGGCAGGATTCGGCGGCTGTGGGCGCATCGCCGCTGCACTACCGGGTGATTCCGCAGTGATGTGGTGTCTTGAATGAAATGAATCGTGGAGCGGGGCTGGAAACGGCCCCGCTCTTTTTGTCTGAAGTGTTGCTGAAACGAAATTGTCACCTCAATTGACTGTCTGCCGTGACGTCCTGCGGCATCATCCCCGAGCACCCGCCATGAACCGATCGAGCATGATATCCGGACGCATACTGTTTCTGTCAGTTTTCACCTTGGGGATTCCGTGGTTGCGTGGGGAGGGAGTGCCGGAGCTTCTTCCCGGGGTGGCGTTGCCATTAAAGGGAGCGGAGGTTGAGGGGAAGGTGGTTGAAGGGGGTGTGGCGCTGGGGGTGGCGGATGGGTTGCTGGGGCAGCTGTCGAGTGATGAGGATGAGCACTGGAAGGCGCAGACGAGGCTTTGCCGGGTGCTGATCAGGCAGGGACGGGATGCGGAGGCGAGGGCGAGAATGAAGACCTTTGGGCCATCGTATCAATCGCTGCTGGCGGCGACATTGGCCTTGGAGTGGCAGCGGCGCGGGGTGGCTGGGGAGGCTGCGGAGGCGGCGAAGCTTGCGGAGACGAGTCTTCCGGCGAGCGACACGTGGAAGACGATGAGGACGAATGCGCTGCTGGCGGAGCTGGCGCTGGCGCAACGGAACGAGGTGAAGGCGCGGGAGTGGCTGGCGCGGGTGACGGATCCCCTGGACCGGCGGTCGTGCGAGGCGGAGTATATTTTATCGAAGCCTGAGCCTGAGCAGGTGGATGCGTTTCTGGGGCGGCCATCGCGTGAATTTCATGCGTATCAGAGCCGATTGCTGGTGGGTTTGGCGGAGCGGGAGGGACGAGCTGGGAAGAAGGCGGAAGCGGAGGAGCGGTTGCGGCGAGCGGCGGCGGTGTGTGTTGGGGCGAAGCATCCTGCAGCGGCGCAGTCTTTGCCGCCTGTGATTGAGGCGATGCATGGGGCAGGGATGGAGAAGGATGCGGTGGAGACGCTTGGGACGTATGTGGCGATGTGCCGGAAGTATCCGGAGGATGCGGAGTGGAAGGCACCCTCGCTGGCGGAGGCTGGGAGATTGTATCGGCTGGTGGGGAAGCCGGAGCTGGCGGTGGGGTTGGAGGCGGAGGCGGAGAAGTCGTCGCGGGCGGTGTTTTTCCTGTATGCGCCGGCCGGGTGGGTGGCGTGTGCGCGGCTTGCGTTGCAGCGGGGAGATGGGGATGAGGCGAAGCGGTTTATCGGTGAGGCGGTGAAGAATGCGGCGGCATATCCGCATCCCCGGGGACGGGCGATGGGGTTATTTGAGACGGCGCTGTATCTCGTTGAGGAACGGCAGGAAGCGGCGGAGGAAGTGCTGGGAGAACTCAAGAAGTGAGCATGATTTCAAAGAAGCGCATGAAAAGACATCGGGCCGCGGGCGGCGGCATGGCGGGGCTGGCAGCGGCGGCGGCGATGGTGGCGGGAACGCTGACTGAGGTTGTTGCGCAGGAAGCGGCGGCGGGGCGGGTGACAGGGACGGTGACGGACGAGGATTTTGGGTATCCGTTGCCTGGGGCGACGGTGGAGGTGGAGGGTGGGGACATTGCGGTGCAGACGGACCGAGAGGGGAACTTTGTGATTCCGGCGTTGCCTGCGGGGGCGTACACGCTGGTGGTGGTGAAGGATGGGTATGCGCGTGGGCGGAGCGGGAGGATTGTGGTGACGCCTGGGCAGGTGAAGCAGACTGGGGTGAGTTTGCTGCAGGATGCGGAGGAGTTGCCGGTGGTGGAGGTGCTGGCGGAGGAGCCTGAAGCGGCGGCGGTGATGCCGTCGATTCAGCTGCAGGCTGACATCAAGGCGATTGCGAGCGTGCTGGGGAAGGACTTTCTGTCGAACACGGGTGCTCGGGACGTGGCTGGTGCGGTGACGAAGGTGGTGGGTGTGAACGTGGTGGACGGGAAGTTTGTGGTCATCCGGGGATTGAATGACCGGTACAATACGGTGTATCTGAACGGGAACCGGGTGCCGAGCGCGGATCCGGACAGGCGGGCGGTGCCGCTGGATTTGTTCCCAGCGAGCGTGGTCCAGGACATCATTACGTCGAAGACATTTCTGCCGAATCTGCCTGGTGAGGCGACGGGCGGGCACATTGTGATCAAGACGCGGAATCGTCCGGAGAAGCCGTTTGTGAATTTCAAGGTAGGGTTGGGATACAACACGCAGACGACGGGGAATCCGGAGTTTCTGACGAATCGCGGAGGTGGGACGGGGATGTTCGGGAATGCGGATGACCGGGCGCTTCCGGATCTGCTGAAGACGATTGATTATGATCAGTATGCGTTCGGGGAGGCAGGGAATGACCGGAAGGAAGCGCTGGGGGCGTACGCGATGAAGACACTTAATCCGGAGATGGGGAGTATCATTGCGGAGCCGCAGCCGGACATGACGATGGAAGGGAGCATGGGGACGCCGTTTGAGTTCTGGGGGCGTGAGGCTGGGGTGTTTTTTGCCTTCGACTATCAGAAGAGGTACGGGTATATTCCTGACGAGATTCAGGGACGGGTGGGTTTTCTGCAGGATGGGACGGAGCAGGAGCCGTATATTCCGGCGACGGTGCGGCGTGGTCTTGAGACGACTCGGGCGGGGGTGCTGATGGGTGCGTCGGTGAAGACTGGAGATCACAGTGAGATTACGGCGACGTATTTCTTCAACCGGCTGGCGGAGGATTCGACGAATTTCCAGTGGGGGCGGCCGCGTGGCGAGCCGGATTCGCCGGATTACTCGGTGAGGGAGGCGATTCAGTATTCGCAGCGGCAGTTGCAGACGGTGCAGATTGGCGGGGATTTTGTGTTGAATGACGGGAAGACGCTTGGGTTCCGGCCGTCGTTGTCATGGAACAAGTCATCGCAGCTGCAGCCTGACAGCCGGGTGTTCACGACGCGGTATGATCTGCAGCGAGCGGCGGACGGGTTTTCGCCGCAGTATTTCACGCAGCCGACGCCGAGTCTGCCAGCGTTGCGGCGGTATTGGGGGGAGACGTTTGACGATAACATATCGGTGAATGTGGAGTTCGACATGTGGCTGAGCGGGAACAAGGATTCGGAGGATTTTCTGAAGTTCACGATGGGAGGAGGGATTGACGACACGGACCGGCGGTATCGCGGGGATACGTTCACGTATGACGAGCGGCTGAACGGGCGGATTTATGACACGACGGTGCAGCCCACGGCGGCGGATCCTGACAGTTTCGGGGACAATTTCACGCGACTGAGCAGTGAGCTGGTGATCATCCGGGAGTCGTTGTCGCCGGAGATCTACACTGGGAGCCAGCGGATCGGGGCTGGGTTCGGGATGCTGGACTGGAAGCAGGGGGATCTTGAGTTTGTGGTGGGGGCGCGTGTGGAGACGACGGACTTCACGATCGATGCGACGGACATCGAGGAGTACGGGAACGTTGGTGAGTCGTCGAACCCGGGGACGAATCTGGTACAGCCTGAGGATCTGGAGGAATACTCGCAGATTACCGGTGGGGAGAACCTTTATAACACGATTATTGCGGAGGGGAGCGATGATCCGTATGTGGCCGGGCTGACGCGGGCGAGGATTGTGAGGACGGACGTGCTGCCTGCGGCGGCATTCACGTGGTCGACGTCGGACCATACGAAGCTGCGGCTGGCGGCGTCGAAGACGGTGGCGCGGCCGTCGTTCAAGGAGATTGCGCCGGTGCCGTTTCTGGACATTTTCGACAACGTGATTTTCATCGGGAACCGGCGGCTGCAGATGTCGTCGATCACGAATTACGATGTGCGGTACGAGTACGGGAACGGGAAGCAGACGGCGGCGGCGTCCTTGTTCACGAAGATGATCGACAATCCGATCGAGCTGGAGAATGGCGCGGTGCGTCGGTTTTCGAATGTGGATGACGGGCAGGTGTACGGGATGGAGCTGGAGTATCAGGGGTCGCTGGGATTTGTGGCGGACGAGTTGGAGGACATCTCGGTTGGGTTCAACTATTCGAAGATTTTCTCACGTGCGGAGCGGAAGCGGCCGATTTTCGGGGATGCGTCGCGGCGGTTGCAGGGGCAGCCGGATTACATTCTGAATTTCAACATCGGGTACGACAACAAGGATTGGGGGTTGTACACGGGGATCTTTCTGAACGTTACGGGGCAGATGCTGGCGCTGGCGGGGGTGAACGAAGAATATCCTGACATTTACCAGATGCCGGTGTCGACGCTGGACTGGTCGATATCGAAGAAGCTAGGGAAATCGGCGAAGCTGACGTTCCGGGCGGCGAATCTCCTTGATGCGGAATTTGAGCGGCGGTATGGGGTGGGGGACCAGAAGGTGTTTTCGAGTTTCCAGCGTGGGCGGAACTATTCGGTGTCGGTGGGGATTGACTGGTGACAGACGGGGGTGGGCGGGAGCGTTCCGGGTGGATGCGTAGAGGGATTCTGCTGATTCTTGCTTTTGCGGCACCGGTGGCTGCGGAGGTGAAGTACAACCGGGACATCCGGCCGCTGCTGGCGGACCGGTGTTTTGCGTGTCACGGGTTTGATCCCGGGAAGCGGAAGGGGGATTTGCGATTGGACACGAGGGATGGGGCGATTTTGAAGAACGGGGAGGGGCGAGCGGCGGTGGTGCCTGGAGATGAGGAGGCGAGCGAGCTGTGGAAGCGGCTGGTGACGAAGGATGAGGACGATATGATGCCGCCACCGGAGTCGCACAAGACGGTGAATGAGGCGGAGAAGGCGTTGTTGAAGCGATGGATTGAGGAGGGTGCGGAGTACGAGGCGCATTGGGCGTTCACGCCGCCGGTGGCGGTGGGGGTTCCGGGGGGTGGTCATCCGGTGGATGCGTTTCTGGGGGCGGGATTTGGCGGATTGAAGGCGAGTGGGGAGGCGGATCGGGCGACCTTGATTCGGAGGGTGACGATGGCGTTGACTGGGTTGCCGCCGTCGGTGGCGGAGAGCGAGGCATTTCTGGCGGATGGTGCGGAGGGAGCGTATGAGCGGGTGGTGGACCGGTTGCTGGGGTCGGTGCATTATGGGGAGGAGATGGCGCGGCCGTGGCTGGATGCGGCGAGGTATGGAGACACGCACGGGATGCATCTGGACAATGAGCGGCAGATGTGGGCGTATCGGGACTGGGTGGTGCGGGCGTTCAATGAGAACCTGCCGTTTGACCGGTTCAGCGAGTGGCAGATTGCGGGGGATCTGATGCCAGAGGGCGGGGCTGATGCGCTGATTGCGACCGGGTTCAACAGATGCAACGTGACGACGGGGGAAGGCGGGTCGATTGATGCGGAGCTGATTTTCCGTTATGCGGTGGACCGGACGGCGACGATGGCGCAGACGTGGCTGGGGCTGACGGCTGGGTGTGCGGTGTGTCATGATCACAAGTATGATCCGATCACGCAGAAGGATTTTTACTCGCTGTATGCGTTTTTTGTGTCGAATGCGGATCCTGCGATGGATGGGAACACTCTGCTGACGGAGCCGGTGGTGAAGGTTAGGGCTGGGGATTCCGGGAGGCGTGAGGAGGAATGGCGGGCGAAGGAGATGAAGGCCAGGGAGGAACTGGCGGCGCTGGAAGTGAAGGCGGGGTATCTGGATCCTGCGGATGCGGATCCGCGGCCTGAGCCGGTGACGGTGGAACGCGTGTGGTTTGAGGATGGATTTCCGGAGGGGTCGAATCCAGGTGCGGTGGGGCATCCGGTGCAGCTGGTGAAGGCACCGGAGCCGGTGTTCAGCGGGGCGGTTTCGCTGAAGCGTGGCGGGGCTGGGCTGGCGCAGGATTACTATGAATCCGGGGGGAATCCGCTAGTGGTGCCTGAGGGGGCGGAGATGTTTCTGATGGTGTATCTTGATCCTGCGGATCCGCCGGAGGAAGTGATGGTGCAGTTTCACAGTGGGGGGACTTGGCAGCATCGGGCGGTGTGGGGAGCGGACCTGATTGAGTTCGGGAAGAAGGGAACTACCGAGCGTTATGTGGCGGGGCCGTTGCCGGAGGTTGGGAAGTGGGTGCGGTTGAATGTGCCGGCGGCGAAGATGGGGATGGCTGCTGGGCTGGCGGTGACGGGGTATGCGTTCACGGTGAATGGCGGGACGGTGTGGTTTGACCATCTGGGATTTGCGGGGAAGACGGATCCGGCGAATGATCCCGGGGTGTCGTTTGCGGCTTGGAGGCGGAGTGTGGCGGGGAAGGACCTGATGGAGGCTCCGGAGGGTTTGCGTCAGGTTATCAAGGACGGGCCTGACAAGGCGGCTGAGGCGGAGTTAATAGGGAGGCTGCGGTCTTATTATGTGCAGGAAGTGTGTGCGGGGACGGCGGCGGTGCTGGCGGGGCCGCGTGGGGTGCTGGCGGAGGTGAAGCGGGAGCGGGCTGAGGCGGACGCGCAGCAGCCATCTACGTTTGTGTTCCGTGATCTACCGACCCCGCGGGATGCGTTTGTGATGGTGCGTGGGCAGTATGACAAGCCGGGGGAGAAGGTGGGGCCGGCGACGCCAGGGGTGCTGCCTGCGATGACGCCGCCGGAGGGCGGGCGGCGGCCGGACCGGAGGGATCTGGCGCGATGGATTACGGACCGGCGGAATCCGCTGACGGCGCGGGTGATTGTGAACCGGTTCTGGCAGCAGATGTTCGGGACGGGTTTGGTGGAGACGAGCCATGATTTCGGGACGCAGGGGTCGCAGCCGACGCATCCGGAGTTGCTGGACTGGCTGGCGGTGTGGTGGCAGGACCGGAAGTGGGATACGAAGCAGCTCGTGAGGTTGCTAGTGACGAGCGGGGCGTTCCGTCGGGACAGTGCGGCTCCGGCGGCGGCGTGGGTGGAGGATCCGGCGAATCGGCGACTGGCGCGCGGGCCGAGGTTGCGGCTGGATGCGGAGCAATTGAGGGATCAGGCGCTGTTTGCGGGAGGGTTGCTGGTGCGGGAGATGGGGGGCAAGGGTGTGAAGCCCTATCAACCGCCGAACATCTGGGAGCCGGTGGCGTATACGGGGTCGAACACGAGGTTTTACGAGGCGGATAAGGGTTCGGCGCTGTATCGGCGGAGTCTTTACACCTTCATCAAGCGGACGGCACCTGCGCCGTACATGGTGAATTTCGATGCGCCGAGCCGGGAGCAGGCGTGCACGAGGCGGGAACGGAGCAATACGCCGCTGCAGGCGCTGCAGCTGATGAATGACGTGCAGCATGTGGAGGCGGCGCGGGGGCTGGCGGGTGACGTGATGCGTGCGGCGGCGGACAAGGCCGGGCGGATTGCGGGGCTGTACCGGAGGGTGCTGGTGCGGGAACCTCGAGCGGATGAGACGGCGGTACTGGAGCGGTTGTTAGACGGTGAGCTGGCGCGGTACCGGGCGGCACCTGAGGCGGCCCAGAAGGCGGTGACTTTCGGGGCATCGGTGCCACCGGCGGGAGTGGATGCGGTGGAACTGGCGGCGTGGACGCTGGTGGCGGGGACTGTTTTGAATCTTGATGAAGCGATCAACCGGAACTGACTTATGGAATCACCTTTATTGCAGCATGAATTGCTTCAGACCCGGCGGCAGTTTTTCGGGACGACTGGGTTGCGGATGGGTGGGGCGGCACTGGCGTTTCTGAAGGCGGCGGGAGAAGCGGGGGCGGCGGGGCCGTCGGCGGTGCATCCGGCGCTGCCCGGATTGCCGCATCACCGGCCGCGGGCGAAAGCGGTGATTTATTTTCACATGAATGGCGGGCCGTCGCAGCTGGACACGTGGGATTACAAGCCGGGGCTGCAGGAGTACTTCGACAAAGACCTGCCGGAATCGATCCGGAAGGGGCAGCGACTGACGACGATGACGAGCGGGCAGGGAAGGTTTCCGGTGGCTCCGTCGAAGTTCGAGTTCAAGCAGCACGGGCAGTGCGGGCGTTGGGTGAGTTCGCTGCTGCCGCACACGGCGAAGATCGTGGATGAGATTGCGCTAGTGAAGTCGGTGCATACGAATGCGATCAATCACGATCCGGCGTGCACGTTTGTGATGACCGGGAGTGAGGTGCCGGGGAAGGCGAGCATGGGGTCGTGGTTGTCGTACGGACTGGGAGCGGAGACGAGTGATCTGCCGTCGTTTGTGTGTCTGATGCCGCGGTTTCCTGAGGGATCGAACGGGCAGGCGCTGTTCAGCCGGATGTGGGGACCGGGTTTTCTGCCGGGCAAGCATGCCGGGGTGGTGCTGCGGTCGGCTGGTGATGCGGTGCTGTATCTGGACAATCCTCCGGGGGTGGACGGGAGCAGTCGGAGGGCGATGCTGGATGCGCTGGCGGCGTTGAACGGGAAGAGTTTCGAGCGGTTTGCGGATCCTGACATCCAGACGCGGATTGCGCAGTATGAGATGGCCTATCGATTGCAGAGCAGCGTGCCGGAGCTGACGGATTTCGGGAAGGAACCGCAGTCGGTGCTGGATCTTTACGGGCCGGAGGTGAAGCAGCCGGGATCGTTTGCCGGGAGTGCGCTGCTGGCGCGGCGGCTGGTGGAACGGGGTGTCAGGGTGGTGCAGATCATGCACCGTGGGTGGGATTCGCACGGCGATCTGCCGGGGCAGATGGGGAATCAGTGCAAGGACACAGACCAGGGTTGTGCGGCGCTGGTGCAGGATCTTAAGCAGCGGGGGATGCTGGACGATGTGGTGGTGGTGTGGGGCGGGGAGTTCGGGCGCACGGTGTATTCACAGGGGACGCTGACGAGGGAGAATTACGGTCGCGATCACCATCCGCGGAATTTCTGCATGTGGCTGGCGGGCGGAGGCATCAAAGGGGGAGTCGTGCACGGGGAGACGGATGATTTCAGCTACAGTCCGGTGGCGGATCCGGTGCACATCAATCAGATCAATGCGACGATCCTAGCGTGTCTTGGGATTGATCACGAGCGGTTCACGTTCAAGTTCCAGGGATTGGATCAGCGGCTGACCGGGGTGGAGCCGGCGCCTGTGATCAAGTCGATCCTGGCGTGAGGGGGGCAGCAGCGAGGATCAAAGGGATGTGGTGAATGATTCAAGTGAATCTGAGACGATGGCGGCGCGGAGGAGGGCGCGGAGTTTTTCGGGATCGGAGATGGCTTCGATGGAGTCGCGGAGGCCGTCGGGGATGGGGCCGAAGCGGAGATCGAGGGCTTCGAGGACGGATTGGCGGCGGGAATGGGTACGCTCTTCCATGCGGCCTTCTTGACGGCCTTCCTGAATTCCTTCCTGGCGGCCTTCCTGGCGGAGATGCTGGGCGAGAGTCATGGCGCTGGTGCGGTGGGCTTGGTTGCGGACACCTTGAATTTTGCGGAAGACGAGGGGCCTGTCAATTGGGTCGGTACGATCGAAGACGTAGGGGATGAAGCGGTCGAAGAGGCGGCGGGAGACATGGG
>JAIXPK010000050.1 GCA_027486335.1 Verrucomicrobiaceae bacterium | reverse complement strand
GATTGTGATCGTTTCCGTCACAACCAGGTCATTCAGCCGCGCTGATCGCATTGTTTCGTGCGACACCTCTCAATACCACACCCTCATCACCATGCAACTCTTTTCTCCCTCTTTTTTGCAACTTTCTTGCCCCAGCCCCAGAACACCGCCCGGGCAGCCAGTAAATCCAAGCCCCAGCCCGGTCAGAACCGGCACGTTACTCCACCTCCGACCGACCAACCACTCAGATCAAGGCTTCCGCTCGAGTCTCCGGCCGAAAGGTCCACATCACCCGCATAGTCATAACGCCCGAATGCACTGACGCTCCACCGCTCACTAATCACAATCCCAACCGATCCCTGTATAAAGACACCAGGAATCGCTGCGACCCCGGACCCCGAATCACTCCACCCCTGCTGCCGCCGCGCCCGCGCACCATTCCGGCTCACATACAGGCTCTCCGTCTGCCGCACACTCCAGTCCGCAATCGCCACCGTCGCTCCAGCACTGGCCCCGACCGCGATCCTCCCCCTCGTGTATTCAATCGACGGCCCCAGAGAAAGCGTCCACAGATTCACACTGAAGTCGGTCTGAATCCGATTGTACGCGCTCGCCGTTTCTCCCCCCGAAACCGGATATGCCGCGGTACGCTGTGCCGGGAGATTGGAAATCAGGGGCCCGGGACCCGCAAGGCTCCCGGAATAGGGCGCCCCCGGCGGGACCACACCGCCAAGATCGTACCGGTCCGTATAACGAATATCGTAATCCGTTCGCCTTTTCGACGCACTGAAAGTCGACCCTCCCCGCGACACATCAGAACTCAGAAAACTGAAGCCCCCAAGCCAGCCGAAATCTAGATGCGCATTGATTGGCTCGATCCATTCAAGTTGCACGTACGGGGCCACCGCTTCCGGCTGATCAGACCAGCGCCCGGCCCGCAACGTGGATGCGGCCGATCCAGCCGCAGCCGTCCCGTTCCCTCCATGAAAACTCAGGAACCCGTCATTCACCTGCGCGGAGTCCGTGTAGCCCCAGTTCCACGTGTCACCGCCGAGTGAAACCGTCCCACCGTCAAGCTTCACAAACCCATCCTCATACACACGGTCCGCATACGAACCAGCCGGTCCAATCGCCCCAATGCCTGCGTTCGATGAACCGCCACCAATCAGCAGCAATCCGGGAAGTGAATGCGTGGACGGTGCCCAGTTAAATCCCCCGAGCGAGCGATGCATGACCCCGGCCGTGACCCGCCAATGGCCCCGCGCCGGGCTCGCCGCCACCAACTCCGCCGGGGCCTTACCCGCAACCGGGACTCCAGCAGCAAGCGGCAGCGTGGCAGCCACACTCATGAATGTCGGGGCAAGTAGGAAGATTCGAATGCGCATGGTCCTTAAGGGCTCCGCTCTTCGTACACACATCCGCTCCCGTAGCGAGCGCGGAAAATGTCAGTCCGACGATCCCGGAGACTGCAGCCACGCAATCATATCGGCAATGTCCTGCGGGGACCAGCCAGTCTCAAGACCAGCCGGCATCAGCGACTGACCAGTACTCTCCAGCTTCCTCACCTCGCTGCGGCCCACCAGCCGCTCGGAACCATCAGGCAGCCGGAACGTCAGGCTGTTCCCAGTCTCCGACGTGATGATCCCGTAAAGGTCCGAACCATCCTTGAGCCTCGCATTGAAGGCAAAATACCCCGGCTGCACATCCAGCGACGGATCAACGATGCTCGTCAGCAGCTTCTCCGCCGGATGGGAAATCACCGACTTAAGATCCGGCCCGATGGCATGACCGATTCCATCCGCCGCATGGCACGCAATGCAGCGGGTCGCAAAAAGCGCCCGCCCGTTCACCGCGCTGCCCTTGAGCCCTAACGCCGGTCGCAGGGCCTCGATCGCCGCCTTGCGCGACGTCTCCGGTTTCAGAACGGCCACCGCCCTCTCCCGCACCGCCTCGGATTCACTCTGCATCAGCCTAGCCTTCTGAACCGAATCCAGCGGCGTTGCCGGGTGGGCCCGCACATGATCCATCAACGCCAGCGACCAGGCCTCCCTCGTAAGCAGCGCATCGACCATCGCCCTGCCAGTCTGCGGGCTGGATGACGACAGTTCCCGCAGCAGCAACCCCGGGACCGTCGCATCACCGGACGAAACCATCGCACGCACCGCAGCCAATCGCTGCGTCTCATCGTTCCCCGCGCGCAGCCATTCCTTCAGCACCTTCAAAGCCGCCGCTCGCGTCCTCGACTCCCTCACCAGCAGCGCCGCGGCAGCCGCACGTCGTTCCAGCGGAGCGGAATCCCGCCGCAACTCCCTGGCAGCAAACGCAAACACCCGGTCCGCCTCGCCAAGCACCTTGCTCAGCAGATCCTTCCGACCGGACAATCCCGCCCGCGACAATCCCTTGGCCTCAAACGCTAGCAAAAGCCGGGCGAGCCCATCCATCTGCACCGCGGAAAACCCGGCAGCCTCAGGCACAACGGTCGGCTGCAGCAGCAACGCCAGCGCCTCCCGATCCTCGACCGCCAGCGCCACCGCAATCAGGTCCTCAGCATACGCCCCGAGAACCTCACCACCCGCTGAACCCAGCGCACGCGCCAGCGGCCGGAAGTGCGGCAGCGCACTGCTCATCACCGCAGCACGAACATAATGGTTCCCCGGTTCAACAGCCGCAACCCTCGCAAGTGCGCTTCCAATCCGCTCATGAAACGCCTCCCTATCCCTAACCGTCATGTTTTCCGGCAGCCGCGTCCACGATCCCGCACTGAAGGCGAACTGCAGCCTCACAAACGGATGCGGATCAACCGCCAGCTCCAGAACCTCCACCACTGCTTCATGCGTCGGCAGTTCCTCCAACTTGCGTAGCATCATCTGACGGACTCCCGGCGCGGAATCCTTCCGCAGCGCAACCGCGCCCGCTGCCGCCGGAAGCATCGAAACCGCCGTCAGCCGCGCCACCGCATGCGGACTGTTCAGCGCGCCCATCAGCGCATCTTCCACCGCCGCAGCCACCTTCCCGGAATTGTCAGGACCATCACCCTGCGGCTCCCGCATCCAGTGGAGCGCCATCTGCGCCTTATCACGCACCCACTCATTCGGCGACGCTAGCGCTGCCACCAGTTGTTCAGCACTGAATCCCTCCATCGGCACCACTTTCCGCCTCGGCCGCCCCGACGGAACAACCCGGTAAATCCTCCCCCGGTCATCCCCAAGCCGGTAGAATGGCATCAACCCCTCACGGCTGTCATCCGGCAGCCACGCAGGGTGCTCAATGATGTATCTGTACATGTCGACCACCCAGAGCGCACCATCAGGCCCTGTCCGACACATCACCGGACGGCACCACCGGTCGCTGCTCGCAAAATAATCCGGCTCGCCCCCAGCCCGTCGCGCCGTGAACGTCACCCCGGATTCCGTCAGCACATTGTGCTGGACCAGATTGTGAAACGGCTCGCACGTGAACGCATCCCGCTCGCCCTCGCGCCGCGGAAATAACAAATCATCCCGGTAAATCATCCCGCTGC
Organism: Verrucomicrobiaceae bacterium; assembly: GCA_027486335.1. GTDB lineage: Bacteria > Verrucomicrobiota > Verrucomicrobiia > Verrucomicrobiales > V1-33 > V1-33. The sequence goes on along the minus strand of JAIXPK010000050.1, from coordinate 1,630 downwards.
ACGCCGACGTGAAGTGCCCCGCATTCTCAAACGAATGAAACCGCTTCTCCGCAGGACTCACCGGAAATACCGGCGCATTCACCGGACGGACGAGAAGATTCATCGGGTCCGGCGCCGGCACGTGGGGATTCCGGACGAGATACCGGTCTTCTAGCACATAATGCCACAGCGCCCGGCTGTTCTGCGTGCCGAACCACGCCCCGTTGTCATCCCGGTTCCGCCCGAATTGCGACGGCCCGCTCTCCGCGCGAACCTTGCCAGCATCAGGATCAAAACTGAAATCCCGGCTCCCAACCGCAGTCTCCTCCCCGAATCCCCGCAGCACCGTATCAGCCGCATGGCCGCCATCATGCCCCCCGGACGCACAATAGACCCGCCCATCAAGCCCCCATCGCAGCCCATTCGCCCGCAGTTGCTGATTACCCTCGCTCAGCCCACTCAGCAGCGTCTCGCGCGCATCCGCCCGGCCGTCCCCGTCCGTGTCCTTTAACAGCAGAATGTCAGGTGCCGCCGTCACGATCACGCCACCGCGCCACGTCAGCAACCCATTCGGGAACGCCAGCCCCTCCGCAAAAACCCGGGAACTCTCGTATCGCCCGTCCCCATCACGGTCTTCCAGCACCCGGACACGTCCACCAGGCTTCCCCTCATCATCCATACCGCTCGGATAATCCGCCATCTCCACAACCCACATCCGCCCCGCACGATCCCAGTCAATCGCCACAGGGTCCGCAATCTCCGGTTCCGCAGCCGCCAGTTCCACCCGAAATCCCGCAGGCACTCGAATCGACGCAAGGCCAGCCTCCGGCGACAACGGTGGGAAATCCGGCCCCGCACCCGCCGGATCCGCCCCCGTCTCCATCGACCACAAAGCGCACCCGCCCACAATAAAAAGCACCATCTGCCGGACTCGGTTCTTCATCCCTCTATTATACACGCCGTCAGCATCTCTTCGCCCGCCCGGCATCGCGGATCCCCAACTCCCCACCACGCCCCGGTTTCACCCAGCACCACCCTCCGCAACCCTACCCCATGACCGACGTCATCTTCCTCCACGAACCAGACCTCACCACCGCAGAATTCACCGACGTGCTCGAGCGCTCCGGTCTCGCCGAGCGCCGACCCGTCGCCAACCCGGACCGAATCGAACGCATGCTCCGCAACGCCGATCTAATCACCACCGCACGCCTCCGCGGCCAGCTCATCGGTGTCGCACGCGCCCTCACCGATTTCAGCTACGCCTGCTACCTTTCCGATCTCGCCGTCGACAAAACCCACCAGCGTCTCGGCATCGGCCGCGAACTCCTCGCCCGCACCCACACCGCCGCCGGCCCCGATACCACCCTCATCCTCCTCGCAGCTCCAGCCGCCGTCGACTACTACCCGCACCTTGGCATGACCAATCACCCCTCCTGCTGGACCCTGCCCGGAACCCCACGCTCCCCCACCCTTCCCGCCACAGGGCTTTGACACGCGGCCACCCGTGACTACTGATGCCGCCCTTTGCAAAACCAACCAGCCAATCCATGAGCAACGACACCAGCCATCCTCACGCCTTCCAGGCCGAAGTCCGGCAACTGCTGGACATCGTCATCAACTCTCTCTACACCGACCGCGAAATCTTCCTCCG
>JAIXPK010000480.1 GCA_027486335.1 Verrucomicrobiaceae bacterium | reverse complement strand
TGGTGGAAGAGGGCGCGGGATTGGGCGGCGGGGTCTGGAGTGGGGGTGGTGGCGCGTTCGGCGAGACGGGAGCTGTGGTGGAGGACGAATTGGTTATTGAAGAGAGCGAGGGACTGGAGGGCGGAGGCGGAGAAGCCGCGGACTGGGGCGGGGAGACCGAGTTCGGGGAAGTCGAGGACATCCATGAAGGGATCGGCGATGCCGCGCCAGACGACGCGGTAGATGCTGCGGCGGCTGGCACCTGGGGAGTTCCAGTCGAAGTTGAGGTAGTCGAGTTTGGGGGTGGCCTGGGGGCCGGGGCTTTTGGAGAAGAGTTCGATGCCTGGGCCGCCGATGGTGGGGTCGAGGCGGTTGGAGACGGCGAGGACGGCGTCGCGGAAAGAGTCGGCGTCGAGACGGGAGCGGTTCATGCGCCAGAGGAGACGGTTGTCGGGGTCGAGGGCGGCGGCGTCTTCGCGGGAGGCGGAGGATTGCTGATAGGTGGCGCTGGTGACGATGAGACGGTGGAGGGCTTTGAGGGAGCCCTTGGCGTCGTCGCGGAACCATGAGGCGAGCCAGTTGAGGAGATCCGGGTGGGAGGGGAGGCCGCCCATGCGGCCGAAGTCGCCGGGGGTATCGGAGAGCCCGCGGCCGAAATGATAGTGCCAGACCCGGTTGACGATGCTGCGCCATGTGAGGGGGTTGGCTGGGTCGGCGATCCAGTTGGCGAAGGCGGCGCGGCGGGCGGCTTCGTCTTTTGGGTTTGGGAGGGAGAAGCGGGAGGGGAGAATGGAGATGGCGGAGAGAGCGCCTGGGGGGACTTCGTCGCCGGGTTTGTCGAGATCGCCGCGTTTGAGGACCCGGATGGTGCGTGGTTCGCTGATGGTGATGAGCCCGCGGTCGTTGCGGGCGGCTTTGGCGGCGGCCCAGACGGGGACTGGGGGCGGGAGAGCGGCGAGGGCGGCGGCGGCCTGTTCGGAGAGGACGTGGGCGGCGATGGCGAGGGATTGGTCAGGAGAGCGACTGGTGGCGGGGGTGGCGAGGGCTGCGGCGACGGGGGCGGGAAGGATGGTTATGGAAGCGGCGGGGCCGTCGGCGGCGGCGAGACGGAAGCGGCCGAGGAGGTGGCTGCCGGGTTGGGACTGGCGGAGCGTGAAAGTGAGGCGGTCGGCGGGCTGGAGGGAGATGGGATTTGTCAGGATGAAGACGCCGGAATGGGGTTCGCCGACCTTCGGGTGGATGGCCCATGAGGATTCCGGTTTGCCGTCGAAGGCACCGGCGATGCCGAAGCCCTGCTGATCGAAGTCGGAGAAGGCGGAGGCGATGGGGACGGATTCCGGTTTGGTGGCGGTGGCGCGGAAGATGCGGATTTCGAACTCGGTGAGATGGAGATTGCCGTTGGAGGGGCGGCCGGGGCCGCGGGCGGGGAGGGAGTCGTGGGGGAGGAGATCGATGCGGAAGGCGGAGATGCGCGGGAGGGCGGGCGGGGTGGTGAGGGAGGTGACGTCTTTGTCAGGGAGAGCGCCGGAGGCGAGGAGAGAGCTGTCTTCGAGCTTTTCGAGGGAGATGCCGTCGGCGGCGGAGAAGACCTCGGGTTGGAGCGTGGTCCATGAGGCGGTGGGGCCGCGTGCGGCTTCCCATGCGGCGATGGTGGCGGCGTGTTCGGGAGCGGAGAGGATGGCGGCGTCGCGGCGGGCGGCGGCGTCGCGGACGGACGACCAGTGGCGGCGCTGACGGCCGACGTTAGGATCCGGGTCGAAATCGATGTCGCCTTTGCCGATGCCAGCGAAGACGGCCTGGATGGCGAAGTAGTCTTCCTGGGTGATGGGGTCGAATTTGTGGGCGTGGCAGCGTGCGCAGTTGGCGGTGGTGCTGACGAAGGCGCTCATCGTCTGGGTGACGAGGTCATCGCGGTCGAGGTATTCGAAGCTGGTGACGGCGGTGCCGGCGGCGCTGATGTCGTAGGTGCCGGCTCCTAGGAAGCCGAGGGCGGCTGAGAGGTGGGATTCGTCAGGGAAGCAGACGTCGGCGGCGAGTTGTTCGCGGATGAAGCGCGGGTAGGGCGTGTCTGAGTTGAAGGCGGCGATGACGTAGTCGCGGAAGCGCCATGCGTTTTCGCGTTTCACGTCGTGTTCGAAGCCGTGGGAGTCGGCGAAGTGGATGACGTCGAGCCAATGGCGGGCCCAGCGTTCGCCGTGGCGGGGGGAGGCGAGGAGACGGTCGGCGAGGGCTTCCCATGCGGCTGGGTTGTCGGCGGGCCATGCGTTGGCGTCGTCGGCGTCGGGCGGGAGGCCTGTTAGGTCGAAGTGGAGCCGACGGGAGAGCGTGCGAGGGTCGGCTTTGGGGGAAGGGGCGAGGCCTTTGGCTTGCAGGGTGGCGAGGATGAAGGCGTCGATGGGGTGGCCGGGAGCTGGGGGATCGGGGCGGGAGAGAGGTTGGAGCGACCACCATGAGGCGTCAGCGGGAGGCGGGGTGGCAGGGGTGCGGGGGTCGGGCGCGCCGGAGCGGATCCAGTCTTCGAGGAGGGCGATTTCGGCGTCCGGGAGTTTTTCTTTGGGAGGCATCTGGTGGTCGTCGTCGGACCAGCGGATCATGCGGACGAGGAGACTGTCGTCGGGTTTTCCGGGGATGATGGCTGGGCCGGAGTCGCCGCCTTGTTCCCAGCCGGAGCGGGAGTCGAGGGTGAGGCCGCCCTTCATTTTGCCTGCGGCGTGGGAATGGCAGTCGAGGCAGCGGGAGCGGAGGATGGGTTCGATTTGGTCTGGGAAGGAGACGTCGGCGGGCAGAGGAGCTGCGCCAGCGAGCAGCAGCAGAGCGGAGAGAGAGCGGAGTGCGTGGGCTGGCATTTCACCAGCAACGGCGGGGGTGGGGCGATCTTTCGGGGGCTGGGCCGTGGTTGAAAAAGCAGGAGGGCCGAGAGTTGGAGGCGGTTCGTGGCTTGGGAAGGGGCTACGGAAGCACGGTGGAAGGTGCTTCTCTTCGGCAACGACAAGGCCGGGACGGCCTTGCTACGGTGGCGTGCGGTGATTGCAGCGATATCTCAAACACTGCCTAGGACTCGGAAAAAATCCCTCGTCGATAAGACACCATCTGTAATACGGACTACACTGGGGTCAGCGGGGTTTGGTGGCAGGGGTGGAGGAGGGAGGGAAGGAGAGGTGGGGGCGGAGTTTTTCGAGGGTTTTGGGGCCGATGCCGGGGACGCGGGTGAGGTCGTTGGCGTTCTGGAACGGGCGGCGTTCGATGATCCGGTTGGCGGTGGCTTCGCCGACGCCGGGGAGTTTGAGGAGCTCGTCTCGGGAGGCGGAGTTGGGGTTGATGGCGAGGGGGGTGGAGGATTTGGAGGAGGATTTGGGGGAGGAGGCGAGGTTGAGGTCGGCGTCGTCGGCGCGCTGGGTGCGGCGTTCTTCGGTGAGACTGTCCCAATTGGTGAGGGCCCAGATGCCGCGGTTGTGTCTGGCGGCGAGGAGTTCGACGTCGCGGAGGCCTTCGCGGTATTCGTCGCGGGATCTGCCGTCGTGGGGCTGGCGGTAGACGCCGAAGGCGCGGGCGAGGCCTTCGGATACGAGGATGGCGGCGAGGTCGCGGCCATCGGCTAGGGTGATGAAGGCGTAGATGCGGGGGTGGCGGCCGTCGCCGAGGGCGCTGGTGAAGGCGGTGTGGACGGTGAAGGGTTTGGCGAGGAGGGCGTTGGTGCGGTCGGCGGCGGCTTTGCCGAGGTTTTTGGCGGCGGCGATGGAGGCTTCCGGGGAATTGCCGGTGCGGGAGATGCCGAAGTACTGGCGTTGCTCGCGGAGACGGCGGGCGTCGGCTTCGTCATTGACGTGCCATTCGAGGCAGTCGGCACCGTAGAGGCGGACGGTGTGTTCCTTGCCGTCTTTGGTGCGGATGCGGAAGCTATCGCCGTCGCCCCAGTTTGTGGGGATGAGGGAGCAGCTGGGGAGAGAGACGAGGGATTCTGGGGCGGCGGTGGCGGTGGTTGAGAAGGAGAGGACGAGGGAGAGGAGGAGCAGCCTGAGGATTGGCATTTGCGGAGGGTGGCATTGGCAATCTGATCTTGCAAGGCGGGGGCGGCGTCAGCATGGTCGGGGCATCATGGAAAACGTCATCATCATTGGGAGCGGGTGTGCAGGGCTTACGGCGGCGTTGTATACGGCGCGTGCGAATCTGAATCCGCTGGTGATTACCGGGCGGATGCAGGGCGGGTTGCTGACGACGACGACGATCGTGGAGAATTATCCTGGGTTTGTGGACGGGATTGACGGGTATCAGCTGATGATGAACATGCAGAAGCAGGCGGAGCGGTTCGGGGCGCGGATCCGTTCATTGGCGACAGTGGAGAGTGTGGAGCTGGGGGCGCGGCCGTTTGGGGTGACGGTGGATGGGGATCTGCTCGAGGCGCAGACGATTATCATTGCGACGGGAGCTGGGCACCGGCATCTTGGGATTAGGAGCGAGCACCTGCTGGAGAACAAAGGGGTGACGTACTGTGCGACGTGCGACGGGGCGTTGCCGATGTTCCGGCACAAGCCGCTGGTGGTGGTTGGGGGCGGCGATTCGGCGTGTGAGGAAGCGCTGTATCTGACGCGATTTGGGTCGGTGGTGCATCTGATTCACCGGCGGGATGCGTTGCGGGCGTCGAAGATCATGGCGGACCGGGTGCTGGCGCATCCGAAGATCAAGCCGGTGTGGAACAGTGAGGTGGTGGAGATTCTGGATGTGGCGAAGGATGAGGTGACGGGCGTGCGGTTGCGGGACACGGTGACGGGAGCGGAGACGACGATGGATTGTGCGGGCGTGTTTATTGCGATCGGGCTGGTGCCTAACACCGGGTTGTTCAAAGGCGTGATTGATATGGATGAGAGCGGCTACATCAAGCCTGTGGAGGGAGGGAAGACGAATGTGCCAGGGGTGTTTGTGGCGGGGGACTGTGCGGACAAGGTGTATCGTCAGGCGATCACGGCTGCGGGGATGGGGTGCATGGCGGCGATTGACTGCGAGCGTTATTTGATGGGCGGCCACTGAGGTTGGCTGGGGGCGGCTGGTGAGTTAGGCTCTTCCGTGGTCAGGTAGTGGCTGCGGCGAGTTGGAGACCTGTTTCGAGGGAGACGAGGGGAGTCCAGCCTGTGGCGGCGATGAAGTTGGAGGGATCGATGCGGTTATCGGAGACGTCCCATGGGACGGGTGGGCCGTTGGTGATGGTGATGGGGCGGTTGGTGGTGGCTTCGACGAGGGAGACGAGTTCTGAGAGGCGGGTGGGGCGGCCGGAGGCGATGTTCCAGAGGCCTTGGAGGCGGGAGCGGACGATGAGGTTGAGGGCGCGGAAGCAGTCGGAGCCGTGGAGGTAGTCTTTGGTGGAATCGCCGCCCCAGCGGGTGAAGGGTTGGTTGGAGCGAGCGGCGTGGATGAGTTTGCCGACGGCGCCCTGGGCGTCGTTGGGGTGAGAGGGGATGCCGTAGAGATTGCTGATGCGGAGGATGGCGTGGGGGAGGTCGCTGGCGCGGATGAGGGATTCGGCTTCCAGCTTGGCGCTGGCGTAGCGGCCGATGGGGGCGGGCGGGTCTGATTCGGTGCTAGGGTGGGAGCCGGCGTTGCCGTAGACTGCGCCTGTGGAGAGGAAGATGAAGAGAGGCGGGTTGGGGCTGGCGGCGCAGTTGGCGAGGAGTGAGGCGAGGAGGTTGAGGTCGGGTGTGGCGGCGTCTGAGCCTGCGGATTCTGCGGTGGCTGGGACGGAGCTCCATGCGGCGTGGATGAGGGCGTCGCCGAGGATTGGGGAGTTGGGGGAGGAGAGGTTGGAGAGCGGGAGACAGTCCTTGTCGGGGATTCTGGAGTAGGGCTGGAGGTTCCATGACGGGGCCATGGCGGCGCGGAGCGCCTTGCCGACACGGCCCGCGCTACCGGTGAGCAGGACGAGGGGCCGGGAATGCATGGGACCGTCCATGCGCTGACTCAGGGAAAAAGCAACGGGTGTCGCCTTACTTGGCGGGTGCCTGCTGCATGACGACGAAGACGAGACGACCGCCGCGCCATTTGGGGCCGCCGAGGAAGACGGGTTGGCCGGGGCTGATGACGGTATCGCTTTTGACGAGGACTTTTTTATCCTGCCAGAGCTGGAGGTGGACATTGAGGCCGCCGCCTTCTGCTGGGCCCTGGTAGTCGATTTTGAGGCAGAGGTCCTTGGAGGGAACGACCCATGATTCGTATTCCTTGAAGACCTTCTGGGTGTGGCGGCCGATGAGGTGGAAGTGTGGGAATTTGAAGACCTTGGCGAGTCGGAGGGAGAGCGACTGGGCGACGGCGGGGTCGAGGGTGACCTTGTCTTCCTTGGGGAGCGGGGTGGTGGCGTCCTTAGAGGCGAAGAAGAGGAGCCCGTCGACGAGGGCTTCGGCGGCGGCGGGGGTGGGGGCAGCTGCGGGAGTTGATGCGGGAGTGGATGCGGGCGCAGCTGCGGGAGTGGGAGATTGCGAGAAGGCGTGGGAAATGGAGGAGAGGACTGCGAGGAGCAGCGGGAGGAAAGACCGGCGCGATCGGGATGGGGATGGGGAGGTCACGGGATGGCGCGGAGGTGGGGGGCACTGGTGGCGTCGTGGCTGAGGACGACGACGGGTTTTCTGGAGCCGTTGGCGGCGTAGAAGATCTGGGGTTCGCCGGGGGCGGCGGGGTCTGCGCTGGCGATGTTGAAGGCGCGGATTTCGCGGGAGTCGGGGACGGCTTCAAGGTTTTCGAGGTCGATGACGGTGGCGTCGGCGTCGTCGGAGAAGTAGGCGCGGGCGATGACGCGGGAGTCCGGCGTGTAGGTTTCTGCGACTGGGCTGGAGCGCGGGTGTGGGTTGGCGTTCCAGAGGAGGAATCCGGCGGCGACGAGGGCGGCGGAGGCGAGTGGGGCGAACCACTGGCGGAAGCGGCTGGGGAAGGGGGTGATGTTGGATGCGGGGGCGGTGGCTGGGGCGTCGCGTTGGACGGCCTCCATGATGCGGCTGGTGAAGAGGTCCGGGGAGGGAAGTTCGACGGTGCGGGGGAGCGAGGAGCGGAGGAGGTTGCCGGTGAGTTGAGCGGCGTCGCGCTGCTGGTGCCATGCGGGCGGGGCGGAGAGGTCGAGGGCCTTGAGCTGGTCTTCGGGCAGGGAGCGATCGATCCAGCGGAGGAGCTGTTCGTCGTTGGGCGGCAGGTTGGGTTCGTCGTTCATGGCGTGTCCTGTCGTTGGGAGGTGTGGGCGTGGTGCAGGTCTGCGAGGAGGGTCTGCAGGCGTTTGCGGGCGTAAAAGAGACGGCTCATGACGGTGCCGAGCGAGCAGCCGGCGGCGTCGGCGATTTCCTGATAGGACAGGCCGTCGATTTCCTTCATGAGGATGACGGCGCGGTGTTCCGGGGAGAGTTCGGCGAGGGCGTCGCGGATGCGGAGGCCGAGTTCCTTGTTTTCGAGGGCCTGGTCCGGGTTCTGGACCCCGTGGGGGACGGTGACGGCACCGGCTTCCGGGGTGGCGGCGGAGGCGTCATTGAATTCGGAGGAGGCGTGGCCGCCGCGGACGCGTTTCCGGCGGAGCCAGTCGCAGGTGGCGTTGTGGGCGATGCGGTGGAGCCACGTGGAGAACTGGGAGCGCTCTTCGAAGTTTGGGAGGGCGCGCCATGCCTTGATGAAGACCTCCTGGGAGAGGTCCCATGTATCGGCTTCGTTGCCAGTCATGTGGTGGATCATGGTGTAGATGCGGGCGCGGTAGCGGATCACGAGCTGCTCGAAAGCGGCTGATGAACCGTGGCGGGCCTGCTGGACCAGAGTTCCGTCCGGGGTTTCGTCCTGCGGCTGGAGAGCCGTCGGTGGGAAGCCGCCGTGGGAGTCTGGAAGAGGCCCTGCGATGAGAGCGTCCACTGAACCGTTGGACGGCGATGGCGGCGGAATATTCACGGGGAGAGGCCGCGAGATTAATCCGCAAACGCGTTCCCGCAAGGCTGGGCCGCGGGGATTCGGTACCACTGGCGGCGGATGGAGATGACGGTGCGGTTGATGGCTTCGAGGTCGGGGTGGTCTGGGAGGGAGCTGTGTGCGAAGAGGTGTTCGATGGTGGCGATGCGGGATTCGGCGAGGGTGACGAGGTCGTCGTAGGGGAATTTTCCGGCGCGGACATCGAGGAGCCATGAGCGATTGGGGGAGCGGACGGAGAGACGGCCGTGGCGGGCGATTTCCTCGGCGGCGTCGAGGAGGCGGAATGTGTGCATGAGGTTTTTGGCGTCGTAGCCCATGCCGTGGTCGATGGTGCTGGCGAAGCGGGATTCGTTGCGGAGGGAAGTCCATTCGTGGTACTCGCGCCATTCGCGGCAGTGGCGTTGCCATGCGTCGTTTCCGAAGACGAGCCATGCGATGGGGGCGGTGCCGTGAGGGATGGAGGCGAGGCGGAGGGAGGAGCTGTCGGGTTCGGCGATGCCGGGGAGTTGGGCGTCGGGGAGGTGGAAGAGGGCGAAGGTGTGTGGGGCGTGGGGGACGGCGGTGAGGCCGCAGTGATGCTGGTGGAGGCTGCGGGCGGCGAGCCATGGGAGGAGCGGGACGGAGCTGGTGTTTTCGAGGACGTGGCAGAAATCGGTGATGGGGCGGCGCTGCGGGGGTTGGGGGTTGACGATTTTTTTATTGAGGCCGCGGGCCTTGCGGATTTGGGCGATGGCGTAGCCTGCAAAGGCGTCGCAGCAGCGTTTTGAGAGGACCATGGCTGCGGTGAATCCGTCCATGACCGGGTGGCGGAAGATGGTGCAGTCTGGCGGGGTGAAGAGCATCTCGAGGAGATTGGGATTATTCCTTGCGAGGAGGTCTGCGAAGCGGCCGAGTTCGAAGAAGACCGTGTCGTTGCGGGCGTCGGAGACTTGATCGGTGGGGGAGAGCCCGAGGAAGGAATCGGCGGGCTGGATGAAGACCCCTTTGAAGTCATGGTCTGAGGATGGGGTGTCGGTGCCGTAGGCGCGGCTGCCGGAGATGACTTCGAGGAGGCGGGAGTGCGGGGCGCGCGCGTCATCGAGTGTGAAGGGCATGGGAGGAGGTGGAGAGGGCTGGGGGGCGGGGCGAAGGGAACCGCGAGCTGGTGATTTGCCGGGGTTGCATTTCTGAAAACTGTCCTTAAGACTGGCAGACTTATGGCTTCGACTCCTGTCATCAATATCCGACGCGGACAAGCGGTGCGTCACAACGGCGACGTGTGCATTGTTTCCGGCACTGAACTCAAGACCCCTCCACGGATGGCGTCGTATGTGCAGATGACGATTCGAAGCCTTGCGTCTGACAAGGTGCACAACCTGCGCATGACGTCGAATGAATCGATGGAATCGGTGGTGCTGAACAAAGAGGATTACGAGTACAGCTACAAGGACGGGGACGGTTTTCACTTTCTGCATCCTGAGACGTATGAGGACGTGCTGATCGGGGAGAAGATTGTGGCACCGGTGAAGGATTACCTGATTGAGGGGCAGAAGTACGTGGTGGTGTTCACGGATGACGCGGTGGCGGCGATTGAGTTGCCGGCGGCGATGTCGATGCTGGTGGCTGAGGCACCTGAGGGGGTGAAGGGGGACAGTGCGAACAACGTGTACAAGGCTGCGATCATGGAGACTGGGCTGACGGTGCAGGTGCCGTTGTTCATCAATCCGGGTGAGCGGATCAGTGTGAAGACTGAGGATGGGACGTATCTCGGGCGCGCCTGAGGTTGGCTGAAGCAATTTGAGAAAATGGAGCCGCCGCCGGTGCTGGGAGCACGGGCGGCGGTTTTGTTTTGGAGCGGGGAGCGGGGTTGGCGGGGAGATGCTGAAGCGATGCTGATATTCCGACATGACGGAGGTTTTCCCTTGCATGGAGGGCGTCGGGTGTCAGTCTGAAGGGCGGGAGGCTCTGCAGTGAACGCTTTGCTGCGGGAAGTGTCCTCCGCATTCATATCTCAGCCAACACAACATCATGAAATTCGCCAAAATGATTGTCCTCGGACTCATTGCCGCCGCTCTCGGCGCGTGCGCCAGCAAGACTGCTCCGTCCACTGCGACGAGCGTTCCGACTGGTGGTTACGTCCAGCCTGCCAAGTGAGGACAGGCAGGTGAGCCCCTGCGGCTCCTTCAAGCGACCGGCTGCGGCCGGTCGCTCTTTTTTTGCACATGTGGCGCATCTGCGCTAAGGGAGTGGGCAACACCCATGAAATCACACTGCTTTCTTGCCTTTCTCCTGACGATTATTCCTGTGGCGGCCGAGGAGGTGCACGACTGCATCGGGCATTGCGGGAAGCAGGGATTGTGGCCGGACTTCGGGGGTGAGGGGAAGCCTGGGCGGAAGTATGCGCGAGATCGGCTGGTGGACATTCAGCATCTGGCGCTGGATGTGACGCCGGATTTCGGGAAGCGGACGATCAAGGGGGAGGTGGTGATTTCGTTTCAGCCGATAGCGCAGGCGCTGACGCAGCTGGAGCTGGACTGCATTGATCTGACGGTGGATGCGGTGGCGGCGTCTGGGGCGAAGGTGCTGGCGTGGCGGACGACGAAGGAGAAGCTGGTGCTGGATTTTGCGGAGCCGGTTGCGCCTGGGGCGCAGGTGGCGGTGAGTGTGCGGTATCATGGGGAGCCGCAGAACGGGATATATTTCCGGACCCCTGAGATGGGGTACCCTGCGGGGGACACGCAGGTGTGGACGCAGGGTGAGGCGGAGAATCACCGGTACTGGTTTCCGTGTTATGATTATCCTAACGAGCGGTTCACGACTGAGGTGACGTGCCGTGTGCCTGAGGGGATGGAGACGATTTCGAATGGCGTGCTACTGTCGAAGGAGAAGGATGCGGGCGGGATGGTGGTGTGGCACTGGAAGCAGGACAAGCCGCACGTGAACTATCTGATAGCGCTGGCGGCTGGGTATTTCCACAAGCTGGAGAGCAGTGCTGGTAAGCTGCCGCTGGCGCTGTATGTGCCGCCGTCGGAGAAGGATCAGGCGGCGCTAGCGTTCCGGGACACGGCGTCGATCATTGGTTTTTATGAGAAGGAGACTGGGAATGCGTTTCCGTGGGACAAGTACTCGCAGGTGTACTGCCATGATTTTCTGGCGGGCGGGATGGAGAACACGAGCTGCACCTTCAATGCGGCGAATGCGTTGTTTCCTGCGGCGGTTGGCGAGCTGGACACATTGCACCGATTGGATGCGCATGAGACGGCGCACCAGTGGTTCGGGGATCTGCTGACGTGCCGAGACTGGTCGCATCTATGGCTGAACGAGGGTTTTGCGAGTTATTACACGGTGCTGTATGAAGAGGTGAAGAACGGGCGGGAAGGGTTTCTGCTGAGCATGTGGCGGGAGGCGCAGAAGGTGCTGGGGTCCGGGGACACGCGGCCGATTGTGTGGCGGGACTACTTGCAGCCGATGGAGCAGTTTGACAGCCGGGCGTATCCGAAGGGGGCGTGGGTGCTGCACATGATCCGGTCGCAGCTGGGGCCTGAGCTTTACCGGACGGCGATTCGTCGGTACATTGAGAAGCATCGGAACGGGATTGTGACGAGTGATGACCTGCAGGAGATTTTCGAGGAGACGAGCGGTCGGTCCTTTGATCAGTATTTTGATCAATGGGTGCATCATGGTGGCGCGCCTGACTTGAAGGCTGATTTCAACTGGGATGGCGGGGCGAAGATGGCGAAGGTGACGGTGCGGCAGACGCAGAAGGTGGATGAGAAGGTGCCGTTGTTCCGGTTTCCGCTACCGGTGCGGTTTCATGTGCCGGGTGCGGATGGGAAGGTGGAGGTGAAGGATTTCACGGTGATGGTGAGCAAGGCGGAGGAGGACTTTTCGTTTCCGCTGACGGCGCAGCCGGAGCTGGTGCGGATTGATCCTGAGCTGACGGTGCTGGCGAAGGTGGAGTTCAATGTGTCTGGCGACATGCTGAAGAAGCAGCTGGCGAGTGACTTCATGGGTCGGCTGACGGCGATTGATGTGCTAGGGAAGCGCCGTGACGAAGAGGCGCTGAAGCTGCTGGAGGGAGTGCTGAAGGGGGATGGGCATCATGCGTTGCGGTCCGAGGCGGCGAGGGGGCTGGGGAGGATGGGAACGGACGGGGCGCGGCTAGTGCTGACGGCGGCGACGGGGGTGAGTGACGAGCGGGTGCGGCGTGCGGTGGTGGATGCGCTGGCGGATTACTGGCATCCTGAGGCGGCGGCGGCGCTGGTGGCGCTGGCGGAGAAGGAGGAGAATCCGGTGATTCTGGCGGCGATTGTGAGGAGTTTTGCGGCGTGGCCGGCGCGCGACGTGCTGCCGTATCTGAACCGGGCGTCCTATCACAACATGGTGGCGTCGGCGGCGATTGCGACGTTGAAGGCGCAGAACCGGACGGATGCGGTGCCGGCGATTGTGGAGCTGCTGCGCAAGCAGGCGGGGACGTTTGAGAGTCAGGATGTGGCGGCGGCGCTGGATGCGGTGGCGAGTTTGAGTCGCGAGACGAAGGACGAGACCGTGCAGGTGTTTCTGGCGGAGTTTCTGCGGAGTCCGCGTCGCGGGGTCGCGGCTGGAGCGGCGCGGGCGTTGGGGACGCTGGGTGATCTGCGGTCTGCGGCGGTGCTGCGGGCGACGGCGTCGTTGAAGAACGACCAGCCGGCGGCGACGGCGGCGGAGAATGCGCTGGCAGCGCTGCAATCGAAGCAGACGGGATCGGCGCAGGCGACGGAGGCGTGGAAGAAGGTGGAAGCGCTGCAGCGGAAGACGGAGGAACTGGAGAAGAAGCTGGAGAAGCTGCAGGAGAAGGACAAAGCGGCGAAGTGAGAGAGGGTTGGGAAAAGCTAGAGACCATACTGAACCGAGATGAAACGATCCCCCCTATCATTTCTGCCGCTGGGGCTGGCTGTGGCGGCGTGGCTGGTGCCGGCGTTGGGTGCTGCGGAGGCGGCGAAGCCTGAGAGCGCGGCGGCTGCTGCGGCGGCGAGTGCCGAGCCGGCTAAGCCGAAGGCGTCGGGATTCCGGTTGTTCGGGAAGAAGAAGGAGAAGGATCCGGAGTCGGCGGAGCCGGTGAAGCCTGCGGTGGCTGCGGAGCCGGTGAAGCCTGCGGTGCCTGCTCCGGCGGCGGTGGTTAAGGCTGAGCCTGAGAAGCCGAAGGGGACTGGATTCCGATTGTTCGGGAAGAAGGAGAAGGATCCGAAGCCAGCGGTGGAGACTCGGGCTGCTGCTGCCCCTGCGGTGCCTGTTCCAGCGGTGCCTGCGGCGGCGAGTACGGAGCCGGTGAAGCCGAAGGCGTCGGGGTTCCGGTTGTTCGGGAAGAAGAAGGAGAAGGCGGCAGCTGAGGCGGTGCCAGCGGCGGCAGCGGAGCCGGCGAAGCCAGGGGTGGAGACTCCGGCTGCGGCAGTTGCGGCTGGGCCTGTGGTGGCGGAGAAGAAGCCGGGGTTTTTTGCGCGGCTGTTTGGTGGGCGGGGTGGGAGTGGTGGTGGAGGGGAGACGGACAAGGATGCGGCGCGGCGGAGTGCGGCGGAAGTGGCGTTTCTGGAGGAGTGTGCGGCTTTGGCAGCGCCGGGGAGTACGGTGACTGGTCGTGATGGATGGCTGTTTTCGGGAAGCGAGTTGTCGGCGCTGGCGAAGGCTGGCGGGACGGGCACGGCGATTGGGGTGATGGCGGACTATGCGGCGCAGGTGCGGGGGTTGGGATGTGATGTGATTGTGGTACCGGTGCCGCCGAAGGCGCTGGTGTATCCTGACAAAGTGGTGCGGAAGACGAAGATTCCGGTGAAGCGGAAAGTGGTGCCGCGGCTGGACAGTTCGTGGGCGGCGGCGCTGAAGGCGCTGGAGACGCGTGGGATGACGACGGTGGATCTGCTGCCGGTGTTTCTGGCGCATCGGGGCGACAAGGAGGGAGCGCCTTACACGCAGACGGGGAACACGTGGTCGCCGAGGGGAGTGCAACTGGCGGCGGAGGCGGTGGCGGCGGCGGTGAAGCGGAGTCGGGCGGCGAAGGTGGCGGGATCGGTGCAGGGGATCAGTGCGGAGCCCGGGAGTATCAGTTATACGGGGAGTCTGGCGGCCGGGGCGAATCCGGCGGTGAAGGCGGAGACCCTGGCGTTGCGGAACATTGGGCGGATCAGTGGAGAGAAAGTCCGGTCGGTTTCGTTTTCGACGAGCGGGGGCGGATTATTGCTGATGGGTGACAGCAGTATTCTGGCGTGGCGGGAGAGTGGCAATCCTGCGGGGAGCAGCGGGAGTTTTTCGAGTCTAGCGGATCAGGTGGCGGCGGAGTTGCAGGCGATTCCGGATGTGCTGTCGGTGCCTGGGGATGGGCGGAATGCGCCGCGGCTGCGGATCATGAGGGAGCGGACGAGCGGACGGGGCACGCTGTCGGGGACGAAGGCGATTGTGTGGGTGATTCCGATGACCGATCTGGCGTCGGCGGCGTGGCAGCAGGTGCCGCTGCAATTGAGTTTCAGCCTTGATCAGCCGGAGATCATGCTGAGGTGACGTCGGGGTTGGTGACGGGAGTGACGGCGGTGATTTCGGTGCCGTCGAGGGACCAGTGCTGGAGGCTAGGGACGCGGCCTTTTTCGAGGTCGCGGAAGAGGCGTGTGTCGGTGCGGCGGGAGAAGCGGCGTTCGTGGACACCGGATTCGGTGCAGCCAGGGAGGAGGGCGTAGCCTTTGTAGAATCGGGGGTTGCCGGTGACGCGGACGACGTCCCTGGGGACTGGTGGGGCTGGGCGGCGGTCGAGGACGAGGAAGCTGAGTGGGAGGGCGCGGAGGTCGATGCCCATGACTTTACCGAACATCATCCAGTCGCCGTCCTGGAAGATTTCCGGGGGTGGTGAGGCGTGGAAGTGGCACCAGTGGCGTTCATTGGCTTTGGTGAGCATGCCGCAGGAAGCGCGGTGGGTACAGGGAGCGATGACGTTGAAGTCGGAGCGGAGTTGGTCGCGGAGGGCGATGAGACGGCGGCTGGCGTCGCTGGTGCCTGGTTCGACGATGATGGCGGACTGGGCGGTGCGGAGGATGTTGAGGAGGTGGGATTCGCCGATGGCGTCGAGTTCAGTGAGGACGTGACTGACGAGGACCATGCCTGGGGGGGAATCGCTGGAGCGGCGGATGGGGACGCCGGGGTGTTCGCGAGCGAGGGCGGCTTCGGCGAAGCGGAGGGCGCGGACGGAGCGGTCTTTGAGGGTGATGCCGGAGGCGAAGGTGGGGCCCCAGTGATTGAGGGCTTCGCGGACGGCGACGCCGGTGCCGCAGCCGAAGTCGAGGATTTCGAGGGAGGAAGGAGGTTGCCAGCCGCGGCGGTGGAGTTCGGAGAAGACCCACTGCCATTTCCATGCGATGCGGCGAGCGAAAGTGGCGTCGTAGGCGGCGAGGAGGGTATCGCTGTTCCAGTAGTCGGCGGTGCCGGCTGTGCCATTGAGGTATGTTTTTCTGAGAGTGTCCAGTGCCGACCAGTCGAAGTCCATCTGAGTGCCATACATCCGCTGGGGGGGTCTGCACGCGCAAAACGAAGCGGGAGGCTGGGGATGTGGGGCGAGGGAGGATCAGAGCTGACCTGCGAGGAGCTGGAGGAGACTGTCGCTCATGCGTGCGGCTGGGTCGGCGGGAAGCGGGTAGTGGAGTTCGCGAGCGGCCTTCATGTCAGGGAGGAACAGTTTTGATTCGAGGGAGCGGACGGCGGCTGGATCGGAGAAGCCGATGTTCCATTCGTCGTTCACGCCTGCGCTGAGGCGGTCGAAGTTAGCGGAGCCGGTGCAGGCCCAGCCGTCGTAGAGGGCGGCTTTGACGTGGGACATGCCAGGGAGGAGGAAGACGCGGACGCCGCAGTTGAGGAGTTGGGGGATGAGGGCGCGGTTGCTGGCGGCCATGACAGACATGTCGTTGTGTTCGGGGAGGATGACGCGGACATCTGCGCCGCGGTAGCGAGCGGCGACGAGGGCGCTGAGGATGCGTGGGTCGGCGAGGTAGGCGTTTTCGATCCAGACCCGCTGGCTGGCGTGGCGGAGGGCATGCATCTGGGCGCGGAAGAGCGGGGAGTGGAGCGGGCCGCCGGGGAGAGGGCGGACGGGGACTGCGCCTGCGGGGACGGGGATGTCATCGAGGGCCTTACGGCGGATGGTTTGCCAGAGAGCGGCGGCATCGCCGGCCCAGCTGGAGTGGGCCCATGTGTGTTCGAAGGAATCCTGCATGCAGCGGACGAGCGGGCCTTCGATGCTGATCATCATGTCGTGCCACTCGCTGCGGTATTCGCGGCCGATGTTCATGCCGCCGGTCCAGCCTTTGCGGCCGTCGATGATGAAGAGTTTGGTGTGATTGGCGCAGAGGCCGGTCATGGCCATGGGGCGGGCGGAAATCTGGGAACCGCGGGCGAGCCATGCGGCCATGTGGGGTGGGCCGTTGTCGGAGCCGGCTTCGGCGACGCCGGGGTTGGAAGCGCCGGCCTGCCATGAGGCGAGTTCATCGGTGAGGATGCGGACCCTGACATCAGCGGAGCGCTGACGGAGGAGACTGCCGATTTCCATGGCATAGGGGTCGTTGTCGAAGATGTAGACCTGAACATCGACGGAGGAGCGAGCGGACTGGACGCCGGCGAGGAAGGCGGGGAAGAACTCGTGGCCGTCGATGAGGAAATCGAGCTTAGCGGGGAGTGGTGCGGGAGTGCCGATGGCATCGAGGCCGGATTCCCATGCGACTGGGTCGAAGGGGGTTTGGGGAGCGAGGGCGGGTGGCGGGCCGGAGGGCCATGGGGAGGTGATAGGGGAGACGAGGACGTGACCGAAGCTGACGGCGTTGCCGGCGGCGCGGGCGGTCCATGTGAGGGGGTTTTTGATGATGGAGACGGCGCCGCGGAGGCCGAAGGAGACGGTGCCGCCGAGGGCGAGCTGAGATGATTGGGTGAAGCTGGAGAGGGTGTCCGGGGTGCAGGCGTCGCCGAGGAAGACGGCGCGATGGTGCGAGGGCTGGACCCAGATGAGGCAGGGGCTCGCGCTTCCGGTGACGATGACGAAAGGCGTGCCTTGCGGAGGTGCGTCGCCGGTGGTGCGCATGGCGGCGAGGGCATCGGCGAGGGCTTCGTCGGCGGAGCGGTGGCCCCTGACGGTGACGCCGTTAGGGAAGGAGCCGATCGGGTAGAAGGCGGCCTTGCCGGTGTGGTCGCGTGCAGCGAGCAATTCGCGGCCGCCGGCGGTGACCATGATGCCGGTGCGCGGGCGTTTAGGGGCGATGCGGTCGGCGAGTTGCTGTTTGATGCGCTGCCATGCGTCGGTGCCGAAGACCCTGATGGGGGTGGCCTTGTTTTTCTTTGCGTGCTGCCATGCGTTGCGGGCGGTGCTGCCGGTTTCGAGGACGGCGAACTGCTCGCGTGGGGAGTCGGGGAGGCGTGCGGAGGCGAAGACATTGCGGCCGGCGCGCTGGAGGGAGAGGAGGAGAGAGCCGTCGGGATGCTGGAGGGCTGTGAGGGTTCCTTTGCGGAGTTGAACGCCGCAGAAACCGTCCGCGGGGCGCGGGGCGCGGCAGGCGGGAATGAGGGTGGCGGCGAGGAGCAGGAAGGACCTGAAGGCAAGGAGACGGATGATGTTAGTGGCAGCCGGGATCCTCATGGGGAGAGATTAGAGCCGGGCTGGGAGGAATGCCAAATGGATCTGCTGCGCCTGGAGGTGGTCGGGAGACGTTCTGGGAGCGTGTCTGAGTTGTATCCGTTGAGGCGAAGTGAGGCGATGGCGCGGTGGCGGGAGTTTCTGCCGCAGGTTCCGGCGTATGCGTTGGCGCGGAATGGGGTGGGGCGGGAGCATGGGGCGGTGTCGCGGTTGTCGGGGGCGATTCGTTTCGGGGTGCTAACGCCGGAGGAACTGGTGGGGGAGGCGGTGCGGGCGCACGGGTTTGTGCGGGTGGAGAAGTGGGTTCAGGAACTGTGCTGGCGGGACTACTGGCAGTCGTGGTTGAGGGTGCGACCGGGGGTGTGGACGGCGTGGCGGCGGCGGGTGCGGCGACTTGAGATGGTGGGGGACGCGGGGATGCTGGCGCGAGCGGAGGCGGTGGCGGCGGGGCGGAGTGGGGTGGCGGTGATGGATGGGTTTGCGAGGGAGCTGAGGGAGACTGGGTATCTGCACAATCATGCGCGGATGTGGTGGGCGGCGTTCTGGGTTCACGCGGAGCAGTTGCCGTGGGAGCTGGGGGCGGCGTTCTTTTTCCGGGAGCTGCGTGATGCGGATCCTGCGAGCAACACCTTGTCGTGGCGGTGGGTGGCGGGCTTGCAGACGCCGGGGAAGCACTACCTTGCGCGGCGGCGGAATCTTGAGCAGTGGTGTGCGCCGGAACTGATTGCTGATGATGCCGGGCTGGAGCGGCTGGAAGGGGAGAGTGCGGCGGGTGTTGCGGAGGATGCGGTAAAGGATCTGGAGCGGGTGGCGCTGCCGGACGATCTGACGGCTTGGGATGGGGATGCGGGGAGGATGGGGATCTGGATGCACCCTGACGATTGCTGTCTGGAGCGCAGTCCGTTGGCGGGTGCGAAGCCTGTGGCGGTGGCGGCCTGTTTTCCTGTGCCGTGTGGGGAGATGTACGGGTTGAGTGCGTTGCGGGTTGCTGCGGTGCGGACTGTGCTGGATGACGGATTGGGGCGGGCGGCGGAGCATTTCGGGTGCGGGGTGGAGCGGCTGGAAGCGGAGGAGGTGGCTGGTGCGTTGCGGGAGTGGGCGGTTCGGGAGCGACTGGATGTGGTGGCGGCGATGCGACCGGCGACTGGGCCGGTGGCGGATGCGCTGCCGGCGATCGGGCGGGAGCTTGAGGCGGCGGGAGTGCGGCTGCGGTTTTTGCAGCGGCCGTGGAAGGCGGCGCTGCAGGGGTATGCGACGGCGGGATTTTTTCCCTTCTGGAAGCGGGCTTCTGGATGGTTGGCAGGCGGGGCGGCGGGGTTACTAACTGAATGCTGACGAGACATGAACGGGGTAAAGAAGAGTGATTTGCCGAGCAAGGTGTGCGTGGTGTGCGGGAGGCCGTTCATGTGGCGGAGGAAATGGGCGCGGGATTGGGAGGCGGTGCGGTATTGCAGCGATGGGTGCCGGCGGCGTGCGAAGGGAGGGGAGCGGCCGGGTTGAGTGGGGTCCGTGGATCCGGGTGTGGCGGGGATTGGCGGGCGGGGTGGGTCGTGGGATGGTGAACGATGCGACGATTTGCTACGGTTGTTCTGATGCTGGGGTCTACGATTCGCCTTGAGGCGGTACCGGAGGCGTTTGAGGTCGGGCCGGAACGGCTAGGGGAACTGCCGCGGGGCAAGGAGGCGGATGGGATTGCAGGGGACTTTGTGCTGCGCAACGACCGGATTGAGGCGGTGATTGCGGGGAACCTAGCGGAACGGCGGGCGAACATGAGCACCTTTTACGGAGCGGACGGGGTGACGCCGGGTTGCCTGTATGATCTGTGTCTGCGGGGGAGTGGGAATGATCAGATGACGGTGTTCAGTCCGGCGGGGCAGCGCGGGAAAGTTTCGTGGGTGAGGGTGGTGCGTGATGGACGGGAAGGGGACGCGGAGATTGAAGCGGTGACGACGGCGGCGGGGAATAAGGGGATTTACCGGAGGCATGTGTGGCGGCTGCGCGACGGGATGGAGGCGGTGGAAGTGGAGACGACGATTCGCAATGAAAGCGGGGCGATAGTCCGGATGCAGGTTGAGGACAAGCTGGTGCCGTTAGGTAAGGCGGGGGACGGCCCTGGCGTGGTCTGGGCGGATGCGGTGGATCCGGCGGACAAGGCTGGGTATGCGGTTGAGGCGGTGAGAGGGGATCTGGAACTGAAGCCGGGAGAGGAGAAGCGTTATGTGCGGCAGGTAGCGGTGGGGAGTTCGCCGGCGGCGGCGGTCGGGGTGCTGCTCAAGGCCGGAGGCGGCGCGGGGAGTCTGAGTCTGACGTTGCGGGATGGGAGTGGTGCGGCGGGAGCTGGTGCGGTGGTGATGATCGGGAGTGGTGGTCGCGAAGTGCCGGCCTATCCGGATGCGAATGGGGCATTGCGGTTGGCGGTGCCTGCGGGTGCGTGCCGGATTTCGGTGCGTGAGGCGGGACGGGCGCCGGTGCGGGTGAGTGTGGATGTGGTGTCAGGAGCGGAGACGGTGCGCGAGGTGATATTGCCGCCGCAGAGTCTGGTGCAGTTTGCGATTACGGAGGGTGGGAGCGGGCGATCGCTGCCGTGCAAGGTGCAGTTTGCGGCGATGAGCGGGACGACGGCGGTGGATCTTGGTCCGACGAATCGAGCGCATGGGTGTGTCGATCAATGGCACAGCGAGACGGGAACGTTCACGGTGCCGCTGAATCCTGGCAGTTACCGGGTGACGGTGACGCGGGGTCCCGAGTATTCGAATCTTGTGAGGGAAGTGGTGGTGACGGAGGGCGGGCGTGCGGAGGTGAGGGGTGAGCTTGTGAGGGAAGTGGATACGAAGGGGTGGCTGAGCACGGATTTTCACAATCATTCGACGCCGAGCGGCGACAACACGTGCGGGACGGACGACCGGCTGATCAACCTTGCGGCGGAGCACATTGAGTTTGCGCCGACGACGGAACACAACCGGCTGTTCGACTGGGCTCCGCGGATTGCGGCGCTGAAGCTAGGGCAGTGGCTGAGCACGGTGTCGGGCGTGGAGCTGACTGGTCCGACGGAGCATGTGAACTGTTTTCCGCTGACGCCGGTGCCGGGCGTGCAGAACAACGGAGCGCCGCCGTGGAATGCGGATCCTCGGATTACGGCGATCACGCTGCGCGACTGGCCGGGAGGGGATGCCGACCGGTGGATTCAGGTGAATCATCCTAACTTGCAGAAAGTCTTTGCGGATCGCGATGCGGACGGAGTGGTCGAGGGAGGTTATGATGGGATCGTGCCGATGGTGGATGCGTGGGAGGTTGAGAATTTCATTGATCAGGGATTACTGGCGACGGCACCGTTTCGGGTGGACGGCGCGCCGGGGAAGCCGCGGAAGGTGCTGTACAATCGCGGGTTCATCTGGCTGCAGTTGCTGAATCAGGGTCATCGGATGCGGGCGGTGGCGGTGGCGGATGCGCATTCGGTGCATGGGAACGGGGCTGGTGGCTGGCGCACGTGGCTGCCATCGGGCACTGATGATCCTGAGAAGGCGGACTGGCGTGAGCTTTCCCGGGCGGCGAAGGCCGGGCATTCGGTGCTGAGCACGGGGCCGTTCATGGAGGTTTCTTGCAATGGTGCGCCGCCGGGATCTGAGATTCATGCGCCGGGGGGCAAAGTGGTGATCAAGGTTCGGGTGCAGTGTGCGGGATGGCTGGACATTGACCGCGTGCAGATTTTTGTGAATGGGCGGCAGCCGCGGGAGCTTGATTTTACGCGGGCGAGTCATCCTGACTGGTTTGGGTCTGGGACGGTGCGGTTTGAGCGGGAAATACCGGTGACGCTTGAGGCGGATGCGCATCTGATTGTGATGGCGGCGGGGATGCAGGGGGATCTCCGGGCGGCGTTTGGGACGAGTGCGCAGGCGGTTTTGAAGCCGATGGCGTGGCACAATCCGGTTTATGTGGACTGCGATGGGAATGGCTGGAAGGCGTCGGGCGACACGCTTGGATTTGAGATTCCGCATGGTCGGCTGACCGTGGACGAGGCGCTGCGTCTGTTGAGCGTGACGCAGTGAGCCATCCCAATTGGGGGTGTCGATTTCCGTTGCGGTACAATGAAACAATGTTCATGTGTTCTCGTGAGCAGCGCGAGTCGGGCAACCGAGCGGGACTGGTCTTGAAATAGAGACCGGATTGCTGCGAGAATCAGGGTAATACAGGGACCTGGGGAGGTGGGGCGAAAGCTCTGCCTCCCCGAACCGTTTCGGGGGGGCAGGAAGGGGTGGCGCGAAGCGTGGAGGTGGTCTAAGGGGGTAGGGATGCGACCTGCCCCGATGCTTGTGCGACGGCTGTTTTTGTTTGCCTGTGCTGCTGCGGTGGTGACGGTGTTTGGGGCTTTTTTTCTGCCTGATACGATTGAGGTGGAGGAGACGGTGGTGATTGCTGCGCCACCGGGGGTGGTGTGGGGGCAGATTTCGGAATTGCCCAAGTGGGAAGCTTGGGGGCCGTGGTTCCGGGGGGACACGCTGGTTGAGACGAAGTACACGACGCCTGCTGGAGCGATTCCTCCGGCTGGGCAGATGATGACGTGGAGCAGTCGGTCGCAGGGAATTGGCCGGATCAAGGTGACGGGAGCGGTTCCTCCGCAGGCGCTGATGGTGGCGTGTGATTTCGGGGAGACTGGGGATGCCGGGTGCAATGTGACGCTGACCGGGGCGGCGAATGGGGGGACGGAGGTGCGATGCCGATTGACGTCAGGGGCGTGTCGGAACCTTTCGCGGCGGTATTTCGGGTTGCTGGTGCGCTCGTCGGTCCGGCAGTTGGTGGCGGAAGGACTTGGAGGGTTGAAAGCGCATTGTGAGGCGCTGAATCCGGCGGACGTGGGGCACTGAGGGCGGGAGCGGTCAGGCGCTGGCGAGGATGGCTGGGTCCCAGTCTTTCCAGACGGGGTCGAAGCCGCGGTTGCGCAGGAGAGTGGCGATTTCAGCGGGGGAGCGGTGGTCGGCGATGTCGAATTGGCCGGTGGCGGCGTCGTCGCTGGTTTTTTGTTCGAGTTCGACGCGGCGGCCTTTGACGGTGAGGTGGAGGTCATCGCGTCCCTGGCCGGTGTAGCCGCCGGGTTCGGTGTGGCTTCCGGCGCTCATGGAGGTGATGCCGAGAGGGAGGAGGGCGTCGCGGAGGGTGGCTGGTTCGCGGGTACTGAGGACGATGCCGGTGTGTGGGAAGCAGATGCGGAAGGCGCAGACGAGCTGGACGAAGGTACGGTCGTCGAGCCAGTACTGGGGTTTGAAGTCGCCGGCGGCCGGGCGGAGGCGAGGGAAGGCGACCGTGCAGGCGGCTTTCCAGCATTGGGATTCGAGGTGTTCGAGGTGAGCGCCGAGGCTGAGGGCTTCGTGCTGCCAGTCGGCGAGGCCGAAGAGGGCACCGAGACCGAGACGGCGGAAACCGCCTGCGTAGCCGCGTTCCGGGCAATCGAGACGCCAGTCGAAGTCTTTTTTGGGGCCGGCGGTGTGGTAGGCAGCGTAGGCGGTGCGGCAGTAGGTTTCCTGGTAGACGACGAGCCCTTCTGCGCCGGAGTTGACCATGCGGGCGTATTCCGGGGTTTCCATTGGGCCGACCTCGATGGCGAGCGTGGGGACTTTTTCGCGGAGGGCGGCGAGGCAGGCTTCGAGGTAGCCGTCGCTGACGAATTTGGGGTGTTCGCCGGCGACGAGGAGGATGTGGCGGAAGCCGAGAGAGAGGAGGTGTTCGGCTTCGCGGACGACCTGGGGGATGCTGAGGGTGACGCGGAATATGGGGTTGTCGCGTGAGAAGCCGCAGTAGGCGCAGTTATTGACGCACTCGTTGGAGAGGTAGAGTGGTGCGAACAGGCGCATGGTGCGCCCGAAGTGCTGGCGGGTGATCCTTGCGGCGTCCTGGGCCATCTGTTCGAGGGCGGCTGGTGATTTTGGTTCCAGCAGGGCGGCGAGATGCCGCTGGCGTGGGGACGGGCGAGCCAACCGTTGCTCGAAGAGCTCAGAGAATGCCATGGTGGTGGATTTCATCGACTCCGTCTCTGGCATTTCCAGGGGAAAACCCGGTAGGTGGGTGATTGCGGTCGTTGTTTGGGGAGTGGGAGCATCAAGTTTCCGGTTGCGCGCTGCGGGGCGATGCGGAAGGGCTGGGACTTACCTGATGCGGGCATAGCTTAATGGTAAAGTTCCAGCCTTCCAAGCTGGCCATGCGGGTTCGATTCCCGCTGCCCGCTCCATTTGAGGCCTGACTGGCACTTGGGCGAGGCAAATGGGGCGGTGGTATGGAGATTGCGGCGGGAGTTCCCGGTCGCGGACAATTTGCGGGAGAAAAAATGTTGCCACGCCAACGATTCACGGCAATACTTGGAACCTAGATATCCCGAAAAAGCTTTCATTTTTCACTGCATGAAGAAACAACTGAGTCTCC
>JAIXPK010000493.1 GCA_027486335.1 Verrucomicrobiaceae bacterium | reverse complement strand
TCCCCCACAGGCCCCGCCCCGCCACCCTTCCGGTTGCCGCTCGCCCTTACTGCCTGAAATTCCACCCAAGCCCCCCCCCCCACCCCAGCACCATGAAATCTCTGCTCTCCGCCGCCTCGGTCGCGCTCCTCTCCTCCGCCCCGGCCTTCGCCCAGGCCCCCGCTAACGACAACTTCGCCAGCGCCACCGTCATCCCCAACCCGGGCTCCGTCTCCGGCACTAACGTCAACGCCACTTCCCAGGCCGGAGAACCTTCCCCTCACCTCCAGAACGCCGCCGTCACCGGCTCCGCCCCGCGCACAGTCTGGTTCACATGGACCCCAGCCGAATCCGGCCTCGCCTCCATCTCCCTCGTCGCTCAGGGAACCGGCACCGCCGCAGGCATCATGCACGCCAACGCCTACCTCGGCGCAGCCCTCTCCTCCATCTCCCGCATCGGCTCCACCACTTCCTCCGCTGGTGCCGCCGGTCCGCCCGCCACCCCCGGCGCCGGTCGTCCCGGCAATCTCTTCGCCGTCACCGCAGGCACCCCCGTCCGCATCCAGGTCTCCGGCAACTCCACCACCGCCGCCTCCGCTTTCGACCTGACCGTCACCATGGAACGCAACGGCCGCGTCGTCCTCCCCTTCTTCTCCAACTGGGACTGGCTCCACCCCATCAACGGCGAAAACCCCACCACCGACGCCTCATGGAATGCCACATGGAAACTCCCAGGCAACACTTCCTCCTACAACGCCACCCCAGCCCTCGCCTTCACCCTCTCCCGCCCCGCCCCCTTCGGCTTCGGCGGCATCGATCTCGCCCCGGGCACCACCACCTCCATCAACACCGCCGCCACCGGCGGCGCTAACAATGCCGCCTACTTCCGCACAGGCTTCACCCTCACCCGCGAAACCTCCAACCTCTGGGCCCAGATCCTCGCCGACGACGGCGCCTACATCTACATCGACGATCTCCCAGGCATCCCCGTCCGCATCGCCGCCACCCTCGCCAACACGTCCTTCACCACCTCCACCGCTCACAACGGCTGGAGACCTCAACCCCCTAACCACCTCACCGGAGCCATCCCCGCAGCCAGCGCCGCCGTCCCAGTCCCCGGCTGCCGCGCCCACACACCCGCAGGCTTCGATAACGAAAAACAAACCCAGATGGTCTTCCTCGGGGGTCTCACCGGCCGTCTCGCCGCCGGCACCCACCGCATCGCCGTCTCCGTCCACCAGTCCAACAACACCAGCTCGGACATGGGCTTCGCCCTAACCCTCCTCGACCTCGACCCACGCCCGCTCCCTCCCTCCGGCCTCAGCATCTCCTTCACCGACGTCCCATGGGTCAACGGCAGCACCACCGCCGCCGTCATCCCCGTCGCAGAACACCACTTCGCTCCCAACTCCGGCCAGTCGGACCTCGCATGGTTCATGGTCTCACCCACCCTCCGCGGCACCACCGACCTCTCCGGCGGCTGCGTCGTCAGCGAAACCCTCGACGGCACCGCCCAGAAGGTCCTCCGCCTCCGCGACGCCGAAGCCTCCCGCTTCGTCACCGAACCCGTCAGCGTCTCCAGCCTCGCCACCCTCGGTGCCTCCATCCGCATCCGCACCAACGACTCCACCAGCGGCTTCGAAACCCTCGACAATCTCCGCGTCTTCATCGAACTCAGCTCCGACGGGGTCAACTTCGCCGAACCTTCCCCGCCAGCAGAACTCGTCCCTCTCCTCTCCGGCCCAGCCCTCCTCGACGCCTTCAAAGACCAATGGGTCTCCCGCGGCACCCAGATCACCACCAACGGCGCTTCCGCCGCCAGACTCGTCATCCAGGGCGGCACCGACTCCCCCAACGAAACCATCTGGTTCGACGACGCCACCATCAGTCCCTGTCTCGTCACCGCCGCCGTCTCCAGCATCACCTACGATAACAAAGCCGACAACGACCGCTCCAACGACGCCCTCAGCTTCACCCTCACCGTCGACGGCGCTGGCACTTCCTCCCCGCAATGGACCACCTCAGGCTTCGGCCCAGGCTCGGAAGTCACCTCCACCTTCGGCACCGCAGGCGCAATCACCATCACCCGCCCAGCCACCGACGCCGCCGGCGTCCCCCAGAACATCTCCTTCCGCGTCGAGGAACAGGGCAATCCCTCCTGCTTCTCTAACGTCTCTGTCGCCATCCCCGCCGCCGCCCTCAGCACCACCTTCGCTCCCACCGGCTTCTCCCGGCTCCCCGGCACCGACGCCGCTTCCCCCGACGACGACCTCTACTCGTTCTCCATCACCCCAGTAGGCACCGCCCTCGGCAACTCATGGGAAGCTCGCTCCTCAGACGCCGCTAACTCTCTCCTCGGCACCGGCCCCTACGGCACCCCCACCACGCTCTCCATCCCCGTCTCCTCCTCCGGCATCGTCATCATCGACCAGTCAGCCCCCACCATCCGCCGCACCATCCCCATCTCCCCAACCGGCCTCCCCATCGCCATGGGCCGCAACCGTCTCGCCGGTTCCTCCGTCATCTACAGTCTCCCCGGCACCGTCGCCCCAGTCTGGCGTCAGGCCTCCGCCCCCGCCACCGGCGATACCGAATTCCCCATCGATTCCCTCACCTCCTT
Organism: Verrucomicrobiaceae bacterium; assembly: GCA_027486335.1. Taxonomy (GTDB): domain Bacteria; phylum Verrucomicrobiota; class Verrucomicrobiia; order Verrucomicrobiales; family V1-33; genus V1-33. The sequence continues at coordinate 5,967 of JAIXPK010000493.1, read as the reverse complement.
CTTCAATCTCGCCCGCGTCGCCGTCGCCGGTGAAGGGCTCCTCGAATCCGCACCCATCCCCACCGCAGGCTTCCAGAATGTCAGCGTCCTCGCCACTCTCCGCGCCTTCGAAAACAGCATCACTTCAGGCTTCGAATCCAATGACACGTTCCGGCTCGAAGTTGAACTGACACGCGAAGGCGGCCTCACCGAACGGGTCAATCTCATCACCGGTCTCCCCGCCGACAAATCCCCAGCCGACAGCACTCTCAACGGCTTCACCGCCGCCACCACCGCAGAATACTCCGCCGCCGCCGCCAGCGACGAATTCAACGCCGCCCTCGCCACCGGCCCCGAATCCTCCCGCGGCACGTTCACCTTCGTCTACTCAGTCCCCTCAGACGTCCTCTCCATCCGCATCCTAGCCGACGCCAGCTCCAACTCCGCGAACGAATTCCTCCTCCTCAAGGACGTCGCCGTCCTCGAAAGTCTCCCCGGCGACGCCGACTCCGACGGGCTCCCCGACGCATGGGAACTCCTCCACTTCGCCACCCTGGCACAATCCCCGTCCGGCGACCCCGACGGCGACGGCCAATCCAATGCCGCTGAATTCGCCGCCGGCACGCTCCCCGCAGACGGCACCAGCACCCTCGCCATCCAGAACATCTCCATCGACCCAGTCTCCGGCCACGCCACCCTCACATGGGCCTCCTCCCAAGGCCTCTCCTACCGCATCCAGCGCGCCCAGTCCCTCGACGCCCCAACCGCATGGTCCAACCTCAACCCGCCCGTCACCGCCTCCGGCCCCGTCTCCGAATTCACTGACACCTCCCGCCCACCAGCCTCCCGCTCGTTCTACCGCGTCCGCCTCCTCCCCTGACCACCACACACCCGCGTCCCGTAAGGACGACCCGTCAATTTGCCGGGGTGTTCCGTGAGCCACTCGCGGCACACTTGGGCCCCAACGCGACACTAACCTCCACCCCGGCTCCGGCGTCCGCACCCATCCGCCTGCGCCGCCCCCCAATCCCAACGGGATTGCGTCCCAAAGCCCAAGGTTGGCCTGAGGCACGAAGGCCTACCTTGGGAACCGAACCAAACTACCCCCAACCCTATCAGGGTTGCGTCCCCGGCGAACCCTATCACAACAACCGAATCCGGCGCACATGCTCGCCGTTGTCCGGCGCGGCATCCCCACCATCCATCACATCACCCGCCCCAGCGCCGCCCACTCCTCCGGCGTATTCGCATTCACTAACCACTCCAAAGGCACCTCCTCCACCCACTCCCTCATCATCCCCTCCCTAGCCAGTTCATCCATCAGCCGCTGCAGACTCAGTCTCCCCTCCCACAGCGCCGCCTCCACCCGCCCCAGTGCCACCCGCGGCCACACCGCCGCCAGCGGCTCCCACAACCATCGCCCGCCTTCCACCTCCCGCCGCACCGCCACGCCGCACCCGCCATCCGCCGCACTAACCATCCGCCGCAGCAACTCACCCGGCACCATCGGCATATCCACCCCTAACACCACTAGCAGCGGCGCTTCCGTCGCCGCCAGACACGCCGCAATCCCTCCCATCGGTCCACTCTCCGCCACCACATCCTCCACACTCCGAAACCACGGCTCTCCCAATCCATCACCCGCATCCCGACACGATCGCAGCAGATCCACCGCTCCCATCCCGCGCAATACCTCCAGCTGATGCCGCCACAATGGCTGCCCGCCCCACTCCAATCCCGCCTTGTCACGCCCCATCCGACTCGATCTCCCCCCAGTCAGCACAGCAGCAGCAAATGGCAGCGGTTCGTTCAGCATCGGCTTGCGGCAGGTTCAGTTTCGTCGATAATTCCTTCGCAACCCGTCTCTCGCTTTCCGGCGGTCCGCAACCATGAGCGCCTCCTCTCCGCCCTCAAGGCGTCCGCCCCCCCGGCTGTCGTTCGCCGCCGCCGCTTCCCTCACCACGGCCGCCCTCGCCGCCGTCCTCCTCTGGCACCTCAACGCCATCACCCAATCCCCTCCCCAACCACCGCCGCCCGCCCAGAACCTCGACGCCGCCTCCCGCGCCGCCTTCTTCTCCTCCACCGCCTCCCCGCTCCTCGACGCCGCTCACGCACGCCACGCCGCCGCCCTCCAGCGCGCCCTCGACGCCATCGACGCCACCTTCGCATCCTACAGCGACGGCGCCCCCAAATTCGCCAACGCCCTCACCGGCTGGGGCCTCCGCTTCAAAATCCTCTACCGCAAAGGGGTCGAATCCGCCGAACGGAAACCCGACCACTCATGGACCGCCGCTCTCGTCCAGGAACAATTCAACCTCCACGTCGTCTCAGAACCAAAACTCGAAGCCGACCTCCGCGCCATCCTCGCCCAGCTCACCTTCGACCTCGAAGCCAGTCGCAACGAACTCGCCGCCTCCCTCGACGCCGCCCTCAAGACCTCAGACCTCCCCGTCTCCCTCCAATCCGAAACCCTCGCCCGCTTCTCGTCCTCTCTCACCAGAGACATCCCCGCGCTCCTCGCCTCGATGCCTAACCAGTCGGTCGCCGTTGGCACCGGCAGTCTCGCCGCAGGCTTCGCCGCAGAAGAAGCCGTCCGCAATCTCATCCGCGTCGTCATGGCCCAGGCCGCCTCCCGCATCGCCACCTCCGCCGCCGCCGCCGGCGGAGCAGCCGCCTCCGCATCCGCCGCAGGTGCCGCCGGTGGTACCGCCCTCGCACCCGGCATCGGCACCATCATCGGCGTCGCCGGTGGCTTCATCGCCGGCGCCGCCGTCGATTGGTGGATGACCGACGCCTTCGAAGAAAAAATCACCGCCCAGACACGCTCATTCCTCTCCCAGTCCAAAGCCGCTCTCGTCGACGGCGACCACGGTCTCGCCTCCCTCCTCCGCTCAGAAATCGCCCGCCACGAAGCCGCCACCACCGCCGCCCTCCGCTCTTCCCTCTCCCTCCCTCAGTCTCAGCCTCTGCCCTGACCCCGCTCCCACCATGAAAGCGCTCCTCCTCTCGCTCTCCCTCATCCTCTCAGCCCTCCCGCTCGCCGCTCAATCCGGTGCCGCCGCCCGCGTCGCCTCCGAACTCGTGGAATCCCTTGCCAAGCGCGGCACGTCCGCCGCCGCCGCCAAATCCTCCGCCGAACTCGCCCAGCTCGGCGGCACCAAAGCCGTCCAGGAAATCCTCGAAGCCGCCCAGCGCGAAGGCGGCGACGCACTCATGCGCCGCATCGTCTCCACCGCAGAACAACACGGGGTCGTCGCCCTCTCCGCCCTCCGCGGAGCCCCCGGCACTGTCATCCGCGCCGTCGACCAACTCCCCCAGGACCTCGCCGCCAACGGTCTCCGCGCCCTCGCCTCCGAACCCGCCGCCGTCTCCCGCATGGTCTCCGAATTCGGCCCCGCCGCCCTCGAAACCGCCGCCCGCCACCCCGGCCTCGCCCCGTCCCTCGCCTCACGCCTCGGTGGCGAAGGCCTCGACGTCGCCCGCTCGCTCTCCACCGACCAGGCCATCCTCCTCTCCCGCCACGCCGACTCCCTCGCCAGTCTCCCCGCCGCCGACCGCTCCGCCTTCCTCTCCTTCATCCGTTCCTCCCCAGCCAGATCCCTCGCATGGATCGAAAAACACCCGCGCCTCCTCCTCGCAGGCTCCGGCACCGCCGCCGTCATCGCCGCTCGCAAGGAAATCTTCGGCGACGGCGAACAACGCGGCTTCCTCGAACGCGCAGGATCCGCCCTCTACTCCACCTTCCAGCAACCAGCCAACCTCGTCGCCGGCGGTCTCGCCGCCGCAGTCCTCGCATGGGCCGGCATCCACCTCTGGGGCACATGGCGTCACGTCCGCAAGCGCCACCCGCACCGCTGACCCACCCCACTTCCCCACGTCTCGCTGCTTGCACCGGCCGCTTCCCGCGTAGGGTGCCAGCCCTCCCATGTCTTCTCTCCGCATCCGCTTCCCCTCCGCTGCCGTCACCCAGCTCGTCCTCGCCAAAATCGGCAACCCCCAGCGCGACGAACCTCTCCAGGTCTCCCGTGAGGTCCTCCGCGTCGCCGACGAAGACCGCGACCTCCTCACCGCCCTCTTCCTCAAACCATTCCGCAATCTCCTCCCACACCGCTTCCACCACACCACTTCCCTCGAATCCCACGAGATGAACGCCCTCGCCAAGGGCATCTTCAACGACCCCGCCGCTCTCCTCGACAACGGCTGCGCCATCGCCCGCCGTCTCTACGCCAAATCCCAGCACCCTAACATCAAATCCGGCGACCTCTGCATCGGTCTCGTCGAAGGCGTCGGCATCGAATCCGAAACCGTCAAAGCCATCTGCATCCTCAAATCCGAAACCGTCGCCCCCTTCCTCAGCATCGCCTCCGAAGACGGTGACCTCACCCTCCGCACCGCCCAGGGCATCAACCCCGAAAAAATCGACAAGGGCTGTCTCATCCTCAACCACTGGCAGAACACCGGCTTCTGCGTCCTCACCTTCGACCGCGCCGGCAGCGAAAGCCGCTTCTGGGTCCGCGAATTCCTCGGCCTCCAGGCCATCCCGGACTCCGCCTTCCTCACCCAGACCTACACCGAAATGGCCGTCGCCGCCGTCCGCAACCAACCCGACGTCGCCAACGCCCCGGAAGACACCGCACGCGCCTCCCGCGAAGCCCTCTCATGGTTCGACGGCCGCGAAGACTTCGACATGTCCGACTTCGAATCCGAGGTCCTCAAAACCCCCGAAGCCGTCGCCTCGTTCGAACAAGCCAGACAGCGCTTCGAAGAAGACGCCGGGGTCCCTCTCCAGCGCTCCTTCGCCATCGCCCCCAAGGAAGTCAAAAAAGCCTCCAAACGCGTCGCCGCCGTCCTCAAACTCGACTCCGGCATCGAAATCCACCTCAAACACGAATCCACAGAATCCCCGGACTCCATCGAACGCGGCTACGACGAAGAAAAAGGCATGAACTTCATCAAGGTCTACTTCAACGAAATCACCGATATCCGCTGACCCGGCGCGCTCACGCCTGCGCCTTCGCCCGCGCCGCAAACCGCGTCGCCACCCCACCGCCAGCCACCAGATCCGGAATCTGCTCGGCCCGCCTCCCGTTCGCAATCATCGTCGCCACCCCTGCCCCCACCGCCTTCTCCACCGCCCGCAACTTGCTCGCCATCCCCCCCACCGAGTACTCTCCCTTCTCATCCCGCGCATACCCCATCACCTCCGCAACGTCCGCCACATACTCCACAATCCGCCCACCATCCCCAGGCGGCATCAATCCATCCACACTCGTAAACAAAATCAGTAGATCCGCCCGCGCCAGCACCGCCACATCCGCCGACAACGCATCGTTGTCCCCGAACTTCAGTTCCTCCGTCGCCACCGAATCATTCTCGTTGATCACCGGCACCACCGTCGGCCGCTCCATCAACCGCCTCAGGGTCGTCTCCAGGTTCCCACGCCGCACCGGATCAGCAAAATCCTCGTGCGTCACCAGCAGCTGCCCCACCTGCAACCCGCACGCCCCCAGCAAAGTCGCGTACTTGTGCATCAACCGCGTCTGCCCCACCGCCGCACACGCCTGCAATTGCCCAGTCTCCGCAGGCCGCTTCACAAACCCCATCGCCCCCAACCCTGCCGCCACCGCCCCGCTCGTCACCACAATCACTTCGTGCCCCTCCTGCTTCAATATCGCAATCGCCTGCGTCAATCTCGCAAACTGACTCTCATCCAGCGCCGCCGTATCAGGGCGCGTCAAAATGCCGGATCCAAACTTGATCACCAGACGAATCGGTCGAACAGGGGGCGTACTCATGGGAAATCTTCTCCTCCAGCACGTCTCCAAAGAAGTCTGTGCGAAGTTTCGGAAAACTGGTTGCGAAACCTCTCCTGTAAAGCCAGAATGTCCTCCCGCCGCCGGGCTTTCCCTTATCCTCCCGGCCGCTCTGCTCCTGTAGTCTAACGGATAAGACACTGGTCTCCGAAGCCGGTGATTCAGGTTCGATTCC
>JAIXPK010000465.1 GCA_027486335.1 Verrucomicrobiaceae bacterium | reverse complement strand
TCACTATCTGCTGGGGGCGGATTTGTCAGGGTATCTGCGGCCGTGGCAGTACAGCGGGTTGAATGCCCTTGAGCGGATCCTGCTGGCGCGGCGGATTGAGTCGGAGCGGCCGGTGGTGGTGCGGATGATGAAGGATTATCTGGACACGCAGGCGAAGAATCCGCAGCGGGAGTCGTTTTTGTTTGAGACGGCGCTGAATGGGCGGTCGCTGGCATTTTTCGGGAAGCCTGGGAGTGGCGGTGGCGGGAATACGTGGCAGATTGGCGGGGGAGAGTTCAGCGGGGGGCTTGGGGGCGGGGGATCGAATGGCGTGGAGGACGGGAGGAAGCGGGCCGTGGCGTTGCATTATAACCGGTCGGAGATGGCGGTGAACGAGCCGGCGATGCCTGGGGCGCCGCCGCGGGGCGGGGTGGACGATGGGCCGGCGGAGCGGTTTGCGGGGGCGAAGGCGTTGGGGGGATTGGAGCAGGATGAAGTGCTGAAGGAGATGGAGAGCACGGTGGAGGGGAAGGATGCGTTGGCGAAGCTGGCGGACGCGAGTGCTCCGGTGGAGCTGTCTGCCATGTCGGCTGCGGACATGGATGCGAAGGGCGGGCGGGGATTCAGCAAGCAGAAGGCGGTGGAGGTGCTGTCGAGACGGAAGGCGGTCGCGGAGAAGGCTGAGCGGATGTTCCGGCAGACTGAGCGGACGCAGGAGTGGGCGGAGAGCAATTATTACCGGCTGCTGATTGCGCAGCAGACGGCGGCGCTGGTGCCGGTGAACCGGTTCTGGGCGGACTATGCGGCGTGGGACGGGACCCAGCCGTTTATGTCGGTGCATCTAGCGGAAGCGGCGGGGAGTTTCACGGAGATGGTGCTGGCGCTGGCGGCGCTGGATCTGCCGTTTCCGTCGCAGGTGAAGGGAGGGAAAGTGGAGCGGAAGGAGAACACGGTGACCCTGACGCCGGGAGGCAAGGGGATCCTGTTTCATCAGGAGATCCGGGCGGCGGAGCCTGACAAAGAGGGGGCGAAGCTGCTGGTGAGTCAGAATTTCTATCGTCAGGGGGATCGGTTCATCGAGCAGGCTGGGGAGAAGATGGACAAGTTTGTGACTGGGGAGTTTCTGACTGGGGTGGTGTATGGGTGTCAGGTGGTGGTGACGAATCCGTCGTCGTCGCGGCAGAAGCTGGAGATGCTGTTTCAGATTCCGGTGGGGGCGGTGCCGGTGTTGCAGACCCAGGTGACGCGGAGTGTGCCGGTGGTGCTGGAGCCGTATCATACGGGGACGTATGATTTTCAGTTTTACTTCCCTGCGCCTGGGAAGTTTGCGCATTATCCGGTGCATCTGAGCCGGAATTTCCGGACGGCGGCGAGTGGGGAGCCGTTTGTGTTCACGGTGGTGGACCGGTTGAGTCAGGCGGACAAGGCGTCGTGGGAGTATGTGAGTCAGAATGCGGCGCCTGGTGAGGTGCTGACGTTTCTGGAGCAGGCGAATCTGAACACGCTGAATCTGGATCTGATGCTGTGGCGGATGAAGGATGCGGATTTTGCGAAGCGGGCGCTGGCGCTGCTGCGGGGACGGCATGTGTGGCATGCGGGAGCGGGGAGTTATGCGCTGCTGCACAATGTGCCGGAGGGGGTGACGGATTTTCTGATGCATGCGGATGGGTTCCTTGCGGAATGCGGGGCGTCGCTGGACAGTCCGGCGGTGAAGATTGATCCGGTGGAGCGGCGGAGTTATCAGCATCTGGAATACAGCCCGCTGGTGAATGCGCGTGCGCACACGCTGGGGTCGAGCCGGACGATTCTGAACGACAAGCTGCGCGGCCAGTTCGAGGCGTTTGTGAGGGTGCTGGGGAGTCGGGCGCAGTTGAACAGTGAGGATCATCTGGCGGCGGCGTATTATCTGGCGCTGCAGGATCGGATTGAGGAAGCGGTGGAGCGGTTTGCGAAGGTGGAGCCCGGGAAGGTGGCGGAGCAGGCGGCGTACGATTACATGAAGGCGTGGCTGGCGATTTGTCAGGAGGACACGGCAACGGCGCGTGCGGTTGCGGTGGCGCGGGCGTCGTATCCGGTGGATCACTGGCGGCGGAAGTTTGCGGAACTGGGGTCGCAGCTGGATGAGATCGAGGGCAAGGCGGCGGCGGGGGCGAAGGAGGATGACCGTGATGCGACGCAGGACCGGTTGGCGGCGCAGGAGCCGGCGATGGGGCTGAAGCTGGAGAACCGGATGGTGAGCCTGTCGTACCGGAATCTGGCGGAGGTGACGGTGAATTACTATCCGATGGATCTGGAGTTTCTGTTCAGTGCGAATCCGTTTGTGACGCAGGACACGAGCCGGTTCCGGACGATCCGGCCGAATCGGAGCGAGAAGATGATGCTGCCGGCTGGTGGGGCGCATGTGTTTGCGCTGCCTGCGGAGTATCAGAGTGCGAACGTGCTGGTGGAGATTAGTGGGGGTGGGGTGACTCGGGCAGAGGCGGCGTATGCGAATGCGCTGGATGTGCAGGTGAGCGAAGGGTTCGGGCGGCTGCAGGTGCGGCGGGCGGCGGACAAGAAGCCGCTGGCGAAGGTGTATGTGAAGGTGTTCGCGGAGGTGAATGGTGCGCCGGTGTTCTACAAGGACGGGTACACCGATCTGCGCGGGAAGTTTGACTATGCGAGCCTGAGCACGGGGGATCTGGATGGGGCGACGAGGTTCTCGATCCTTGTGATGAGCGAGGAATTCGGGGCGACGGTGAAGGAAGTGCAGCCGCCGAAGAGGTGAGTTGGGAGGGGTTGGGGTCCGGGAGGTTCTGCGGGGAACCTCCCGGACGGTGGAGAGGCGGTGGAGGGGGGGCTGGGGCGTTGAGGTCACAGGCAAGATGCCCGTGCCACTTTGCTTGGAGGGGGTGACACGGACTGGAAAGTCCGTGCTACGTTGGGCTGGAGGTGGGGGCTGGGGCGTTGAGGTCACGGGCTGGATGCCTGTGCCACTTTGCTTGCGGCGGGCGGGAGGTGGTGCTAGAATGGGGGCATCATGAACTATTACGAATCTCCTGCGACGGTCTCAGACATTCCCGAATCCGGACGTGCTGCCTTCATTCGGCGGACGTACGGGCACCTTGCGGGGGCGGTGGCGGCGTTTGTGGTCTTGGAGACCCTCTTGATTACGAGCGGGGCGGGAAAGGCACTGGCTGGGTTGATGCTGGGTGGGCGGTGGACGTGGCTGATTGTGCTGGGTGGGTTCATGCTGGTGTCGCAGGTGGCGACGGCGTGGGCGTCGTCGTCGGTGAAGCGGAGCACGCAGTATGCTGGGCTGGGATTGTATGTGGCAGCGGAGTCGATTATTTTTGCGCCGCTGATCATGGTGGCGCTGAGCATTGATCCGCAGCTCTTGGGGAAGGCGATGCTGATTACGGTGGGGTTGTTTGTCGGGTTGTCGTGGGTGGCGTTTGCGACGAAGAAGGATTTTACTTTTCTGGGCGGGTTTCTGAGGATTGCGGGGATGGTGGCGCTGGCGACGATTGTGGCGTCGCTGATTTTCGGGTTTTCGCTGGGGACCTTGTTCTGCGTGCTGATGGTGGCGCTGGTGGGTGGGACGATTGTGTATCAGACCTCGAATGTGATTCATCATTACCATCCGGATCAGCATGTGGCGGCGTCGCTGGCGCTGTTTGCGTCGTTTGCGACGCTGCTGTGGTATGTGATTCGGATTGTGATGGACCGGGACTGAGCGTGTGGGTGTGAGGAATTGATGACGGGGGCAGTGGGCGCGGCTCGCTGCCCCTGTTTGCGTTCCGGTGATCCGGTGCTTGCCCTCGGCGGGGAAATCGTCCATGAACGGCGGCATGGAAACACCCCGGAAAGCGATGACATCAGGCTCAGAGCGAGGCGATGGCATGGCGTGGATGCTGGCTGGCTCGATTCTGCTGACGCTGGCGGCGTTTTTCGGGCTGGTGCCGAAGTTTGCGGCTCAGAATGCGCAGGCGACGCTGCCGTGGCTGACGAATTCGTGGAACAACGAGAACAAGCTGTATGAGCACGGGTGGATGGTGGTGCCGGTGATGGGGTGGTTTCTGTGGAAGGCGTCGGTGGAGATGCGGAAGGAGTCGGTGACGCAGGGGTTGGCGGGGTTGTGGTGGCTGGCGGCTGGGGTGTTTTTGTGGGTGGGGGCGTTTCGGGGGATTCAGGCGCGTGCGGCGGTGTTGAGCCTGCCGTTTCTGGTGATGGGGGCGGCGCATTTTGCGCTGGGGTGGAAGGCGGCGCGGCATTTGTTTTTCCCGCTGAGTTTTGTGCTGTTCATGATTCCGGTGCCTGGCTTGGAGCAGCGGACGAACGATCTGGCGATTCTGTCGACGAAGCTGGCGCATCACGCGGGGAATCTGATCGGGATTCCGACGATACAGTCGGGGACGCAGCTGCTGGATCCTGACGGGGGGTCGTTCAAGGTGGATGATGGGTGCAGCGGGATCCGTTCGATTGTGGCGCTGCTGCTGATCAGTTATATTTATGCGATGGTGGCGCACCGGCAGTGGGGGGAGCGGGTGGTGATCTTTGCGGCGGCGCTGCCGCTGGCGATTCCGGCGAATGCGGTGCGTATTGTGTCGATTCTGGTGGTGGCGAAGTTTGACCGGACATTTGCGATGAACACGTGGCACAATTACTCCGGGTTTTTCAGTTTCGGGGCGGCGCTGGGTTTTCTGCTGGTGATCAGTGCGGTGATGCGGGGTGGGTTGCGGGCGTTGAAGCCTGAAGTGAAGGTGACGCGGGTAGGTGGGGATGAGACGGGAGGTCAGCCATGATAAAGCGACTGATGATTGTGCAGGTGCTGCTGCTGGCGGGGTTGAGCCTGGTGTTTCTGCTGCCGCAGACGCCCCCGATGCGTGAGGCGGCGTTGCGGGCGGAGTTACCGACGTGGGTGGGTGGTGGCTGGGAAGGCGGGAGTGACTTGGAGGCGTCGAAGGAGGAGCGGGAGATTCTGGCGAAGGACACGGAGTTTTTCCGGCGGAGTTATTTCCGGCCGGTGGGGGGTGGGCTGGAGACGTCGCTGCTGGACGAGACGCAGGGCGGGCGGATGAGTGATTTGGTGAGTGCGGGGATTGTGCTGTCGGGCAAGGATCCGAGTAACAGCATTCATGCCTTGGAGCGGTGTCTGACGGCGCAGGGGTTCAACATTGCGGAGCCGACGACGATGCTGGTGAAGCTGAAGAGCGGGCATGTGCTGCCGGTGCGGCGGTTGTTCTGCACGCGGGTGGATCCGGCGACGCGGGCGATGGCGCGGAGCATTGCGTACTACTGGTTTGTGGGTCACGATGCGGTGACGGGGAATCACGTGGTGCGGGGGATCAAGGATTTCAGTGATCGGATGCTGCGAGGGTATGATCAGCGGTGGGGCTATATCACGGTGACGGCGTATCTGGATGGCGTGCGGTTTGGGGATGACAGTCTGGCGGGGGTGCGGCAGCGGCCGGTGACGCCGGAGCAGGCGGACCGGACGGTGGAGGAGTTTCTGGGGGATTTTGTGCCGGAGGTGGTGATGACTGAGCAGATCGCGAAGTGGTATGGCGAGTGAGGGGGCGAGTGATGAGTTGATGAGATGACGATGGAATCTGAGGGCATGGAGCGGAGGCTGCCGTCAGTGGACCGGTTGCTGAGGTCGGTGCCGGGGTGGGCTGGGTTGCCGGGGCCGATGGCGGCGATGGTGGTGAGGCGGGTGGTGAGCGGGTGGCGCGAGGCGGCGATGGGCGGGGTGGAACCACCGGATTTCGAGGTGGCGATGGAATTGGTGAGGGTGGAGATGGAGATGCTGGCGAGGCGACGGATCGGGGTGGTGATCAATGGGACGGGCGTGCTGCTGCATACGAATCTGGGTCGGGCACCGCTGGCGGCGGGGGTGGCGGCGAGGGTGGCGGAGGTGGCGTCGTCCTATCACAATCTGGAGCTGGACATGGAGACGGGCGAGCGGGGCGGGCGCGGTGAGTTTCTGGAGACGGCGCTGGCGTTGCTGGCGGGGGCGGAGGCGGCGACGGTGGTGAATAATTGTGCGGCGGCGCTGGTGCTGATGCTGAGGCATCTGACGGGCGGCGGGCGGCGGGAGGTGGTGATTTCGCGCGGGCAGCTGGTGGAGATCGGGGGAGGTTTTCGGGTGCCGGAGATTCTGGAGACGAGCGGGGCGGTGCTGAGGGAAGTGGGGACGACGAATCGGACGACGCTGGAGGATTATCGGAGGGCGATCGGAGAGGGGACGGCGGCGGTGCTGCGGGTGCACCGTTCGAATTTTGTGATGGAGGGGTTTACGGGCGAGCCGGGGCTGGGGGAACTGGCTGGGCTGGCGCGGGAGTGCGGGGTGCCGCTGGTGGAGGATCTGGGGAGCGGGGCGGTGACGGACACGGCGCAGTTTGGGGGATTGGAGCATGAGCCGACGGCGGCGGAGTCGCTGGCGGCAGGGGTGGATCTGGTGTGCACGAGCGGGGACAAATTGTTCGGGGGGCCGCAGTCCGGGTTGATTTTCGGGAAGCGGGAACTGGTGCGGGGATTGAAGCGGGATCCGATGTACCGGGTGCTGCGGTGTGACCGGTTGGCGTATGTGGCGCTGCAAGAGACGGCGGTGATGAGTCTGGAGGCTGGGGTGGGTCGGGCGGCGGGTGGGGTGCCGCTGATGGCGATGCTGGGGGTTGGGTTGGAGGAACTGGAGGGGCGGGCGGAGGCGGTGGTGGGGATGGTGCGGGCGGTTGGGGGGAAGGTGGAGTTGGAGGTGGTGCGGAGCGAGGCGCGGTGTGGTGGTGGGACGATGCCGAAGGGAGTGATTCCGTCGGTGGCGCTGCGGGTGACGGTGCCGGGGGTTGGGGCGGACGAGGTGGCGAGGCGATTGAGGATGGGGCGGGTGGCGGTGCTGGGGCGGGTGGCTGGTGGGGCGGTGCTGGTGGATTTGCGGACGGTGCTGCCGGGGCAGGATGGGGAGTTGGGGGAGATGCTGGGGCGATTGGGGTGAGGGGTGGGAACCGTTGAAGCGGAGACAGAAGGGGAGGGGCGGGAGCGTTTGCGTTGGCCCGACTGATTACCTTCGATGCGTGCCTATATTCTTCTGATTGCTGCGGTGGTGCCTGTGTTTGCGCAGGACACGTCGCTTGTCCGTGAGTCTGAACCGCTGACGCCGGTGGAGGAAGCGAAGCGATTCCGGCTGCCGCCGGGGTTTTCGGCGCAACTGGTGGCGAGCGAGCCGGTGGTGAACAAGCCGATGAATCTGGCGTTTGATGAGAAGGGGCGGCTGTGGTGCACGTCGTCGGCGGAGTATCCGTGGGCGGTGAAGAAGGAGCAGTGGGCGACGCCGGAGGGGTTGCTGAAGGAATCGCGGGACAAGATTCTGGTGTTTTCGGATCGAGACGGGGATGGTGTGGTGGAGACGCCGACGGTGTTTGCGGACAATCTGAACATTCCGACGGGTGTGCTGCCGTTTGGGAACGGATGCATTGCGTGGAGCATTCCGAACATCTGGAGGCTGGAGGACACGGATGGGGATGGGAAGTGCGACAAGCGGACTGTGCTGTTTGGGCCGTTAGGGTGGGAGATGGACACGCACGGGATGATTTCGAGTCTGCGGATGGGGATGGATGGGTGGGTGTATGCGACGCACGGGTTCAATAACACATCGCATTTCGAGGTGAGGGCGGAGAACAATCCGACGGCGGCGGGGCGGGTGAAGAAGCCGACGCCGAGCGCGGGGAACACAGGAGTGCCGCGTGGTGAGCTGGACTGGGGGTATTCGCTGGATCTGCACAGCGGGAACGTGTTCCGGTTCCGGCCGGACGGGTCGGCGGTGGAGCCGTACTCGTGGGGGCAGGTGAATCCGTTCGGGCTGGCGCAGGACAGCTGGGGGAATTTCTACACGGCGGATTGTCACAGCAATCCGATCACGCAATTGATCGCGGGGGCGTTTTATCCGAGTTTCGGGAAGCCGCATGACGGGTTGGGTTTTGCGCCGGTGTTGTGCGAGCACGCGCATGGATCGACGGGGTTGTGCGGGGTGCTGTATCTTGACGGAGGGATCTGGGGAGCGGAGTGGGAGGATCACATGCTGGTGGGGAATTGTGTGACGAGCCGGATCAATCATGATGCGGTGAGGTTCACGGGGGCGACGCCGAAGGCGGAGGAGCGGGAGGATTTCATGGTGAGCGAGGACCCGTGGTTCCGTCCGGTGGATTTGCGGTTAGGGCCCGATGGGTCGCTGTACGTGGCGGATTTCTACAATCGGATCATCGGGCATTATGAAGTCCCGCTGACGCATCCTGGGCGGGACCGCGAGCGGGGGAGGATCTGGCGGATTGTGAAGGAAGGAGCGAAGGGCCAGCGGGAGATGAATTTCGAGAAGCGGGCGGTGATGGAGCGGCGGTTTAAGGGGCCGGAGAAGAGCCCTGCGGGCGGGGGGAGTCGGATGCTGGCGGCGACGGCGGAGTGGATCACGATGCATCCGGGGGAGAAGAGTGCGTGGACGGCGGCGGTGGTGGCGGAGAGCCTTGAGAAGACGGCGGGTGAGGATGCTAGTCTGCGGCAGACCTTGAGGGTGGCGTTGCGGGCGCTGCTGCAGGAACCGGGTGGGTTTGCGGGGTTGGAGGGGATGAAGCCGACGGCTGGATTGGCGGCGGTGATCCGGACGATACAGACCCCGGAGGCGTCGGCGTGGACGTTGAATTATCTGTTGAACGAGCCGCAGGCGGATCGTGGGGAATTGCGGAGCACGATGGCGTCGCTGGCGAGGAATCTGCCTGCGGATGGCGAGGCGAAGCTGGTGGGATTTGTGAGGCGGACGTTTGCGGATGACCATGGGGCGCAACTGGAGCTGGCTGGGGCGATTCGTCAGGGACTGGCGAGGCGCGGGGGCGAGCCCGGGGTGGAGGCGAAGGCGTGGCTGGGGGAAGTGGCGGCGCGGTTGTTTGCGGCGATTGAAGGGACGGCGGAAGGGACCGAGTGGGTGCCTGCGCCGGGGGACGGGTGGGTGCTGCAGAAGCGGCCGTGTGCGGACGGGAGGGAGGCGACCTTGTTGTCGAGCCTTGGGAGCAAAGGAGAGGGGTTTGCGGGTGTGATGAAGTCGGCGGTGTTTGCGTGCCCTGACAAGTTTGCATTCTGGGTGAACGGGCATCGGGGCCGGCCGGCGAAAGAGGCGACGGAGCGGACGTATGTGCGGCTGGTGGCGGTGGACGGAGATGTTGAGTTAGTGCGGGCGTATCCGCCGCGGAATGACACGGCGCAGCGGGTTGAGTGGGAGTTGGCGGCGCATGTGGGGAAGCGGGTTCGATTTGAGATTGTTGATGAGGATGATAATGAGAAAGGCGAGGCGTATGCGTGGCTGGCGGCTGGGCGGTTTGAGCCTGGGGTGATTGCGTTGCCGACGGAGGATGGGGACGGGTTTATCCGGACGGCGGCGGGGATGGCGTCGGAGCTGAAAATGACCGGGCAGATACCGGTGTTGGCGAAGCTGCTGGCGCGGAAGGGATTGAATGGGGAGACGCGGAGTTCGGTGGCGACGGCGCTGGCGTCGATGAATCAGCCGCAGGCGATTGCGACGGTGTTGAAGACGGCACCGGCGGCGCTGCAGGGCGTGCTGGCGGAGATTCTGGCGGGGAGTGCGGAGGGAGCGGCGGCGCTGATGGATTGCGGGGTTCCGGTGCTGCTGACGCAGCCGGTGGTGGCGCAGAAGCTGGCGGCGTTGGACAATGCGGCGCTAAGCGAGCGGGCGGCGGCGATGACGAAGGGATTGCCGCCGGCGAATGAGGAGACAGCGGCGTTGATTGCGGCGCGGATTCGGAATCATGCGGGAGCGGCGAAGGATCTGGCGGCGGGGCAGGCGCTGTTCAAGGTGCACTGTGCGGTGTGTCACCGGATGGGAGGCGAGGGCAACGTGGTGGGGCCGCAACTGGATGGCGTGGGGAATCGTGGGGTCGAGCGGCTCTGCGAGGATATTCTGGATCCGCACCGGGCGGTCGATCCTAACTTCCGGATGCATGTGGTGACGAAGAAGGACGGCGGCGTGCTGGCGGGATTGGTGCGGCGGGACGAGAAGGACGGGCTGACGCTGGTGGACGCTGCGGGGCAGGAGACGACGGTGGCGCGCGATCAGGTGGCGAAGGATGAGATCGCGGTGCTGAGCCTGATGCCGGCGACGTTCGGGGCGAGCCTAACCGAGGCGGAGTTTCATGCGCTGGTGGCTTGGCTGGCGACGCAGAAGGCGGAAGTGAGAAGTGGGAAGGAGGGCTTGGTGTTAGCGAATTCAGAGCAGGCCGCGGCGTTCGAAGGCGGCGTCCATGGCGCGTTCGACGATGATGGCGGCGAGGGATTCGGTGGCGGCGTCGAGGGCGGCGTTGGCGGCTTTGAGGGCTGTGAGGTCTGAGGTGGAGCGGGCGGCGCGGACGGCGTTGGCGGCGGAGTTGATGGTGGAGAGGTCTGAGTCGGAGAGGGCGGCGCCGGCGGCTGGGAGGGCGGCGTCGAGAGCGTTGAGGAGTTCGTCGGCTTTGAGGGAGGCCTCGGTCCACTGACGTTCGTGCATGTCGGCCCATGCGTGGTCGACGGAGTCTGAGATCATGGCCTCGACGCGGGCGTCGTCGACATTGATGGCGGCGCTTTGGATGGCGAGGACGGTGTCGGTATTGGTTTTGGTGTCGCGGGCGAGGACGGAGAGGATGCCGTCGGCGTCGATGGAGAACTGGACCCCGACGCGGGCGCTGCCGCGTGGGCCTGGGTCGAAGTTGATCTGGAACTGGCCGAGTTCCCAGTTGTCGCGTGCCATTTCGCGTTCGCCCTGAAGGACGCGGATGAGCATGGAGGGCTGGAGGGCGACGGCGTTGGTGAACATTTCGCCGGCCTTGGCGGGGATGGTGGTGTTGCGTGGGAGGATGACGTTCATGAGGCCGCCGAAGGTTTCGAGGCCGAGGGAGAGCGGGGTGACGTCGAGGAGAGTCAGGCGCTGCAGTGCGCCGGAGAGCATGCCGCCCTGGATGACTGCGCCGAGGGCGACGGATTCGTCAGGGTGCTGGGAGGTATCGGGGTCGCGCTGGAAGATTTCTGCGGCGAGGCGGCGGACCATGGGGATGCGGGTGCTGCCGCCGACGAGGACGACGGAGGCGAGGTCCTCGGGGGAGAGGTTAGCGTCGTGGAGGGCCTGGCGGCAGTGGGCGCGGGTGCGATCGAGGATGGGAGCGGCGAGGGATTCGAATTCGGCGCGGGAGACGGTGCGTGAGAAGTGCTGCTGGCCGTTGAGGAAAGGGATCTGGATTTCGGTGGAGTCGGCTGAGGAGAGCGCGTGTTTGGCGGCGATGGCGGCTTCGTGGAGACGAGCTGCGGCCTCCGGGGAGGGTGTTTGATTAGGGAAGGCGAGGGAGGCGAGCCACGAGGCGAAGGCGCGGTCGAGGTCGTCGCCGCCGAGGGAGGTGTCGCCGTGGGTGGCGAGGACCTGGAAGATGCCGCTGGAGAGTTCGAGGATGGAGATGTCGAACGTGCCGCCGCCGAGGTCGAAGACGGCGATGCGTGCGTGGTCGTAGGTTTTATCGAGGCCGAAGGCGAGGGCGGCGGCGGTGGGTTCGTTGAGGATGCGTTCGACGTGGAAGCCAGCGAGTTCGCCGGCCTTGCGGGTGGCGGAGCGCTGGGCGTCGTTGAAGTAGGCTGGGACGGTGATGACGGCGCGGTGGACTGGGCGTTCGAGGGCGCGTTCGGCGACGGCTTTGAGGCGACGGAGGATGATGGCGGAGATTTCGACTGGGGAGAGGAGTTGGTTGTCGAGGGCGACGGCGGAGTTGCCTTGGGAGTCGCGGCCGACTGGGAATGCGGGGATGTGTTCGAGTTCGCCGGGGCGGCGGCCGATGAGGCGTTTGATGCTGGTGATGGTGCGAGCGGGTGCGGAGGCGCGGCGGCGGAGGGCAGGGCTGCCGGTTTCCGGGGGTGAGCCGTCTGGGGGGAAGTAGACGGCGGAGGGGGTGAGTCGGGAGCCGGATTCGTCGGCGAGGAGGATGGGGAAACCTGCTTCGACGACGCCGATGAGGGAGTTGGTGGTGCCGAGGTCGATGCCGACGATGTCTTCTGCCATGCGTCGAGGTGGACTGGGAAGGGGAGGTGGGCAAGCGGTGGTGGTGGTGAGGATGCGTGGGGAAACGGTTGGCTGGGGGAGGAGGAGAGACGTAGAGGAAAGGATGAGAGAAGAGACTGACGTGCTGATTTGTGGAGGTGGGCCTGCGGGTGCGGCGGCGGCGATTGTGGCGGCGCGGAAGGGATTGCGGGTGGTGGTGATTGAGCGGGCGGAGTTTCCGAGGCACAAAGTGTGCGGGGATTGTCTGAATCCGGATTGCTGGGAAGTGCTGGAGGTGCTGGGGGTGGTGGATGGGGTGAGGCGATTGCGGCAGGGAGTGCTGAGGTCGGTGCGGATGGTGAGTCCGGGCGGACGGGAAGTGGAGGTGCCGTTGCCGGAGGGGGCGGAGGTGGCGGTTAGGCGGGAGGATCTGGATGAGTTGCTATTGCGGGCGGCGGCGGCGGCTGGTGCGAAGGTGTACTGCGGGGAAGCGATGACGCGATTGGCGGAGGTGGAGGGAGGATGGGAGGCAGGGACGGCGGAGCGGGCGTGGCGGTCGCGGGTGTTTATTGCGGCGGACGGGCGGAATTCGACGAGTTGCCGGTTGCTGCGGTTGAGTCCTGCGCCGCGGCGGGACCGGGTGGCGGTGCAGTGTCATGCGCCGCTGGCGGCGGGGCACGAGGAGCGGGTGAGTCTGGAGATTTTTGGTGATGGGTATGCGGGGATTGCGCCGGTGGGGGATGGGGAGATGAATGTGTGTGCGGTGGCGGCGGCAGGGGATCTGGAGGGATTGCGGCGGCGGCTGATGGAGCGGTTAGGGATTCCGGAGGGCGTGGAGTGGCACCGGATGGCTCCGCTGGAGCGTGCGGACCTTGCGGCGTCGCCGCGGGCGGGATTGTTTCTGACGGGGGATGTGGCGCGGGTGGTTGAGCCGTTTACGGGCGAAGGGATTTACTATGCATTGAAGAGCGGGATGCTGGCGGGGCAGGCGGCGGTGATGGAGATGTCAGGGAATCCGGCGGGCGGGTGGTATGCGAGGGAGCATGCGGGGATGTACCGGCGGCGGTTCTGGGTGAACCGGCTGGCGCGGGTGGCGGTGACGCGGCCGTGGGTGGGATCGGCGGTGATTCGAGCGGGGGCGGCGTTTCCGGGCCTGCTGCGGTGGGTGACGTCGAAGGTGGTTAGGCCGTTGTCAGCGACGGGGGGCTGAGTCGTCGGCACCGGTGCTGACGATGCCGAAGATGACCGAGTCGCCGGGGACGGGGCCGTCTGCGCCGTAGCTGGCGGTGACCATGCGGCCGGCGGGGACGCCGCGGCCGAGGAGGAAGTCGCGGACGGCGATGGCGCGGCTTTCGGCGAGCTGGCGAGAGTATTCGGGGTCTCCGGTGGCTGCGCCTCCGGCGATGACGACGCGTTCCGGGTGGCCTTTGAGCCATGTGGCGGTTTCTCGGAGTTGGTCGGTGGCGGGTTTGGAGAGGAGGTGGGAATCGCGTTCGAATCTGATGGGCGGGAGGATGCCGGTGCGGACGCGGGAGCTTTCGGGGCCGAGGAGGGCGGGGGCGTCGATGCGGCGCGGGGTGGCGGACATTTTCTCGGAGTCGTCCGGTGGGAGGGGAACGGTTTCCTTGCCGGAGACGACGCTTTGCATGGCGCGGACGGCGTGGCAGCCGGAGAGGGCGGCGGTGAGGCCGAGGGCCGGGAAAGCGAAGAGGGCACAGAGCAGTCTCATTGGCTGCATCTGTGCCCTCCGCATGAGGGTTTGGCAAATCCCGGGTGAGGGGAAAGCGCGGGGTATCAGAACCTGACGGCGACGCCTGCGCTGAGGAGGAGGTCGTTCTTCTTGTTCCCGGCGGCTGGGGTGTTGTCGTAGATGCTGTTCACGCTGGTGCGGAAGCTGAGGTCTTCGGTGACGTCGAAGTCGAGGGCGGCGGCGGCGACGAGGAAGAAGTTTTCCCAGTCTTCGGCTTCGGTGTTGAAGGTGACGCTCTGGGTGAGGGCGATGCCTTCAGCGATTTTCCATGTGAGTTTTTCGGCGGCCTGGATGGCGAAGTAGCTGTCGGTGGCTCCGCCGAGTTTTTCCCAGACGTAGGACGGACCGGCTTCGAAGCTGAGTTTGGCGGCGTCGTTCTTGATGAGGTAGTAGCCGGAAGTGATGGCTGGGGAGAGACGATAGGAGAGGTCTGCCATGTCGTCGTAGAGGAAGCCCGTGCTGAGGCCTGCGAAGCAGCGGTCGCTGAAGAGGCGATTGTACTGAGCGGAGGCGCGGAGGAGCTGGGTGGAGGTGGTGGAGTCGGTTTCGCCGTAGCCGCCGAAGACATTGAAGAGGGCTTCGTTGTTTGCTTCGCGGTAGGCGGCGTCGAAGGCGGCGGTGACGAGGAGATTGTCAGCGTTGCCGGAGTTGAGGGCGAAGCCGATGGCGGCAGTGTTGGTCCAGCCCATGGCGTTGACGGTTTCCGCGGCTTTCTTTTCCTTGAGGGTTTTGCGTGCGGCGGGTGCTGGGTCCTCGGCGAGGCCGCGGAGGGCGTAGGAGATGGTGGCCATGACGGCGAGGTCATTGGACTTCTGACCTGCGGCAGGGGTATTGTCGTAGGTATTGCGGACGAAGGAATTGAGACTCCAGTTGCGGTTCACGCGGAAGTTGAAGCCGGCGTCGGCGACGAGGTACCAGTTGTCCCAGTCTTCGGCTTCGGTGACGAAGGCGACGGACTGGGTGAATTTGACGCGGTCGTTGAATTTGTGGGAGAAGCGCTGGGCGAGGCGGACGGTGAAGTAGTCGTTCTGGACGCCGCCTTGTTCTTCCCAGAGGTAGCCAGGGCCTGCTTCGAAGGCGAGGGTGGTGGCGTCGTTTTTGATGGCGTTGAAGCCGAGGTTAGGGCCGACATTGACGCGGTAGTCGAGGTCAGCGATGCTGTCGTACCATGCGTCGGCGAGGATCCCTGCGTAGAATGGGCCGCTGAGCGTGTGGTTCCACGAGGTGTAGGCGTGGAGGTTGTCGGCGGCTTTGAGGCCGTCTGTTTCGCCGTAGATGTAGTCGGTTCCGAAGTAGAATTCGTCGGTTGGGGTGATGTAGCTGGCGAGGAAGCGAGCGGTGAGGTTGAGATTGTCCGAGTTGCCGGAGGTCATGCCGTAGCCGATGGCTCCGGTGATTTCCCATGGGCTGACGGGAGGGACGGAGATGGGAGCGGAGGCCTTGCCGAGGGCTGGCGCGGTGCCTGCGGAAGCAGGGAGGGCGGCGAGGAGACCGGGGAGGGCGGTCGCGATGGCGATCCGGCGCAGGCTGGGGAATGTGGACATGTTCGGGGGATGGTTAGCGTTCAGTTCAGGTTGTTCAGAGTTCCCGGGAAACCGGAGCGCGGATTGAAGGCGGTGGGGTTGGATTTGTCATCAGGAAAATTTCTCTACGCGGACGCGGGAATGGAGGGGTAAAGGGAGGGTTATGAAGAGGTGGAAATGGGTCGTGCGTGGGAAGGCGAATGAGGTATGGTTTTCTGCATGAAGCCCAACCGATTGCGGCAAGCCGCGTTTGCGATAGTACTGCCAGCACTTGGGTATGCGGTGGGGCGGCGCGTAGATGGTGGGCGCGAGAGTGGGGGGGACGGCGGTGGGGGAGCGGCGGCGGCGGCAGGTGGGGTGGCGGACGTGCGCGGGGGGAAGGAAGTGGCGGCGGGGGTGCGTGGATTTGACGGGACGGTGGGAGGGCTGATGGGGATTGCGAAGGCTGCGAAGACGCCTTGGCGGGCGCAGTGGCCGTTGCAGGTGGTGCTGATGCCATTGGCGGCGGAGGAGATTGCGAAGCTGACGCGGGCGGCACCGTGGCGGCAGGGGATGTTGTGGCATGAGGCGGCGGTGATGGATGCGCTGGTGCGGGTGTGGGCGGAGAAGGATGCGGTTGGGGCGCTGGCGTGGGCGTCGCAGGCGTTGCCGGTGTACCGGAGGACGGATTTGCGCGGGGAGATCTTGAAGGCGTATGGGGCGGTGGATATGGACCGGGCGCTGGCGCTGGCGCGGAAGATCACGCCTGAGGAGGATCGGCGGGCGGCGGTGTGTCAGCTGGCGGAGTCGCTGGCGGCGACGGAACCGGAGCGGGCGATCGGGTTGATCTCGTCGCAGGGGGGGGGCGATCGGTATTTTCATTTTGCGGCGAACATTTTCCGGACGTGGGCGGCGGCGGATCCGTTAGCGGCGTGGTCGAAGGCGGTGGCGTGGCCGCACAATGGGAACCGTGCGTCGGCGTGCGAGGCGGTGTTGAGTCAGTGGGTGGCGACGGATCGAGCGGGGGCGTGGGCGGTGGTGCAGGGGATGCCTGCGGGGACTGCGAAGCGGCAGGCGATTGCGGCGGTGTATATGGCGTGGGCGACGAGTGCGCCTGCGGAGGCGCATGCGGCGGTGCTGGCGATGCCTGCGGGGAGTGAGCGGAATGCGGCGCAGATGGCGGCGCTGCAGGGGTGGGCGCAGAGTGATCCGAGGAGTGCGGCGGCGGCGCTGGCGGACATGCCTGGGGGGAATCAGCGGTCGCAGATGACGAATCAGGTGTTTTCGGCGTGGGCGATGCAGGATCCGGCGGCGGCGGCTGCGGCGGCGGCGGAGTTGCCCTTCAAGCAGCGGCAGGACGCGATGACGGCGCTGGCGGGGACGTGGGCGTGGAAGGATCCGAGGGGTGCGATGGCGTGGGCGAAGTCGATCACGGATCCGCAGATGAGTTCGCAGGCGCTGTCTAACATTTTCCCGGCGCTGGTGCGGGAGGATCCGCAGATGGCGGCGTCCGAGTGGCGGGCGTTGCCGCGGAAGCAGCAGCGGGAGCAGCTGCATGAGATGACGTCGACGTGGGCGCAGCAGGACAAGGAAGGGGCGCTGGCGTTTGCGCGGTCGCTGGAGCAGCCGCAGGATCGAGCGGCGGCGTTGTCGGCGGCGGCGAGCGGGCTGGGTTTTGAGGATCCTGCGGCGCTGACGAAAGTGTTGTCGGAGATTCCGGAGGGTCCGTTGCGGGTGGAGGCGATGCAGCGGATTACGGGTGAGCAGTGGTATCAGAATCCTGAGGGGGTGGGGGACTGGCTGAAGACCCTGTCGGAGAGTGCGCGGGCTGGGGTGATGCGGGACAACAATCACTGGCTGACGCAGATGGATCCGAAGGCGGCGGCGGCGCTGCTGGAGACGACGCCTGGATTGGAGGGGCAGCAGTATCTGTGGTCGCAGATTGCGGGGAATCTGGCGTCGGAAGATCCGGCGGCGGGGCTGGCGTGGGCTGAGAAGATCGAGGCACCAGGGGCACGGACGGCGGCGGTGAGTCAGGCGTTAGGGACGATGGCGCAGCAGGATCCGCTGGGGGCGGCGCGGTACGCGGCGGGGATCGTGAACGAGGAGACGCGGCGTGGTGCGTTAGGATCGGTGGTTGATGTGTGGGCCGAGCAGGATCCTGATGCGGCGATGGCGTGGGCGGCGAATGCGGGGCCGGAAGCGCAGCAGATGGTGATGCTGAAGGCGACGATGGCGAAGGCGGGGGACGATCCTGCGGCGAGTGCGGCGATTCTAGCGAAACTGGCGGGGGCTGGCGGACAGAAGGACGACGACGCATTGCAGGCGGCGGCTCGCGGGGTGGCGGGGAATTATTTCCGGGACGACATGAAGGGGTCTGTGGAGTGGGCGGCGGGGTTGCCGGAGGGGGCGGCGCAGACGGCGGCGGTGGAGTCGATTGCGGGGGCGTGGACGCAATTGGATCCGGTGGAGGCGAGCGGGTGGATTCAGCAATTGCCGCCTGGGGCGGGGAGGGACGGGGCGGCGGAGAAGCTGAGTTACGGGATCATGCAGTCGGATCCGGAGAGTGCGTTCACGTGGGCGGCGAGCATTGGTGCGGACACGAAGCGGGACAACGCGCTGCGTCAGGTGGCGCGGAACTGGATGAGTGCGGACAAGGCGGGGGCGCGGGCCGCGATTCAGGGTGCGGCGATCAGTGAATCGCTGCGGGCCGAGTTGCTGGAGGAATGAGGCGAAGGAAGGGGGACGGGTCTTTTTCCCGATTCCTGTGTTGCTCGTCGGTTGCGAATGCTGATTCGCGCCCTCCTCGCGCCGTGGACTCGGAAAAAATCCCTCGTCCATAAGACACCATCTGTAAGAC
>JAIXPK010000007.1 GCA_027486335.1 Verrucomicrobiaceae bacterium | reverse complement strand
CCTTCGGTGAGGAGAGAGGCGAAGGCGAGGGCTTCGGCGTTGGCCCAGTCGAAGGGACCGCCGTCTTCGGCGGCCTTGCGGCGTTTGTCGACGACCGTGCGTTTGACGGTGGGGTGGAGGCGGAAGCCTGCGGGGACCTCGGCGAGTTTGATGCCGAGATCGCGGAAGCGGGCTGGGTCGAGGCCGGTGATGACCGGGTCGTGGGAGTAGGGCGGTTGGAAGACGGCGGTGGAACCGGCGAAGACGGCTTTTTTGAGATCGCTTCCGGAGTGGGTTTTCTCCAGTTCGAGGAGCTCGCGGTGTTCGGTTTCGAGCCGGTCGCGGATGGCGGAGATGATGGTTTCTGCGCGTTGGGCGGGGACTTCGCCGCTGGAGACGAGACGTTCGCGGAAGAGCGTGCCGACGGTGGGTTTGGCGGCGATGAGCTTACTGATTTTCGGTTGGGTGAAGGAAGGCTCGTCGGTTTCGTTGTGGCCGTGGCGGCGGTAGCAGTACATGTCGACGACGACATCGCGGCCGAAGCGCTGGCGGAATTCGAGGGCGAGTCTGGAGACGAAGTAGACCTCGAGTGGGTGGTCGCCGTTGACGTGGAAGACTGGGGCTTCGATCATTTTGGCGACGTCCGTGGCGTAGGCGGAGCTACGGGCGTCGGCGGGTGTGGTGGTGAATCCGATCTGGTTATTGACGACGATGTGGATGGTGCCGCCGGTGCGGTAGCCTGGGAGCTGGGAGAGATTGAGGGTTTCCGCGACCATGCCCTGGCCTGCGAAGGCGGCGTCGCCGTGGACGAGGATGGGGATGACGGCTTTGCGGTCGAGACCGTCGCCCTGGGCGCGCTGGCGGGCGCGGGCGGCTCCTTCGACGACTGGGTTGACGGCTTCGAGGTGGCTTGGGTTTGGGGCGAGGGCGACGAGGACCGAGCCGTTTTTGAGTTTGCGTTCGACCTCGTAGCCGAGGTGGTATTTGACGTCGCCGTCGCCTGCGACGAGGTCAGGGATGTAGTTTTCGTTGAACTCGTGGAGGATGACCTTGAGAGGTTTCTGGAGGAAGTTGGCGAGGACGGTGAGGCGGCCGCGGTGGGCCATGCCCATCATGATTTCCTTGACGCCTGCGGCTGGGCAGTCTTCGAGGATGGCGTTGAGGGCGACCATGAGGCTTTCCCCGCCTTCGAGGGAGAAGCGTTTCTGGCCTTTGCACTTGGTGTGGAGGAACTGTTCGAAGGTTTCTGCCTGCCAGAGCCACTCGAGGACATTTTCGCGGGTTTCGGTGGACGTGTTGGGGAGGTCGACGCGGGATTCGATGCGGGCCTCGAGCCAGTCGCGGACTTCGGAGTTATTGATGTGGGTGTATTCGAAGCCGATGCGGTCGCAGTAGGTTTTTCTGAGACGGGCGATCATGTCGCCGAGCTTGGTGCGACGGCCCTGATTGTAGAACATGGTTTCGACTTCTGCGGCGAGGTCGCGTTCGGAGAAGTTGAATTCGGCGAGGCCGAGTTTGGGTTGTTCGTTGCCTGAGGGGCTGAGTGGGTCGAGCCATGCGGCGGTGTGGCCGAGGGCGCGGTAGGCGGAGAGCATGCGGGCGACGTTGGCGCGGAAGTGCATTTCTTCCTGGCTCATGCCGACGCTCTGGACGCCGCGGGATTCGTCGTGGGCGTTGGCGGGGGTGCGAGGCTTTGGCTGGGCGGTGCCGAGTTCGAAGCCTTCGAAGAAAGAGGCCCATGTGGCTTCGACGGAGCGGGGGTTGTCGAGCCACTGCTGGTATTTTTCTTCCAGCAGATCAACGTTGAGGCGAGCGGAGATGGTTGAATTCATGAAAGGACGCGGGGGGAACTAGTCGGGTATCAGCCAATACGGCAGTGACTGCGGAACAGGTGCCCGCAGAGTTGGGACGTGGGAGCATCGTGCCCGGGGGCGAGCGGAACGCCAGCGGAGTTTTTCGGGACGTTTGGGGGTGAAAATGACGGAATTTTCAGCTTGGGAGGGAGGTTTCGAGGGTGACTGGGCAGTGGTCGCTGCCGGTGATGTCCTGTCTGATGGTGCAGGAGAGGAGGGAGTTGGCGAGTTGGGGGCTGGCGAGCCAGTAGTCGAGACGCCAGCCGATGTTTCTGGCGCGGGCTCCGGCGCGGTAGCTCCACCATGAGTACTGATGGGGGCGAGGGTCGAAGCGTCTGAAGACGTCGATGAAGCCTGAGTTGAGGATCTGGTCGAAGCTGGCGCGTTCTTCGTCTGAGAAGCCTGGGCTGCGGCGGTTGGCGTCTGGGCGAGCGATATCGATTTCCTTGTGGGCGACGTTGAGGTCGCCGGCGAAGAGGACGGGTTTGCGTTGTTCGAGGGAATGGATGTAGGCGAGGAAGGCGGCGTCCCACTGGAGGCGGTAGGGGAGGCGAGCGAGTTCGGCCTGGGAGTTTGGGGTGTAGACCGAGACGATGAAGCAGGAGGGGAATTCAGCGGTGACGACGCGGCCCTCGTTGTCGTGGGCGGGGATGCCGATGCCTCGGGTGATGGAGAGGGGCTGGGACTTGGAGAGGATGGCGGTGCCGCTGTAGCCTGGTTTGGCGGCTGGGTTCCATGCGAGGTGCCAGCCGGGGAGCCATGACCAGTCGAGCGAGG
>JAIXPK010000297.1 GCA_027486335.1 Verrucomicrobiaceae bacterium | reverse complement strand
TGTCACCGTTGATTTTCCCAACCCCTGCAACCTGCTGAAACTCAGCCCACGACCGCAGAAACTTTCCGGAACGCGATGAAACGCATTTGGCACCATCCTGAAGAACCTAAGACTGGCAAGCGCTTCTGGCGCAGCCTCTCACAGCTTGCTAAGACCCCTGCGTCCCAGGAGTGGCTCGACCGCGAGTTTCCTGCCGGGGCGGCGGACATGAAGGACGAGGCGGATGCGGAGACGAGTCGGCGGTCATTTATTAAGCTGATGGGGGCGAGTACGGCGATGGCTGGGATGGCGGCATGCCGTCGGCCGGAGTTGCACCTGACGCCCTATGCGAAGTCGCCGGAGTGGGTGATTCCGGGGAAGATTCTGTTTTTTGCGACGGCGATGCCGAGGTCTGGCGGGGGTGTTCCGCTGGTGGTGCACACGCACGAAGGGCGTCCGACGCATTTGCAGGGGAACAAGCTGCATCCGGACAGCAATGGCGGGCTCGACAGCCAGACGCAGGCGTCGATTCTGAATTTGTATGACCCTGACCGGGCGAAGGAGATTCTGAATTTCGGGAAGCCGGTGAAGACCGAGGACTTTCTGGGATTCATTGAGAAGAAGAAGGCGGAGTGGGCGGGTAAGGAAGGCGATGGGTTGGCGATTCTGATTGATGAGACGGTGGCACCGACGCGTGAGCGGCTGCTGGGTGAAGTGATCAAGAAGTTCCCGAAGGCGAAGGTGTACCAGCACGAGGCGTTCGGGGCGGTGAATGCGAAGCAGGCGTACGCGGCGGCGTTTGGGCCGGGGAGTGCGGCGCTGTATCATTTTGAGAAGGCGGATCGGGTGTTTGCACTCGACTGTGATTTTCTTGGACTGGATCGGCTTGGGAACAAGTCGGTGGGTGAGTTCATGGCACGGCGGAAGGCGGCGAGTCCTGAGGATGGGGCGTCGATGAACCGGCTGTATGCGGTTGAAGGACGGTACACGCTGACGGGCGGGATGGCGGATCACCGGTTGCGGGTTCCGGCGAGTCAGACGCTGAAGGTGGCTGTGGATCTGGCTAAGGCGGTGGCGACGGCGACTGGTCATGCTGGGCTTGGCACGGCAGCTGGGGCGGTGAAGGTGGCTGGGGAGTTCAAGTTCCGCGATGATTATGCGGCATGGATCAAGTGTGCTGCGGATGATTTGGTGGCAGCGAAGGGCAAGTCTGTGGTGGTGGCGGGGACGGCGCACAGCGCGGGGATGCATGCGCTGGTGGCGCTGATGAATGAGGCGCTTGGAGCGTTTGGTGCGACGGTTGAGGTTGTGCAGACTGGTGCACCGATCGTGGTCGGCGGAGTTTCCGAGCTGATTGCTGCGGCGACGGCGAAGCAGATTGAGACGCTCATGGTGATCGGGGAAATTGACCCGGTGTTTGAAGCGTCAGCTGAGAAGCTGGGTGAGGCGTTGAAGGCGGTGCCGAATCTGGTGGTGCATACGTTGCGGAATCGCACTGAGACGGCGCGTGCGGCGACGTGGGTGGTGCCAGCGACGCATTACCTTGAGCAATGGGGCGACACGCGCGGTTATGACGGGACGTACGCGGTGGTGCAGCCGATGGTGGCTCCGCTTTATGCTGCGGCGCTGAGTGATGTGCAGTTGCTGCATGCGCTGGTGACTGGTGAATCGCTGACGGCTCCGGCGGCCCCTGCGGCGGCTCCGGTTCCGGGAGCCCCTGAGGATCCGGGAGCGGCGGCGAAGGCGGTGCGTGACACCTTTGGGGTGCTGGTGCAGGCGGCGGACGACGCCAAGTGGAACAACACGCTGCGGGACGGATTTGTTGCGGGGACGGTGTATCCGGCGGGTGGTGCGTTCAATGCGGCCGCGGCCGGTCAGTTGGCGGCGGCGGCGGTTGATGTGGCGATGCCCCAGGGTGAATACGAGGTGGTGTTTGCGCCATGCGCGAAGATTCATGACGGCCGGTATGTCAACAATGGCTGGCTGCAGGAAGCGCCCGATCCGATTTCGAAGGTGACGTGGGACAATGCGGCGGTGATCAGTGTCAAGACGGCGAAAGAGCTGGGCATCAACCTCTTCAACGAGGATGCGGCGGACATGATCGAGGTGGAAGTGAACGGCGTGAAGCGCTGGTTCCCGGCGGTTACGGTGCCTGGCCATGCTGACAACAGCATCCTGCTGACGGCGGGTTACGGGCAATCGGATCCAGGAGAAGTTGGGAATGGTGCCGGATTTGACGTGTATGCGCTGCGTTCGTCGAAGTCGCCGTATTTTGCGGTGGGCGCGAAGGTTGCGAAGCTGAAGGCTGCGGTGACGGGTGATGCGCTGGCCGGGGTGGCGGGAAGAACTGAGATTCCTGCGGTTTATCCGGTCGGGGCGACGTCCGAGCACCACAGCATGTTTGGCCGCGCACTGGTGCGGGAAGGCACTGTGGAGGACTGGAAGGGCAATGCTGACTTTGTGCTGGAGCAGGGGACGGATGGTCACCTTCACGGGAATCGGGAAGAGAAGTTTGCTGAGAACGCCTATAGCTTCTACAAGCCGGAAGGGGCGAAGGACGCGGATGGGAATCGGATTCCGCATCTGAGCGACATGACTCACCAGTGGGGCATGGTGATTGACTTGAACAAGTGCACTGGGTGCACCTCGTGTCTGGTGGCCTGCCAGTCGGAGAACAACATTCCGATCGTTGGGAAAGATCAGGTTCGGCGTGGACGGGAGATGCACTGGATCCGGATGGACCGGTACTTTGCGACGGATCTGGATTCCGACGCGGCGCTCAACAATCGTCGAGTCGAGCGGAATCCGTTCGATCCGCAGGACAACGAATGGAACGAAGACGAGATGGACGATCCGGAGATGCTGATGCAGCCGGTGGCTTGCCAGCACTGCGAGTCCGCGCCTTGCGAGACGGTTTGTCCGGTGAATGCGACGGTGCACAGCGAGGATGGGCTCAATGTGATGGTGTACAACCGTTGTATCGGAACCCGTTATTGCGCGAACAACTGTCCGTTCAAGGCCCGCCGATTCAATTTCTTCGATTACAACAAGCGGAACCCGCTGGTGACCAAGAAGATCGGCAGCCTCGAGTTCAACAATCTGTATGCTGGTCCGGCTGGCGACCGTGTGGACACGGAACTGAGCAAGCTTCAGAAGAATCCGAACGTATCTGTCCGGATGCGTGGGGTGATTGAGAAGTGCACTTACTGCCTGCAGCGGATTGAGAGTGCGCGGATTGAAACCCGGGCGTCTGCCCGCAAGCAGAAGTCGCGTGCGACCGGAGCGGTAGATGAGACGATGGTTATTGAGGAGAAGGATCTCATGGTGGCGACTGACAGCATCAAGACTGCGTGTCAGGAAGCCTGCCCGGCCGAGGCGATTGCCTTCGGCAACCTGAAGGACGACAAGAGCACGGTAGTCGCGTGGAAGAACAATTCCCGGAACTACGAGTTGCTTGGGTATCTGTCTGTGAGAGCGCGGACGACTTACCTTGCGCGGATCAAGAATCCGAATCCGGCCCTCGTGGCAGCGTCGCCTCGCGAGGCGCGAAAGGTCGGACAGGGTTCCAAGACCCGACACATTCATCTCGAGCACGGCGGTTCGCCGGGTTCTCACTGATTATTCTCCTCCATCTCTTCAACTTCTCAGTTCCGCCAGCCTATGGCCACCGCCGAAGCCCATGATCACCCGCCTGCAGGCGCCCCTTCCCGAGCGAAGGTGCTCCTCCGCGAGCCGCTGGTT
>JAIXPK010000561.1 GCA_027486335.1 Verrucomicrobiaceae bacterium | reverse complement strand
GCACTCCTTTGCGAATTGAGCAACGAATGGCTCACCGGAAAAATCTACCTCAACATGAACTCCATAGAGCCACCCTGCGCCTAGCCGAAACTTTTACAGAATAAAAATTGCGCGGCCTCCTGTGATACTAGAACGTCAACGCCACAACCAACCGAACCAAAGCCAATGAACTCGCCACGCAACTCAAACCATAGGCTTACAGCCTGCCTCCTGCTCGCCAGCGGCGGCTTCGCCGCCGCTGCACCAGACCGCATCCTCCCCAAGCCGGAAGACCCTGTGGTGCTGCCAACGGATGCGGAGGTCGCTGAACACATCAAGAACGTTCGTGAGTCATCACTCAAGATGCTCAAGTGGGATGCGGATGGTTGGGATGACTTGTGGGTGATGATCCAGCGTGCCCACGACAAGAATTATCGATTTGATCCGAACGACAAACGAAAGGACACGGATGGCGATGGCTTTTCTGATTACGAAGAGATGCTCGTGCATCGCGACGCTTCGCGGAAAGAACCCGTTTACACGAAGGAGGAGCAGATTGCCCGTATCCGCGAGGAGCGCCGTCAGGCGATTATCAACGCCAAGCATGTAGCGGAAGCCGAGAAGAAGCGGAGGGATGAACTCGCTCCGCTCATCATCCCTCCGCTCACCACCGAAGACGGAAGGGCGGCTTCCGCCGCCGAGGTGGATGCGGAAAAGCTTCCGAAGCTCGCTGCGCTCGCTCGGAAGCACTCTGCTGAAGCAGTGGCGGCGGAGCGTCGAGCAGCCGCCTTCGCTCAGCGCCACGGCATCGCCAAGGATTCGATTGGGCCGAATGGTGAAGTGCAGTCTTTGATTGATGTGGTGGATGGCGTTCCGCAATTCAACATCACTCACAATGCCGTAGCGGCAGACAGCATTTCCACCGATGAAGTTCGTCCCGGCGGATCTCTTGGCCTCAACCTGACTGGCACTGGATCAACGGTAGGAGTTTGGGATGGGGGCGACGTCTTGCTGACGCATCAGGAGTTTACATCAGGCGGTCAGCGAGTGACCGATAAGGATGGCGTTAGCCCACTCGGAATCAATTTTCATGCTACACATGTTTCTGGCACAATCGCCGCCAAGGGCGTCAACATTCCGGCACGAGGCATGGCCTTCAATGCACAGGTGGATGCCCGCGATTGGTTTTCAGACAGGCCGGAGATGTCCACTGCGGCAGGAACAGAAGGACTCAAACTATCTAATCACAGTTACGGACCAGCAAGTGGCTGGGGCACAGCATTTATCAACGGCGCAACACGCCTTGCTTGGTATGGCGATACCACAGTAAACATCAACGAAGACTATCGCTATGGATTTTACGACGTGATTACGAGAGACATTGACCTAATCACGTATGATGCTCCTAATTATCTTCCAATCTGGTCTGCCGGGAATGAGCGGGGAGCGATTGGACCCGCCACCCAGCCAGCCGAGCATTGGGCCAACCAAGGTGATGCATTTTGGGTCAGATTCACGACAGTTTCCCGCTCTCTAGATGGTGGTGGCACTGGGTTTGACACCATAGCCCGCGAAGGGGTTGCCAAGAACGTTTTAACGGTCTCCGCCGTCAACGACTTGATAGGGGGTTGGACTTCAGCCAGTGGAGTCACGATGTCCACCTTCGCTAGCTTCGGCCCCTGCGATGACGGACGCATCAAGCCCGACATTTCTGCCAACGGAGTTTCCCTGAACTCCACGCTTGAGACGGCCACCAATGCCTACGGTGCCTTGTCGGGCACCAGCATGGCCGCTCCCAGCGTTGCTGGTTCGCTGGCCTTGCTACGGGAACACTTCGCTAACTTGTTCGGGGCTTCGCCGTTCTGGGCTTCCTCCGTTAAGGCACTCGTCATTCATACGGCCGATGAGAGCGGACCGGGGACAGGCCCCGATTACCGATTCGGCTGGGGACTACAGAACACCAAGAGTGCTGCCGCACTCTTGACCGCCCAGCACGGCAGCGGTGCCGCGTTGCGGCACCTCAAGCAGACCGTGCTGCAAAACACGGATTTCATCGAGTTCCAAGTGCGTGCCCTTGGCGGCCAGCCGCTCAGGGTGACGATTGTTTGGACCGATCCCGCAGGGACGGTGCCACCCAAGGCCATGGATGTGGACCTCGACACCACCAAGGCCCTCGTCAACGACCTTGACCTGCGGCTTTTCGCTGCAGCCACCGAACACTTTCCGTGGAAGCTTGATCCGGCGAATCCAGCCAATGCCGCGACCCGGACGACCGACAACAAGCGCGACAACGTGGAGCAAGTGCAGGTGGATGCCCCCACCGCCGGACAGGTTTTCACGCTCCGCGTCACCCACAAGGGCACGCTCAAGGACGACACGGGAGCTACCGCGCCGCAGGCCGTTTCGATGATTGTGAGTGGGGTGGCCGCTGACGCGGCTCCAGACTTCAAGGTCCATGATATTTCTGCCACCGGCACTAACGAGCACACGATCACATGGAGTTCCGTGGTCGGGGCCACGTATCGGCTAGAGACATCCACTGAACTGACCACGGGAACGTGGACGGAATTGAGTGGCGACTTCGTCGCTACCAAGGAATTCACCTCCGCCGAGGTATCCAACGCGACCGGAGAAGGCCGCCGCTTCTGGAGGGTCAAGCGTCTGCCGTGAACCGTGGGCTACGTAATCGCAGACGCAGGGGGGCGGCTATCGCCGCCCCCCTGCTCCTCTGCGTCCTGATGATGGCACCGCTGCGCGGTGCCATCATCTTCACTGACGTGCCGGACGTGAATCTGATGGCTGGGGGCTTTGGCGGGGAGGTCTTTTATAACGTTGATTTTACCGGCGACGGAGTGGCCGAAGTGCGAATGCAGGGATCAGGCGGAGATTTCGGGGTAATTGCACTTACTACGACAACTGTCGCTGGAATTCGCAGTGGTCCACTTGATCTCAACGGATTTGCCCATCCATTCGGTTTTGGCGACTTGATTGCTCCAGAACCGCCGCAAAATCGGAGTTGGAACCAAGGTATGTCAGCACTTCTAGGTTGCCGCGAAATTGGATGTATTGGATTGTGGACTTCAGGAGGAACCAACTACATCGGTGTTGAGTTTCTGCTTGGCACAGACACTCACTACGGTTGGGTTGCAATTGATATGCCTGCCATCTTTGGCGGAGGGATTTTATTGAGCTACGCCTACGAATCCGAGCCGAATACACCAATCATTGCAGGGGCTATTCCCGAGCCTTCATCCACTGTGCTTGTAGCGACTGGAACCGTCCTACTTTGGAAGCGCAACGCAAAGACCCGGAAAGAGAACAAGGCGCTGCTGCCAACACCTAGGGGCTGGCTAGTTTCTACGCTTAATCTAATTCGCAAGTGTCTTTGCTTCGGTGGAGCGCACACCCGCCCCTAGGTGTGGCAGAGCTCAGTCGTTCGCCCAACTGACATCGTCATCGTGAAGCCTGCGATCTCTATCCTTCTCGTTCTCGCCGTTATTGCCGTCGTGATTCTGGTCCGCAGGCAGCCCGGAAAAGATGAGTGGACGTGCAGCGTCTGCGGTCAAGTGCACTCAGGCTTACCAACCGCCATAGGAGGCGAGGCCCCGTGGCGGGATTATGTTCCTGAAGCGGAGTTTGAGCAACGAGTGAAGGTTACGGCAGACACTTGCGTGATAGACGGCAAGGATATTATGGTGCGAGGACACATTGAGCTGCCGATCCACGGCCACAAGGAACCTCTTGCGATCTCAGTCTGGACCTCCCTGAGCGAGAAGAGCTACAACCACATGATGGAGCATTGGACTGACCCGAACCGTGAGATGAGTCCCCCATACTTTGGATGGCTTCTTGTCAGGTTGGGAGGTTACCCGGACACCATGCACCTGAAGTTGCAGGTTCATAGCCGACCACCGGGCATTGTCCCATGGATTGAGCTTGAACCTACCGATCACCCACTGGCGGTTGAGCAGAAGTCCGGTATTTCCGTTGACCGATGGCGGGAACTTGTCGGACTGTTGACTGGAAGCGGATCATGACACTCGAAACAGCCAAGGCGAACAAACCAAATGCAGGCACCAGCTCGCATGGCATCTGTCGTGTCAGCAACGCTTTGCGCTCGCCGTCGCCTGATCCGAGACGTTCGGCGTCACCCAAACACCACCACTCACATTATGAAACACCCACTACTCTGGCTTCTGACTGTCGCGACAATTGCATTCATCATCGCAGGATTCATTTACCTCAGCTCTGCGACAT
>JAIXPK010000222.1 GCA_027486335.1 Verrucomicrobiaceae bacterium | reverse complement strand
TGCTGGTGCGGGTGGCGGCGTGCGGGATTTGCGGGAGTGACGTGCATGGGATGGATGGGAGCACGGGGCGGAGGATTCCGCCGGTGATCATGGGGCATGAGGCGGCCGGGGTGGTGGTGAGGGCTGGAGCGAAGGCTGGGTCGTGGGTGGCTGGGGAGCGGGTGACGTTCGACAGCACGCTGTATTGCGGGGAGTGCGAGTATTGCCGGGATGGGTCGGTGAATCTGTGCCGAAACCGGAGGATTCTTGGGGTGTCGTGTGGGGATTACCGGCAGAATGGGGCGTTTGCGGAGTATGTGAGTGTGCCTGGGCGGGTGGTGTGCCGGTTGCCGGAGAAGGTGACGTTTGAGCAGGCGGTGTTTGTGGAGCCGGCGGCGGTGGCTTTGCATGCGGTGAGGCGGGCGCAGGCTGGGCCTGGGCAGAGCGGGTTGGTGGTGGGTGCGGGAATTATCGGGCTGCTGACGGTGCAGGCGCTGAAGGCGGCGGGATGCGCGAAGGTTTACGCGACGGATTTGAGCGAGAGTCGGTTGGCGGTGGCGAAGGAACTGGGAGCGGACGAAGTGTTTCCGGCGAAGGCTGGGGGTTTGAAGGAAGCGATGCTGGAGCGGACAGGTGGAGAAGGGGTGGACGTGGTGATGGAGTGTGTGGGGGTGAGTGCGACGGTGCAGACGGCGATTGAGTGTGTGCGGAAGGGAGGCGCGGTGGGATTGGTAGGGAATCTCGCGCAACGGATTGAGTTTCCGCTGCAGGCGGTAGTGACGCGGGAGTTGTCGTTGTTCGGATCCTGTGCTAGTGCAGGGGAGTATCCTGCGGCGCTGGAGGCGATTGCGGCTGGGAAGATCCGGGTTGAGCCGCTGACGAGTGCGATTCGGCCGCTGGAGGAAGGCGCGGAGTGGTTTCACAAGCTGCATGCGTCGGCGGATGATCTGATCAAGGTGATTCTGAGGCCTTGAGCGGGAGGCGGGGTTGGTGTAAACGCGGGTTATGAACCTGATCAGCAAGAAGGCGCGGCATGGGGTGGCCATTGTGTTGGCCGTGGCGTGGACGGCCGTGGCGGTGATGGCGTTCGCGGATTTTTCGGGGAAGCCGGCACCACGGTGGCGGGAGGTGAGTTTGAAGTTGTTACCGGCGGTGGTGCTGGCGGTGATGGGATTGAACCGATGGCTGGACGGACGGGATCAGCGGGCGGGGTAAGTGGTGCGAAAAGTGGCCTGGATGGGGGTTGGGGCGGTGATGATTTGTCTTGGCTGCGGGCGGCGTTCGGGATTGAATGGAAGGAGGACCGGAAAGGCGCGGGATCGTGCCGACGGTTGAAATTCGCTAACAACTAATGAATTGGAATAAATGAAGAGATCCACACTGATGATGATGGCCTCGATGGCGCTGGTGCCGATGGCGATGCGGGTGTCTGGAGCGGATGGGGCGGCGGGGGGAGAAGTGATTGAGCGTCATGACGGGAAGGCTGCGGACATGGCGAAGCCGGTGCAGGTGTTCATTCTGCTGGGGCAGTCGAACATGGTGGGATTGGGGAAGATCAAGGGGCCGGATGGGTCGCTGGAGTTTGCAGTTAGGGAGAAGGGGAAGTATCCTTACCTTGTGGATGATGGGAAGGTGTGGGTGGAGCGGAAGGATGTGCGTTATGTGCAGTTCATGCAGCGGAAGGGGATGCTGAAGAACGATTGGCTGACGGTGGCGGGGAACACAATGGGACCGGAGTATGGGATTGGGCATGTGGTGGGGAACGGGGTGGAAGCGCCGGTGCTGGTTTTGAAGAGCTGCATTGGGAACCGGAGTCTGGGATGGGATCTGCTGCCGCCGGGGAGCGAGCGTTATGTTTTTGAGGGGAAAGTGTATCCGGCGTACAAGGAGCGGCCCGATGCGTGGGCCGTGGATGCGGCGAAGGGAGTGGCGACGGAAGCGCCGCCATGGCTGGACAAGCAGGGCAAGCCGATCGACTGGTATGCCGGGAAGCAGTACGACGACGACACGGCGGATGCGAAGAAGGTGTTAGGAGAGCTGGCGAAGTATTATCCTGAGGCGACGAAGTATGAAGTGGCCGGGTTTTTCTTCTGGCAGGGAGAGAAGGATGGCGGCAATGCGGCGCACGCGGCGAAGTATGAGGAGAATCTGGTGAGGTTCATCGGGCAGCTGAGGAAGGATTTCGGGGCACCGAAGGCGAAGTTTGTGCTGGCGACGTTAGGGGAAGCGGAGAAGGGGAGCAGCGGGAACGGCGGGAAGATTCTGGAGGCGCAGCTGGCGGTGGATGGGGAATCGGGCAAGCATCCGGAATTCAAGGGCAATGTGGCGACGGTGTACTCGCATCCGCTTTCGCTGGGAGGGAGCGGGAACAGTCATTATAACGGGAATGCGGAGACTTACATGAATGTCGGAGAGGCGATGGGGCGGGCGATGGTTCGACTGCTCAAGTCAGAGTGAGGGCAGAGGTGCGAGGAACGAATGGGGCTTCGGCTGACGCTGCGAGCAGATGGCTTGTCAACGGCTGCTGGTGCCATGCCGCCGAAGGCGAAGCCGAAAGCCCCCTATCGGAACTGCTATGATGAACGCGGGGAACGAGCAAGACGAAGGCGGCTGGCTCGTCCCCACGTGGACACCAGAGGGCAAGCCGGACACCTCCCGGCTCGACGCCATCCGCCGCGTGCTCCGACCAGACGCCGCTGCTGCAAAATGATCATCCCATTGAAAACTACACTCACACTCATCGCCCTGCTGCTCGCGTCGCTCGCTCGACTTCATGCAGCCGACGCATCGAAGCCTGCCGCCGAACCCGCGGCGAAGCTGTTGTCCGGAAAGTATTTCATCAAGCAGACGTGGTCGCAGGAGCAGGATTTGGCGCGCCCTTACCACGTGAATGTTCCAATGAATCCGGACAACCGGAAGCTGCCCGTCCTGATCTTTCTGCATGGCAACGGCGGAAGCGCCAAGGGCGCGATGAGCGGATTCCTGAACCAGCATCCGACGATGGCGACGCGCTATGTGATGGTGTTTCCGGACGGCTATCTGAAAAGCTGGAACATCTCGGGCGAGCGGTCGAAGGCGGATGATCGCAAGTTCATCGAAGCCATCGTCGAAAAGCTAGCCGCCTGTGACAACGTCCAGCCGGATAACTTCACCATCATGGGCAACTCGAATGGCGCGGCGCTGGCGAATCAACTGGCTATCGAGAGTCGATTGCCGAACATCCGCAACTACGTGACCGCCGTCAGTCCGCTCAACGAACTGCAACACGATGGGCGGCAATTCAAAGCCAAGGGCGACGACAACATCTATCAGGCCGTCGCGACACCCCGGACCGGGGTGCGACTCATGAGCATCTCGGGAACCGAGGATCACCTGGTTCCGTATCGGGGTGGGCCCTCCCCGATTCCCGCGAAGAACGGCAGGCTCGGCTTCGTCGCCGCGGAGGAGTCTGTTTTCCTCTGGGCCAGAGCCATGGGATACCAAGGCGGGAAGTTGATGAAGCCCAGCAGAACCGTCGGCAAGCTTGAGGTCTTCAGTTACCTCGATGGCTCGATCATTCACTACAAGGTCCTGGGCGAAGGGCACGGCGCGGCTGGGGCAATCGATGAAGCGACCTTGATGCAGTTTCTGGATAGCAAGCAATGAAACGAATTCACTGCCATCCCATAGGCTGCTGGACACGAGGGTGCCGCCCCTTTAGAGGCGGTCGCGGATCAAGGAAACTCGTTGGAGGTCGCGTTGAGTTAGAATGGATTATAACCGTGACACCGGCGCGATTCTGTCCCACGAGGCTAACTCTTCGGCGGCTCAATTTGGACACACGTCACGCTTTTGGGCGGGGAGGTCGTTTATCGAGTCCGGTTGCGGCCGACGACTGTTCAAGGCGACTTGTGGAACCGGAAGCAGACTATTTCTTCATGGTGGGAACGAATGACGGGGGACCGGAAGCAGCTGGGAATTGGCCTGAAATGGCCCGCAAGATTGCCTGGTTCCGGGGAGTGA
This sequence comes from Verrucomicrobiaceae bacterium, assembly GCA_027486335.1. Classification (GTDB taxonomy): domain Bacteria; phylum Verrucomicrobiota; class Verrucomicrobiia; order Verrucomicrobiales; family V1-33; genus V1-33. The sequence goes on along the minus strand of JAIXPK010000222.1, from coordinate 36,376 downwards.
AAGTCGAAGTCGATGCATCGAAGGAATTGACGTGCGTGCTGGACGAAGCGATTCAGATTGCAGCCATGACGGTGGCAGCATGAAAAGCAGCGAGTGGGAGTGAATGATGAACGACCAACTTCGAATGACGAACGGAACGCTCGCCGGTGAACCGGCTGGTTCTGGATCTTGTTTGTCGCTGGGTGCGACGCTTGCGATTCAGCGTTTTGGATTTCGCCCGTTCAAAGCCTCGCGCCGCGCGGTGTGGGCGGCGAGAGCGAGATCATTTTCCCAGCGAACCAACTAACGACCATACAATCATGATTACGCGCAGAGAAATGTTTCATGGAGCGGCGGCTGGAGCGGGGGCGCTGCTTGGGGCGGGCTTGTTTCCCGGGAGTGTGCAGGCTGCGGACATGCCGGTGATTCAGACGCCCGGCAGTCCGAAGCGGGTGATTTTCTTTCTGCAGAACCACGGCTTTGATCCGCTGACCTGCATTCCGAAGGACCTGAACAAGGAGAGCTGTGCGCTGGATGGCCTGACGCTTGAGAAGCCCATGGAGGCTTTGGAGCCATACAAGGACAGGATGCATATCATTACTGGGCTGCATGGTCGGCATACGAATCCGGGGCACAGTGCCTATTTTGGAGCGCTTGGGGCGTATCGTGGCGGGACTGGGGTTCCACCGTCGGCGGCGACAATTGACTATGTGCTGAGCCGGGCGCTTCCGCAGACCATCATGCCGCCGCTGTGCATTGGCATGGAATCATTGGACAGCATGCGGGCGCGTCCGACCCTTGCGACGCTCTCGGCGTCGGGGCCGAACCAGCCGATCTTCATGCATTGCGATCCGACGATGCTTTACCAGCTGCTTTTTGGCAGCATTGCGGAGGGGGCGATCAGGCAGCACTACGAGGCGCGAGCCAACATGATGCTTGAAGTGGAGCGTGCGGCCGGGCTGAAGGGCAAGGGATTGCCGATGGGTGACGGCGAGCGCTACGGAAGATATGTCAGCGGTTTCCGGGAGCTGAACGGATTGACTGAGAAGTTGTCCGGGATCTCGGATCGGCTGAAACAGTTCGCTCCGAAGCTTGATGAACGATACAGCAATCCGAAGTTCGAGACTGACTGGCATGATGCCCTGCTAGACATCGGGATTGCGGCGCTTCAGGCGAATCTGACGAATGTTCTGACGATTGCTTCCGGTTGCGGTGAGTACTTCGGTTCCTGGAAAGGACTGGGGATCAATGAAACTGGGCACGGGTTGGGTCACATTGATCAGCCTGGCAATGAGATCTGGACGAAGATCCGCCAGTACAACTGCGGGATGCTGGTCAGGCTCATGAAGGCGCTGGAGGCGACTCCTGAGGGTTCGGGCACGATGATGGACAACACTCTGATTGTTTATTCGAGCAATAACGCGGAGAAGCAGCATTCTGAGGGTGCGACGTGGCCGTTTGTGCTGCTGGGGAATGCGGGTGGACGATTCAAGACTGGTCAGTACACGAACATCAAGGAGCGCCCGATCAACGATCTCTACGCCACTTTCCTCCATGGAGTGGGTGCGCCGGTGGATCGTTTCAACATGGACAAGAACATGGCCAATCTTCATCACAGCAGGGTGGGACCGATCGAGGAACTGCTGACCTAGAATGATCGGTGTCCGATTGGTGGGGCCCGCGGCATTGATGGCCGTCCTGGTCGCGTTCGCTGCCCCTGTGGTCCAGGCGCAGGAATCCGCCGGGGTTTCAGATGGCTTCAAGCGAACGGTGCAGCCATTCTTTGAGAGTTACTGTTTGGAGTGTCATGACGAGGAGACGAAGAAGGGCGGGGTTTCGCTGGAGGGCCTGACTGAGGTGAGCGCTGGGAATGCCGCGGTGTGGAGGCGCATCTGGGAGCAGGTGGCACTAAAGGAAATGCCGCCAAGAGAGGAGACCGAGAAGCCTGAGCTGAGGGAGCGTCTGGAGCTTTCCAACTGGATTACGGATGGAATGACGAAGGCGATGAAGGACAGGGGAGGGTTCACCGACCACCTGCGGCCTAGCAAAGGCAACCATCTCGATCACGATCTCCTTTTCAACGCGACGCTGGAAAACCTTGAGCCCGCGTCCACGCCGGCGCGCATCTGGCGGATTCACCCGCAGGAACAGCTTGTTCGACTCAACGATCTCATCTGCCTGAAGCGGAAGTACAACCCGGAGCGCCCGGGTTTGTGGACACACGGTGATCAGATTCCGTCGAATCTGGAAGGGGAGACCAAGGTGTATTTCGGACTGGATCAGTATGTCGCGTCATTTGAGGATGCCTACAGTGTGGGTGTGAGCGGGTTTCAATCCAGCCTTTCGATGATCAGGGACCACGGGTTGCGCAATTACGCCTATCTTTATTCAGTCAACAGCTCCGAGGCGCTGCAGATTGCCGGCGTTGCGGAGAAGGTCCTGCGTTTCATGGCCAATGGTCCGGAGGCGGAACCATACCAGTTTACCGATGACGTCGAGAAGATTCCGTCTGAGTATCGGGGTCTCAATGTGATTTTCTACAGCAAGCAGGTCAAACGCCCGCTGACGCCGTTGTATGAGTTAATGAGGGATCCGGGTGTGAGCGATGAGCGACTGACTGAGGTCATTCGCTTTCTGTTTGAATCGCTGACCCTGCGCCCGCCCAGTAACGAGGAGGCCTCCCTCTATCTGGGCATGGTTCAGCAATCGATCAAAGGTCTGGGCAAGGAGGACGGTGTGATCCTTGGACTTGTGCCGATCTTTCTGGACCGCGACGCCCTGTTTCGGCCGGAGCTTTGTGAAGGCGGGACGCCCGACGAGCATGGTCGCGTGATGCTGCAGGGTGATGAGCTGGCCCTCGCGATCAACGCGGCTTTTTCGTACATCCGCCCGGAGAACGATCATCTCCGGACGGCACTTGGTGAGGGCCGTTTGAAGAGCCGCGAAGATGTTCAGCGTGAGGTGACGCGCATTCTCAACGACGAAGCGATCCGCAAGCCGCGCATCCTTCAGTTCTTCCGCGAGTATTTCGATTATGACCGGGCGCCAGGCATCTGCAAAGACAGGATGACCCTTGAGAAGGATGGCGGCCACTTCGACACGTACTATGCGGCGATGAACAGCATGGTCGCAAATACTGATGGACTCATTGAGTTGATCCTGCGGGAGGACCGAGACGTACTAAAAGAGCTGCTGACCACCAACCGTGTCATTTACCAGCCATACACGTCTGGCGCGAATTTTCGGGATGGCATTTTGTTCAAGACGGACATCGCCTATTTCATGGACAGGGGAAAGAGATTCGAGGAGTTCATCAAGCCGGAGAAGATCGAGCCTACCAAGGACAACAGGCTGATGATCGAGAGGGCGGAGCGGGAGGCCCACGACCGGAACATGCTTCATCACATGTTCCCTAATCCGGCCGAGCCGATCTACGTCCGGCAGTCTCAGTTTGACCGGGGACGGCATCCGCCGGCCACCGATGCGCTCAAGGCGATCACCACGGTGGACACGAAGGACCGCCTTGGAATCCTGACGCATCCTGTCTGGCTCGTGGCTCATTCCGATGCGATGGACAACCATGCGATTTCACGCGGTCGGTGGATTCGCGAGCGGCTTCTTGGTGATGCGGTGCCGGACATTCCAGTTACGGTGGACGCCAAGCTGCCGGTTGAGCCTGAATCCACGCTGCGGCATCGGATGCGTGTGACCCGTGAGCAGGAATGCTGGCGCTGCCATCAGAAGATGGACCCGCTCGGATTGCCCTTTGAGAAGTACAACCAGCTTGGCGTCCTCCTCGATACCAACCCATCCAACAACTGGGGGCACCCGGTGGACACCTCGGGCGAGATCGTCCGCAGCGGCGACCCTGCATTAGACGGCCCAGTCAAGGATCCGATGGAGATGATTCAGAGGCTCGCTAACAGTGAGCGTGTGAAACAGGTTTTTGTGAGGCATGCCTTCCGATTCTGGATGGGACGCAACGAGACGATCGACGACGCACCGATTCTCCAAGCCGCTTATCGTGCCTATCGCGACAACAACGGCAGCATGAAAGCGCTGGTGGCAGCCCTTGTGACGTCCGATGCGTTTCTTTATCGGAAGGTGAGCAATTAGCGGCTGATTGCCGACGGGTGCCGCGGGTCAGAAATTGAGGGCGACCTTGCCCCAGAGGAAGTCGCCTTCCATGCGATTGGTGGCCTGGAATTCGTGGAGCCATTTAAATTCAGCGACGAGGTCGGCCTTTCCGAGTTTACCGATCCATGAGATAGCGGGGCCGAGGCTGGTGGTGCTGCCTTTGAAGTCGCCGAGACGTGCGCCGGAGCCCGAGTCGCCGGTGACTTGCTGGTACCAGCAGCCGCTGGCTCCGAGGCCGACGAGGCCGCCGGCTAGAGGGAAGTGCTGGGCGAGGGTGCCGTCGAGGTGGAACTGGTCGCCGGAGTCGTAGTTGGTGTCGCGGTTTTCGGAGTTGAGGGTATAGCCGGTATAGAGGGAGGCTTCGAGGCCGGATTTTTTGCCGAAGTAGAAGAAGCCGAGGGTGGGTTCGAAGCTCCAGTAGTTGCGGCCCGGGTTGGCGGGGCGGCCGAGTTCGTAGTCGCCGGTGGGGGCGTAGGCGGCGAGGCGGAAGTTGATGCTGAAGTCGTCGGATGCTTTGTAATTGAGCATGAGCGGCATGAAGATGATGTCGCCGAGTCCGTTGGCGGAAGAGGTGATCTCTTTACGGACCTGACGGCCGCGAGGGCCGAGGACATTGACGTCGGCGGTGACATCGACCCAGACCCATGGGATGGTGGCGGAAGCGGCCCATGACCATTTGTCGCCGGAGTCGAGGACTGGGCGCCAGAGGAGGGTGAGGCCGGAGCCGAGGATCTGGCTTTCTGCGCCGATGGTGGTGGTGCCGGCCATGAGGATGGGGATATCGAGGCCGATCGCACCGTCGTAGGAGACGAGGTTGACGCGGGCGAGGAAGGATTCGTTGGCTGGGACGGCGTCGATGAACGAGGCCATGGAACCTGGGGCGTAATGGCCGGTGGCACCTTCTTCAGCGGAGGCGAGGGAGGCGAGGGAAGCGGCGGCGAGGAATGCGAGACGGGGTTTCATGGGTTGGAACGAAGGGAGGTGTGTTGGAAAGGGAGCGCGAGTATGCGGTGGGGAGGCCGGATTGACTAGCGTGAGTTTCAGGGAATGAGGGATGTGGGGATGAGTCCGGGGTGTCCGAGTGAAGTGGAAGCGCCGCAGTTTCACTTGCTGCCGTCGCCCGTCTCGCTATCATCTCTCCATGCTCTCATGCCTGACGAGGACGCCTTCCGCCTCATCGTTCGCAGTCAGTACAGCCGCGACTCCGCTGCCAGGGACGCCCTCTTCCATAAAGTCCATGCAGTATTCTGCAGTCGCATGGTCCTAGCCCTTTCGCGTCGGCTGCCTCAACGAAACAGTCGAGGCGCTGGGCGAGCAGGTGCACGGCAGTGTGGAATATCTCCGTCGCCGCTGTCGGAAGGAACTGGGTTGCAGTCCCATGCAGCACCTGATATACATCACGATGCAGCGCGCCAGGATTCTCCTCGAGACCGCGCAGGAGACTGTGGACTCCATCGCCCGGGAGGTGGGTTTTTGGATCTTCTGGACTTCTCTCGCGCTTTCAAACGCTGGATCGGGAGCACCCCCAAGCGATTAGCTCCAGCGGCGCTGTAGGTGGGACGGGAGTTGCAAAAAAAGCGGTAACAGTGGGATTTCAGCCATGGGAAGACCTGCGCCGGTGCGCTACTGTCCATAAGCGATAACCCTCTTTCTCAGACAATCCCGGGGTTTCTCGGATTGCCTCCCTTCTCCATGAAACTCATTCCTTTCCTACTGCTCGGCGGAACCCTTATGGCGCCGGGGGCGCTCAGTTACCCTCTGGGGGAGCGTGACGCGGGTGCCGCGCACGACGCTCCGTTGAATCCCACGACGGCGGAAGCGACTGATCCTTTGCTCAACCTGACGCTCACGGGCAGCGGAGGCACCTACAGCAGTGCTGTGCCCGCCGGCGGCAGCACTCTGTGCGCGGCACTCGACGGCTCCCAGTACTTCACGGGAGGCGGAGCTGGATTTTTTACCTCGGTGGATCAGTCCAATTTCACGCTTTCCTTCGACGTGAAGCCCACGGCGGTATCGAGCTTTCACATCGCGGTGGCGCTGGGGCGCTACGGGGGCGGGGCGAGCTTCATCTACACGACGGGGACGGACTGGCGCTATCACATCGGCGGGGTGGGCGATCAGATCAGCGGCGGCAGTTTCACTCTCGGTGCCTGGCACCGCATCGAGCTGGTCCGGCAGAGCGGTGCGACGAGTCTTTACGTGAACGGGGAACTTGTTGGGAGCGATCCCGATTTCCCCACTCCATCGGATGATTTCTCCATCGGCGCGGCGAAAAAGGGAGACGGCACAGCGGACGGCGGGTTCATCGGCAGCATCGACAATGTAAGAATCAGCGGCGCCGAGGACACGGACGGAGACGGACTGCCGAATCAGTGGGAGACTGCGAACAGCCTGAACCCCAACAGTGCCTCAGGGGTGGACGGGGCCGCGGGTGACCCGGACGGGGATACTCATTCCAATCTCGATGAGTTCACTGCAGGCTCCAACCCCCGGAATGCAGCTTCTGTGCCGGGTGATGTGGATGGGGATGGTCTCAGTGATACATGGGAGAGGACAAATTTCGGAAATCTCGCCCAGACGGGCACTGGAGATCCGGATGGTGACCGTGCCACCAACGAGGAGGAGGAAACCGCGGGTACGTTGCCGGGTGATGCCAACAGCTGGCCGGACACCGATGCGGATGGCCTGAATGATGCCTGGGAGGTCTTTTATTTCCGGGCAACCCCGGCGGAAACTGTGTCCGCGATCCTGGCGAAACACGCCGGTTCCGCCGATCCGGACAATGACGGATTTGACAACCTGGCAGAGCAGGAGGCGGGATCGAATCCTGCTCTGGCGACCTCCAAACCCGCGAGCACGCCGAACCGGAACTATCCGCTGGGTGAGCTGGACGTCGGGGCGGCGAACGGCAGCCCCCTGCTGGCGATCACTTCCGAGAGCGAAGGACGGAATCTAACCCGGACCGGAACTGGCGGCACTTACAGCAATGCGGCGGCAGCAGGCGGGAGCACACTGTGCGCAGCGTTCACCGGCACCCAGATTTATGGAGATGCCCGGACTGGCTTCTACACGGGGCTGAATCAGGAGAACTTCTTTGTTGAGTGTGATGCATTCCCCACCGCCAGCACGAGTTTTCACATTGCCCTGACGGCTGGGAGCAACCGGAGTGCGGACGGCACTGGCGGGAATATCTTCATCTACCACGCCGGCGGAGAGTGGTTTGTGCACAGCAATGGTCTTGGAAATATCATCAGCGGCGGAGCCGGTTCGGTGCAGATGAATGCATGGCAGAAACTGAGATTCGAGCGGATCGCCGGAGAGGCAAAGCTCTACATCAACGGCGTGCAGGCTGGAGGAGCGACGATCCAATTCCCGGCCGGGGGGCTCAAGTCGGCGCTTTCCATTGCCGGGAACCGCAACAACAGCGGGGCGGGTTTCGAGGGTGGCTTTGTCGGACGCATCGACAATGTGAAGGTGCAGGCGATCGGCGGGGATGCCGACGCGGACGGCCTGCTGGACGAATGGGAAACGGCGAATGGCCTGAGCCCTGCCAGTAGTGCGGGCAACGATGGGGCTGCAGGAGACCCGGACGGTGACGGAGACACAAATCTCAAAGAGTTCGCGCTCGGCGGAAACCCGCAGTCAGCAGGGAGCCGCGGCAGTGCCACGCAACAGGTCGTGACTATCATCGGGACGAGTTACGCTGCCGTGACCTTCGCCTGCCGGGCAGATGCCGTGTTCACGGGTAGCGCACCCGCTACCGCATCACGGGACGGGATCACTTACTCGGTGCGAGGCACGGCTGACCTGCAGACATTCGATCTGGAAGTTGCAGAGGTCATCCCTGCTGTGACGACTGGACTGCCCGCTGCACCCGTCGGCTATACCTGGCGCACCTTCCGACTCAGCGACTCCACAGGCGTCCGCCCGCGGGGCTTCCTCCAGGTCAAAGCGACAGCCCCATGATACTCTTCCGGTCCCATGACCGTCCTGCAAGACACAACCACATCCATAACTGACATAAATGAACAAAACAATCCTGACAGCATTCTTCCTCGGAGCGCTCGCTATGAGGAGCAGCGCCGTGAACTATTCGCTCGGCGAGAATGACATCGGCGCCACCGACGGTGCAGCCCTCGCAATTGCTACCGTGGGTTCTCCCGGCGCGAGCCTGAATCTCCAGGGTGCTGGAGGTGCCTACACCAGCAGCACGCCCGGCGGAAGCAGCACGCTGGCCTCCAGATTCACCGGCACGCAGATTTACGGTGCAGCGGGAGGCGGTTTCCTCGCCGGTCTCGACCTGAATAACTTCACCTTCGGCTTCGACGCCTATCCAACCGCGAGTACGAGCTTCCACATTGGGATGACTGTGGGCAGCAACAACAGCGCCGACGGCGCGGGCGGGAATCTCTTCCTCTATCACGCCGGCGGCACCTGGAACCTGCATAGCAACGGCCAGGGGAATTTCGACACCGGTTTGGCTGCCTCTCTCAACACTTGGCAATCCGTTCGCTACGAACGCGTGGCGGGAGTCGGTACTGTCTATGTGAACGGCGTGGCCTCGGCGACCACCACGCTTTTCCCAGCAGGTGGTGCTTTCAAAGATGCACTCTCCGTTGCCGGAAACCGCAACAACAGCGGCGCGGGCTTCGAGGGCGGCTTCATTGGTCGCATTGACAATGCCTATCTGACAGTCCCCGAGCCTTCCGCTGCTGTGCTGGGCGGAGTTGCTGGTCTGGTGCTGCTGCGCCGCCGCCGGAACTGATCGGCTGGTTTGAACACCTTGATGCCGGGTCGCCGTCCCTCGGTGGCCCGGCATTTTTTTTATTAGTCTTCCCGAATTGCCGTTCCGTGAAATTACCCTCCGCCCTTCTGCTGGCGCTCGCCGCATCCGTCTGCGCGGAGACGGGCGACAGCGTGGTCAGCTTCAGCGAGATCCATTACCACCCGGCCGGTCAGGTTCAGGATTTGGAGTATGTGGAACTGCACAACCAGCTTTCGGTCAATGTGGACATGTCAGGGTGGCGGCTGGATGGTGGTGTTGATTTTGAATTCCCGGAGGGCACAGTGATCCCCCGCCGCAGCCGACTGGTGGTGGCGCGCAATCCGGCAGCGCTGCAAAGTGCCACGGGGTTCGCAGGCGCACTTGGCCCTTTCACTGGCACCCTCTCGGACGGGGGCGAGACCCTGCGGCTTTACAACAATGGCAATGCTCTCGGGACCCGCGCGACGGGTGGCGTCACGGTCGAGACCACCACCGCGGAATGGCGATTGGGCGAGGATGACGCCGGTGCCTCGGCCGATGCCGCAGGCAGTGCTGCCACGGCTGGAATCAATGGCGGCTGGCCGCTGACAAGAAGCGGAGCGCCACGCTATTCCTCCACCGCGGCCACCGGGAGCACCTTGTCCGTCCAGTTTGACGGCAGTTCCGCTTATTCGGCGGCCAGCCAGATCACCGCCACGAACAACATCGGCATGGAGTGCTGGGCACGGGTCACTGCGCTCGGCAGCGGCGGTTTCAGCTTCGTGCTGAGCAATGGAACCACGACGAATGGCGGCTTCGGCATTGTGGAACTGGGCGGGAAGTGGGCCATCATACACAACGGCGTGGCGGTTAGCGCCGCGGGGCCATCCGTGGCTTTGAACACCTGGACGCGCCTGCGCTTTCTGCGTCTGAACGGCGTGAGCCGGCTCTTCGTGAATGGTGTGGACGCCGGCGTCTCCATCAGCACCGCGCCCAGTGCGCCGACGCAGTTCAGCATCGGGGCAAACAGCGTGACGGCTGGCTTAGAGGGTCGGTTCACGGGACAGATCGACGGCGTCCGCTTCTTCACGCAGACCACGGTGCCGCCCTCGGTGGAGCAGGGGAGTTTCAATCCTGGCCTCAACCGCCGCCGCGTGATGAGCGAAGTGAGTTACCGAGACGATGGTGCATGGCCGGTCGGGCCGGATGGCTCGGGCTTCACGCTCGCGAAGATTGATCCGCAGTGGAGCAACGGCGCGGCGAACTGGGCGTGGAGTCTCCAGGTGAACGGCACGCCGGGCGCTGCGAATTTTGCCGTACCGCCCGCCGCGTGGAATGCGACGCTTCCGGCGGTCGCGTTCAATGAAGTGAGCGGCGCGGCGGCGGCGGCGGGGCAGTTTCGGGTCGAACTGGCGAACTTCGGCGCGACTTCCGTGGACCTGACGGGTTGGCGGATCACGGAGGCTGAGACGGCTGCGAGCTTTGCGCTCACTGGCTCGCTCGCCGCTGGCGCGCTGCTGGCCATCGACGAGGCGGCGCTCGGCTTCCGCCCGGCGAACAACGCGCGGCTTCTTCTCCGCACGCCCACGCAGCTCACGGATGCGCTGCGCGTTGCCAGCAACCCTCGCGCGCGCCAGACGCCGGGACTAGGTCGCTGGCTGGAGCCCGCGACGACGACGTTCGGCGCAGTGAATGTCATCGCGCTCAATACGGAGGTCGCCATCAACGAAATCTTCTATCACGCCTTCGACGATGGCCCCGAGCAGTGGGTCGAACTGAAGAACACAGGTGCATCGCCCGTTGATCTGAGCGGATGGAGTCTCAGCGAAGCCGTGAGCTACACGTTCCCGTCCGGCACGACCCTGAATGCGGGTGCGCTGCTCGTGGTGGCGCGCGACAGTGCTGCGCTGCTCGCAAAGTATCCGGGCCGCAGCATCACTGGTCCGTGGAGCGGATCGCTGAGCGATGAAGGCGAACGCATTGTGCTAGAAGACAACCGCGGCAATCCGGTGGATGCAGTGGCATACGGTACGCGCCTCCGCTGGCCGAAGTACGCCGATCAGGGCGGCGCGAGTGTGGAACTGCGCGACGCCCGCGCGGACGACTCACAGCCGGAAGCGTGGAGTGCGAGCACCACCGCGGTACTTGGCGGATGGCAGACGATCACCTACACTGATGTCGCGACAAACAACAATCTGGGCAACGACGCATTCCGCGACTTCCTGCTAGGGATGCTGGATGCCGGCGAGATCCTCCTTGATGACGTGAGCGTGCGCGAAGACCCCGCGGGCACAAACATCGAGTTCGTTCAGAACGGCACCTTCCAGGCCGACACGCTCGGAGCCGTTCCGCTCAAATGGCGCTGCATCGGCAATCACGGACAAGGCCGCAGCGTGGTGGTGACCGATCCCGACGATACGGCGAACAAATGCCTCAAGGTTGTGGCGACCGGCAACACGGACGACAAGCACAACCGCATCGAGACCACGTTCTTCACCGGACGCAGCGTGGTCACGGGCCGCACATATCGCATCTCGTTCCGCGCCAAATGGCTGGCCGGTTCGAATCAGGTGAACACGCGCCTCTACTTCGACTATCTCCAGCGGACGACGCTCCTGAATGTCGGCAATCAGTGGGGTACGCCGGGCCTTGAAAACAGCACCGCAGTTGCCAATTCCGGTCCGGTTGCGAGCGCACTCAACCATTCGCCCGTTGTGCCCGCCGCGGGCGCACCAGTGACGATCTCAGCGACGCTGAGCGATCCTGACAATGTGGCCTCCGCGCAGCTCTTCTATCGCGTGAACAGCACCGCCTGGGCCGCTGTTGCGATGACCGCTGGAGCGAATGGAAGATGGTCGGGCACGGTGCCCGGCGCAGTCGCCTCGGCCACGGTGCAGTTCTACATCCGCGCTACGGATGGCGCGGGGGCCGTCGCGGATTTTCCTGCTGCGGCTGCAGGCGGAGGATGTTTCTACAAAGTGAACGACAACGCGGCGGACAACACTGGCCTGCGCACGAACCTGCGGATTGTCATCAGCCCGGAGAACAACACGCTGCTCTACGTGAACACAAACCGCATGAGCAATGACCTCATGCCCTGCACGGTCATCGAGGATGAGCGCACGGTTTACTACCAGGCGGAGATGCGCCTCCACGCCAGTGCCAGTGGCCGGTACGCCTCCACCGGCACAGGCTATCACGTACTGTTCAATGACGGCCAGCCGTTCCGAGGCCTGCATGCGAGCTTCAACATTGACTGGAACGACGCATGGCGGGAGGTGCTGGCGAAGCACATGCTCAACCGCGCCGGCGGCGGCTACTGGAGCCACTTTGATGAAGTGATTAAGGTTATGGGACCGTCGAACAGCCGGATCGCTGTGATGAACGGCGCGCGCACATCGCGGCAGTTTGTCACCGCACTCTTCCCAGGCAGCGGCACAGGCACGCTGTTCAACCACGAACTGCTCTACCAGCCGAACGGTACAGTGGACGGTAATCCCGAAAGCCTCAAACTGAACAATCCCTACAACCACACGCGCGGCATTTACGACCTCGCCGACCGCGGCGCCGACAAGGAAGCGTACCGCTGGGGCTGGCAAATCCGCAGCAAGCGCCGCGGCGACGACTACACCGGCATGGTGCGTTTCAACCGCGCCTTTGCGCTCGCCGGCGCAGCGTTCGAGGCGGAGATAGAGCAGGTCATTGATGTGGACCAGTTCATGCGCACCTGGGCGATCATGTCGCTCTACGGAAACGACGACCAGTATGGCCGCCTCTACGAGCACAACTGGCGGATCTACGAGCGTCCAACCGACGGCAAGTTCATCGCCCTCCCCTGGGACCTCGACCGCGCGTTCCTGCTGTCATCGAATGCCTCGCTCATTCCGACCACAAACCAGGCAGGCCAGGCGCAGGCGATCCAGCGGCTCTTCACTGTTCCGAAATGGAAGCGCCTCTTCGATTCCCACATCCTCGACATCGTCGCCACGACGGCGAACTCCAGCTACCTTGATACATGGGCCACGCATCTGGGTTCTGCGGTCGGAACCAGTCTCGCCGGCTATTCGGGCTACGTGCAGAGCCGCGGGAATTTCGCCCTCACGCAAATGCCCGCCGCCGTTCCGTTTGAGATCACCAGCAACGGAGGTGCGGACTTCAGCACGCCGGACAGCAAAGTGACACTGACGGGCCGCGCTTGGGTGGATGTCTACAGCATCTACCGCAACGGAGTCGCCGATCCGCTGCCGGTGACATGGACTGGTGCAGACACCTGGAGCATCAGCCTCCCCGTCACGCCCGGGACTAACGTCATAACCCTTGCGGGCAAGGATCAGCGGTTCCGTGAGCGCGGCACGGACATTATCACCATTACCGGCACCGGCGGCGTGGTGCCCGCCAGCGCAGAGAACCTCGTGGTGAGCGAACTCCATTACCATCCCGCCGATCCCGGAGCCGCGGAGATCACTGCAGGCTTCGCTTCGGACGACTTTGAATTCATCGAACTGCAGAACATTCACGCCGCACAAACCGTGGACCTCACCGGCGTGCGGTTCGGTGCCGGCATTACTTACAGCTTCGCTGCCGGCACGCAAATCGCACCGGGAGCCCGCCTCGTGCTCCCTCGCCGCACCGCGGCGTTCGCGCTGCGCCATCCCGGCACTGCAACCGCGCCGCAGTATTTCATCTCCACCGACCCGGCGGGGAATCAGTTCAGCAACGGCGGCGAGCGCATCACGCTCCTCGCCGCCGACGGCGCGGTCATCAAGTCGTTCACTTACGACGACACCGGCCTCTGGCCCGCCGCCGCCGACGGCACTGGCCCGTCGCTCGTGCTCATCGCGCCGCAGACGAATCCCGATCACGCCGACCCGCTGAGTTGGCGTGCCAGCTTTGCCGCCAACGGCAACCCCGGCGCGACCGACGGCACCGCCTTCACCGGCGCTGCTGACGCAGACACCAACAACGATGGCCTAGCGGACCTGGTTAACTTCGCCCTAGGCACCGGCGCGCCGCCTTCCGTCGTCGTCAATGGCAATGGCGGCCTCATCGTGACGATGGAGCGCGATACTGCCGCACAGACGTCCCTCACGCTGGAAGTCTCCTCCGACCTTGCCCCAGCCACCTGGCAACCCGCCAGCACGACCGTACTCAGTCGCACATCCATCGCCGGAACCCTGGAGCGGTTTATAGTTTCCGTTCCGGCTCAGCCTGGCGTGACTAGAATGTTCGTTCGCGGCAGAGTGACGAAATAGCCGCGGATGACGCGGATTGGTTGCGTTAGAATGCTGGCTTTCCCAAAACGTATCCGCGCTGTCCGCGATCCAGATTTTTTCCAACATGATTACAAGACAGGAACGAACGGAGGATTACCAATCAATTATGAAACACGTCCTTCTGGCTGCTGTGCTTGTGTCGGGCTCTGCCCGTGCTGGTGCAGCGGACATCATATTCCTCGCTGGTCCCGACACGCATGCATGGGGTCAGCACAAGCACTACGCGGGATCAGTGCTACTGGCTGATTCGCTCCGGGCGGCGAAGCCCGAGGTGACTACGGAGGTTGTGAGGGAGTTTCCATCGGTGGAGAAGCTGGCGGCTGCCCGCGTGCTCGTGATCTATGCGGATGGGCATCAGTTTCACCCGGTGAATGCGAAGCTGCCGGAACTGGAGGCATTTCTCAACGAGGGAAAAGGCGTGACGGTGCTGCATTGGGCAACAGGTATTGCCGAAGAGCATTCCCCGCTGTGGCGCACGCTTGTGGGAGCGGGGTTCGAGGCAAGGCATTCTGTCAGCCGCATCTGGACGGGTGATTTCTCCGCCGCAGGCAAGCCGCACCCGGTGCTGCATGGAGTCAATCCTTTCCGGCTCCATGACGAGTGCTACTTTCATCTCAACTTCGCCACTGAGCCGGGGGTGAATCGACTGCTGACGGCCCTGCCTCCGGCAGACCTGCTGGAGCCGTCCGGAGAACACGCCTTTGAAGGGAACAGCGCTGTGCGTGTTAGCGTGATCGAGCGGAAGGAGCCGCAAGCGGTGGCGTGGGCTTACACCCGGCCCCAGGGTGGCCGGGCGTTTGGTTTTACCGGCGGTCACTTTCACTGGTCGTGGGCTCGCAGTGACGTCCGCCGCCTTGCGCTCAATGGCATCGCGTGGACAGCCGGTCTGGAAATTCCCGAAAAGGGCCTTGAATCGCCCGTGCCCACTGCGGCGGGGATGCTGGCGAATCTGTCAGGAACCAATCCGGGCTGGACGGTCGGCGACCTGCAGGTGGCACTGGATAAGTCAACAGGTGGCGAGGTCGTCCCGTGGAAGGCATTTGAAAGCAAGCCGCTCGCAGTGCCAGCCGCAGATGGAGAGGCGGAATTCCAGGCGATTTTTGGCGGCAAATCGCTGGAGGGCTGGAAGGCGCGTGACGGGAGCTATTGGTCCGTCCGCGACGGAGCCATCACTGGGCAGTCCACGGCGGAGAATCCGTGCAAGACGAATCAGTTCATGGTGTGGCAGGGCGGAGATCTGGCGGACTTCGAACTGAAGCTCAAGTTCCGCGTCTCAGGCAACGGCTGCAACTCCGGCGTGCAGTTCCGAAGTGTGTTCCGCGAGGACGGACTCGCCGTCGGTTATCAGGCTGACATTTATGAGAGCGGCGGCTATCTCGGCGGCGTTTGCGATGAACTGCACGCGCGCAAAGGTGAAGAATTGCTCACCTCCAACGGCAAGAAGACGGTCATTGATGCCGACGGTCGGCGCACCGCCACTGATCTCGGCCAGACTGCCTCCCTGAAAGCCGGAGAGTGGAACGAATATCATATCCTCGCAAAAGGTCACACGATCACTCTGAGCATTAACGGTGTGAAGTGCTCCGAACTCACCGATAACGAAACCGGGCACTTCGATCTTAAAGGCAGTCTCGGCCTGCAGCTCCGCTCGGGGGAGCCCATGACGGTGCAGTTTAAGGACATTATGCTCAAGAAGCTGTGACGGCACGGTGGCGGTGTTTGCGTCATTTTGCGTTTCGCCCAAGGCACGGATGACTCAACATCCTGCCGATAACGCCACCTTGAGATCACAGGTTCCGCCGCGAGCGCCGCGGCTACCACCGTCGAGCCCAGTTCCACGGAACGACGCTCACGGGGACACCGCGACCCGGTAGAAGCCGCGCGCCGCGGCCGCCGTTTGTCAGGACGAGCGAAGCGCTGGGTCTGTCATTCTGCCTGTTGAGAGTGCCGGATCGGGGCGGGAGGACCGTGGACATGGGCTGCAATGCCATTGCCTGTGTGCAATGTCGCGGCTCAGAAGCTGTTCACCCCGGTGATTTCCCGGAGAATGTCTGCGATCTCTGCGGGCAGCAAACCTTCCCCGGCAGCTTCCATTTCTGCGGCGAATAGGCCTATCGCCTCCCGCTGCTGTTCCACGACGAGCGCATCAAACGCGGTGCCATGAGCGGATGGAAAAAGCAGCCGCTGGAGCGCCAGCGACTGAAGAGTTGAGGCATAGGCGGCGTGGGCCGCCGGGGTGTCCTGCGTGCGGTTCACCTGCCGCCCGTCTGGTTCGTCGGTGACCCAAAGCGGAAAGCGCAGATCCGGCATCGTGGCCCACGGCAAATTGTTCAGCACGACGTCGAATGGCGAAACCTCCCGCTTCTCAAGGACCATTGCCGCCACCTTCGGCGCGAAGGCATGCTCATTCCCGAGAAAAAGCCCCCGCTCGTGCCATACGCCGGTGGCAAAGTAATTGCGCCACTCCGCAGCGAGTTCACGTGGCGGCGTCCAGTCCAGTGCCTTGCAAATGTCGGCCTGCGTCTTCTCGAAGACCTGCTCCCTGTCGGGACTGTCCAGACCGGTATGGCGGCCCCCCATGTTTTCGAGAACCGCCATCGCTGCTGAGAACCTCCAGCCCGGCTGCACGTCGAGCCACTGCAGGGGCTGGCCCTGTGTCTTCAGGCCTTCCGGTCCGAAGGGCACCCACAGCGCCAGATCGGCAGCGGCATAGGCTTCCACCGGGAGAATCCGCCACGTCTCCAGCATCAGATCATCCTTCCTCAGATTGCCTGAACGGCTATGTTCAAGGCTCGGAAACTTCCTGTGCCACGCTCCCAGCAGCAGGCGATATTCGATCTGCTCCACAATCAGTTTGGCATAAGGTGTACCGTCTCCCCCCAGCCGCGCGAGGTGGCTCGCCTCCTCCTGAATGGCGAATCCCTCCAGCAGATGCCGCGCTCCCACCCATGGACCCTCTTCCCACTGATTCTGTTCGGTGGCCATTCCGGCGGCGCTCAGTTGGTAGCTGGCGCGGTCACTTACCCATGCATCCAGAAACAGCAGTCCGGCCTCAGACAGCACGAGGTGGCGCTGCAGCGCTTCATCCTTCCCGCCAAAGTCTCCGTCCATACCTGCCATGAAGTGCGAGACGCATTCCACCTGCACCGCTGCGCGTTCCAGCGGGGCAGCACTGGAGAGAAACCGGATCACCTCCACTGTGCCTGAGAATTCGGGACAGGGCGCACACGTCTTCGCCACTGTCCCCATGAGGCTGCGTTCCGGCCGGATTCCCTGCCGCTGAAATTCCGCCAGCAACTGTACGGCGCAAGTGGTCAGCACCGAATGCCCGGCCCACTGGAGCAGCCCTGCCGGGGTGCTGAACTGTCGCCTTAGGTGGTCCATCTCATGCTGCATCACCGCGTGCAGGACGCGTGAATCATCATCCAGGTGGGCAAACACCTCCCGGCGGGTCGCTCCCGGACCAGCTGCGGCCAGCGCCTCCTGCATTCGCTGCGGAGAGAGACGCTCTGTCAATTCTTCCCGGGAACCAGGGAAATACAGCGCGGGCTGCACCTTGTCGCAGTGCATGTGGATTCCGCGACGGCGCGTGAAGAGCGGCACGCATTCGCCCCAATTCATGAGGCGCCGCCGCTCTTCAGCTTGATCGCCAGCACGATGATTGCCACACCGGTGCTCATATCCAGATTTTGAATGCCCAGCGCCACTCCCAGCGCCAGCACCAGGGCCGCGATGCGGTCCTTGTTCCATGCAGACTCCGCATCGCAGAGGTAGTTCCATAGTTCCGCCCCCTTGTCCCCCATCTTTTGGAGCACCGGCCGCACCCGTTCCGACAGAATGGTCTCCAGCCGGGCCCGCCAATCACCGGAATACCGGGTCCCGTCCGGGGTTTCCTGCTCCAGCCAGCCAGTGACGCGGGCCAGCAGGTCGGAGTCATTCAGATTACGCAGAGCGCTGAGTTCAGGTTCTACGGCTGCAGCGAGCAGAGAGGCAGGTGAGTTCATGGTGGCGGCTTTATAGCCAGCCCGTCGCATCAGGCAAGCCGCGGTCTTTCCTCACCGTTTCATCCCGGCATAAACTCTTTGCTCGCCAAACCCGTTTCACGCTCCAACATCCCCCCCGATGCCAGCTCGGAAAAAGACGACCAGCCCCGCCTCCGCCGCAGGGGGCAAGCGACCCATCGTGCAATACACGCACGATACGGAATCCCGCGTCAACAATCCCCCTGTGGGGCTGGTGGATGCGGCCAGCGATTCCAATGCCGCGCGGTCAACGACATGGGCCTACGACCCGCATCTCGATCCCCAGCTCCAGTGGGCGGGAAAGACGGAGCGCACCAGCTTCGAGGTCCCCACCGTCTCTCTCCACGTCCACGAGCGAATTGATCCCCGCTCCATTCTCGAAGCCGTCCGCAAGAAGAATGGCAGCAACTACGAGCAGCTTTCCCTCTGGAATGACGCGGCATTCAATCCCCCCCTCAGGGACGCGATTGAATTCTATCAGCACCGCCACGGCTGGACCAATCGCCTCGTCGCCGGCGATTCCCTCCTCGTCATGAATTCCCTCATCGAAAAAGAGGGCATGGCCGGCAAGGTCCAGTGCCTCTACTTCGATCCCCCCTACGGCATCCGCTACGGCAGCAACTTCCAGCCCTTCGTCAACAAACGCGACGTCAAGGACGGCAAAGACGAGGACCTCACCGCCGAGCCCGAAATGATCAAGGCCTTCCGGGACACGTGGGAACTCGGTCTCCATTCGTATCTGAGCTACCTCCGCGACAGGCTGCTGCTGGCGAGGGAACTGCTCACTGAAAGCGGCAGCGTGTTTGTTCAGATCTCGGACGAAAATGTCCACCATGTCAGGGAGATCATGGATGAGGTGTTCGGGGCGGGGAATTTCTGCTCGCTAATCACAGTTAAAAAAACAACTGGCGCAGGTAGTCCTGCCGGCGGAACCCTCGTTTTGGCCAGTACGAATGACTATTTGGTTTGGTATTCAAAATCTAAACCGCATGTGAAATACCGGGAGCTCTTCATGCCACGTGGAGGGGAAGGCTGGGTCAACTACGATTACCTTAAACTCTCGGATGGAACACATCGGAGGATGACTGACGACGAAAGATCTGATTGGTCGAAGCTCCCGCATGGGGCTAAGGTGTATCGTCGAGACAATCTAACTTCGACATCTTCTGCCGGCGACAGTTCCGAACCGGTTCTGTTCGAGGGAAAGAAATATTCCCCCGGCAAAGGTGGTTGGAAGACGTCAAAGCACGGCTTGCAGCGCCTAATTGAAGCGAGCCGCCTTGAGGCCTACGGGACAACTCTCAGTTACAGGCGATTCGCTGACGACTTTCCATACTTCCGCTTGAACAATTTCTGGGGCGATACTGCGTCAGGCGGCTATGCCGAGGCCAGAACCTACGTGGTTCAAACGACCGTCAAAATTGTACAGCGCTGCCTCCTGATGACCACGGACCCTGGCGACCTTGTGCTGGACATCACGTGTGGAAGCGGCACGACAGCGGTGGTGGCGGAGCAGTGGGGTCGGCGCTGGATCACCTGCGACACCTCTCGAGTGGCGCTGACGCTTGCGAAGCAGCGGCTGATGACGAGTGTGTTCGACTATTACCAACTGGCGCACCCTGACGAGGGAGTGGGCAGTGGTTTTGTTTATAAGAAGGTGCCGCATGTGACGCTGAAGAGCATCGCCAACAACGAACCGGCGGCGGAGGAGACGCTTTACGATCAGCCGCTGACAGACAGCCGGAAGGCGCGGGTGTGCGGGCCGTTCACCGTGGAGGCAGTGCCGGCGCCGGTGGTGGCACCGGTGGACGGACCGGAAGCGGGTGCCGTGCCGGTGGACGCCGCGCCCGGCCCGTGGCTGGCGCGCCAGGGCGAAACGCTGCGGCAGGAGGAATGGCGGAGCGAACTGCTGCGCACGGGCATTCGCGGCAAGAGCGGCCAATATCTCATGTTCAGCCGGGTGGAGCCGCTGCCGGGCACGCGCTGGCTTCATGCGGAGGCCGAGACGCGCCCGGACGACCGTGGCAGCGCCCGCATTCGCGAGACGGACGACGACGCCGGAAAGCGTGCCGTGATCAGCTTCGGCCCGGCCCATGCGCCGCTGGAGCAGCGTCAGGTGGAACAGGCTCTCGAAGAAGCGCGCCATCTTGTGCCGAAGCCGACAATTGTCGTCTTCGCCGCCTTTCAGTTCGACCCGGAAGCCGCCAAGGACATCGACGAAACGCGCTGGCCGGGCGTGACCCTGCTGAAGGTCCAGATGAACGCGGACATGCTCACGGATGACCTCAAAAAGAAGCGTGCCAGCAACGAGAGCTTCTGGATGATGGGCCAGCCGGAAGTCCACCTGCGCCAGATCACCAAAGGCGACGACGCCGGACTCTGGGAATGCGAGGTGCTGGGCTTCGACTACTTCAACCCCAAGACCGGCGAGATCGAAAGCGGCGGCCCCGACCGCATCGCCCTCTGGATGCTGGATACCGACTATGACGGCCGCAGCCTCTTCCCCCGCCAGGTCTTCTTCCCCATGGCCGGCGAAAAGGATGGCTGGGCCCGTCTCGCCAAAAACCTGAAAGCAGAGATCGACGACGTCATGATCGAAGCCTACCGCGGCACCCTCAGCGTCCCCTTCGAACTCGGCAAACACCGCCGCGTGGCCGTCAAGATCGTGGATGACCGCGGGATCGAGAGTTTGAAGATTGTGAATGTCGTGAAATGGGAGGACTGAGTTATGCTTAAAGCACTGGAACTCGAAAACTTCAGGGCATTCTCGAAGCGCGTGCGCTTCGAGTTCCGGCCGATCACTGTGCTGATCGGCAGAAATAGTTCGGGAAAATCATCGCTGCTGAAATGGCTGCAGATGGCGCGGCAGAGCGTTGAGGGGGACAACGAGCGGGAATTTTTGACGGTGAACGGCCCTCACGTGGAGTTGGGCGCGTGGAATGACATGCGGAACAAAGCCGCTCGCGCCCGTAAACATCGCTTCATTTTGGAACTGGAAGCCCAGCTTAGGGAATTCACTTTCAATGTTAGAGTTGAGAGGGGGAACTCCCTGACCGGCGAATCGGAGAAGGACGGGAAAACGGTGGCTTACGACGGAACACCCATGGCCAGATTCCGGGTAACCGGAGATGTCATGTATCAGACCGACTTGGCTTTCGGGCTTCAGGAGATTCTGGTGGAGAATCGGGACCGGCGCAGGCTCTTCAGCAATACGATCCGGAATCTGAAAGGAAGTAGCCTTCTCAAACCCCGGAGAGCCGAATCGCCTGATCTGCTTACGGCCATGGCGGATGACTTGCGCTTTCTGGAACCAGCACGCAACGTGCTGGAGAAGATGCGTCACTTGTCGGCGCTGCGCCGGGAGTCCAGGGGTGTGATCGACCTGCGGATGCCTCCGGCTGGTGAGGCAGGGCACGAAGGGGAACACGCGATGCAGCACCTTGTGGGGATTCTCACGGATGGTGGCCGCAAGGCGCCTGGCCAGCTCGACTTCATACTGCGTCATGCCCTGTCCGTCCTTGGCATCGAGGACATCAAAGTGGCCCGCGCCGGGGACGGGCTTCTCATGCGTCCCGAGGGCAGGAACATCGAAACACGGGCGAGTCACCGGCTGAGTGATTTCGGATTTGGTGTCAGCCAGGCTCTGCCCGTATTCGTTCAGGGGGCGATCATGAATGAGGGAGAACTGCTGACGGTGGAACAACCGGAAGCGCAGTTGCATCCCACCGCACAACTGGAACTGGGCTCGTTCTTTGCAGAACTGTGGAAGAAAAGGAGGGTGCCGTCGATTATTGAAACACACAGCAGCAATATCCTGCTGCGGCTGAGGCGGCTCGTCCGCTCGGGTGAGCTTCCGGCGGAGGACGTTGGGGTAGCCTATGTCCACGTGGAGAAAGGCGTAACAACAGTGACAAACATGCCGGTTAAGCCCGACGGTGAATTGGACGGACACCTGCCTATGGAGTTTTTCGGTGCGGATCTTTTCGAGGCCCTTGAATTCAACGCACTGCCGCGGCCGGCAGTAACCGGAGCAGATCATGCGGGCTGATGCCATCACTCTCGACACCAATGTGGTCGAGCATCTCTTCCGCACGGAACCGCAGGGAATGAATGCCGACGGACATGTCACCGAGTTGCTTGGGAAAGTGCTTGCTCAGAGGCGTACGCTATGCCGGGACCATGGCGGCCGAATGGAGAATGAGATGCTGCACCGACTGGCCCATTACAGAACCCATCGAGAGTTGGGAAATTTCCAAAATCTGCTGCGCGGACTACTTGAGTTGCTGCCCAAAAAGATCATCCAGGTGAACCAGGGTGACGGCCTGATGAACTGCATCGATCAGCGTGTGCCGGGCCACACCGAGCAGAGCGACAAGGTGATCATGTATGTGGCCTGCCAGAGCGACACGCTGCTGGTCTCAAACAACGACGTGCATATCACCAACCATGCCCGAAAACTGAAAAAATGTGCGAGCCACCATGCTGGAACAACCCCCGAGTTCTGTAACTCCCGCACCGCCAACACCAATCTGTAATGACCGAGAAGCCCTCTCATCTCATTCTCAACTCGCCGTTTGCCGAACCGCAGCGGTATTGGGAGTTTGTGCGCGAGACGCTGAGTTTTCGGATCGAGGAAGGCCGGAGGAAGTCCGGCTATGTGATGGCGACGCCGGGGGCGATGGGGTTTGAAGATCCCGGTCAGTTCCGGGAGATCGGGCTGGTGAACCGGATCCGACCTCGGGTGCAGGCATGGCGGCAAGCGGGGTGGCCCGGCGTGACCGGCATGACACGGCGCCTGCTGGAGCACTGGAATGATCCGGTGACACGCGACGGCCGGAGGTTTTTCTTCTGTCAATTGGAGGCGGTGGAGACTTTGATCTGGCTGCTGGAGTCCGATCCCGCGGAGCGTGTGGGCATTGCGATTCCATCCGACGGAGGCGACTGGGCGCGGCTGTGCTGCAAGATGGCCACGGGAACCGGCAAGACACTGGTGATGGCCATGGTGCTGGCGTGGCAGTTCCTGAATCGGGCGAGTTATCCGCAGGATGGACGGTTTGCCAGACACGCGCTCATCATGGCTCCGGGAATTACCGTTCGGTCGCGCCTTGAGGTGTTGGTGCCGGACGCGGAGGGGAATTACTATGAGCTTTTCCAGATCGTGCCTGGTCCGCTCATGGAAATGCTGCGGCAGGGGAAGGTGCTGATCCGCAATTGGCAGTCGCTGGCATGGGACAGCCCGGAGAAGTTGGCAAAGCGCCGCAGTGTGGACAAGCGAGGCGCCAAGAGCGACGAAGCCTACTGCCGCGAAGTGCTCGGAGAGCTGGCTCAGCAACGTAATCTCCTAGTGCTGAATGACGAAGCCCACCATGCGTGGCGCATCCCGGCGGAGTTCAAAGGCCGGCGTGAAGACAAGGAACTGTTCGCAGAGGCCACCGTGTGGGTCGGCGGCCTTGACCGCATTCACCGTGCCCGCGGGATCCTCCGCTGCTACGATTTTTCGGCCACTCCGTTCGCGCCCAGCGGCAAGCAGTCCTACGAGGAGTCGCTCTTTGGCTGGATCGTCAGTGATTTCGGTCTGAACGATGCGATCGAATCGGGCCTGGTGAAGACGCCGCGAGTGGTGGTGAGGGACGACTCAGGGAAGTTTGCCGCCGACTACAAGAGCCGCCTGTTTCATATCTATTCCGACCCGGAGGTGAATCCGGACATTATCCGTTCCGCCGAGCCTCACGAACCGCTGCCCGGGCTCGTGACGAACGCGTATTACCTGCTCGGCAAAGATTGGCTGGAAACGAAGAGGGCATGGGAGGAGGCCGGGGCGCAGACACCACCGGTCATGATCACAGTAGCCAACCGCACGGAGACCGCCGCCCGCATCAAGTTTTCCTTCGACCGAAAAAAGATCCTAATCGAGGAACTCTGCGATGCCGACCGGACGCTGCACATTGATTCCAAAGTGCTGAGGGAGGCCGAGGCATCGGAGGAAGGCGAGGTGCCGGATGAGATTCAGGCTGGCGACGGCGATGAAGAGAAGTCCGCTCCCAAGCTGACAAAGAAGCAGCAGGCGGAACTGTTGCGCCGCACCGTGGACACCGTGGGACAGCCGGGTAAGGAAGGTGCGGGCATTCAGAATGTGATTTCAGTCGGCATGCTTTCGGAAGGCTGGGATGCGAAAACAGTGACCCACATTATGGGACTGCGGGCGTTTTCCAGCCAGTTGCTCTGCGAACAGGTAGTAGGCCGGGGACTGCGCCGGACAAGCTACGAACTGAACAGCGAGGGCCAGTTCGATCCTGAGTATGTAAATATCTTCGGGGTGCCGTTCACGTTCATCCCTCATGAGGACCCGGGTGAAATCAAACCCCGCCCGCCGAAACCGACGACACGGGTGGAGGTAGTCAGGGAACGCAGTGCGCTGGACATCACATGGCCGAATGTCATCCGAATTGACCGGGAATACCACCCTCGGCTGGAAGTGAATCTGAAGAAGATGAGCCCGCTGGTGCTGGATGCCTACAAGACCGTGCAGCAGGCGGGACTCGCACCCATGGTCGCCGGCAAACCGAATCTCGATCAGGTGACCGATGTGGCTCTGGACGAACTCGCGCGGAAGCTGCGCCGGCAGCGGCTCGTGTTTGAGGCGGTGCGCGATCTGTTTGATCAGTTGAACCCTTCGTGGAAGGGCTCGCGGGAATCCCTGATCGGCCAACTGGTCGGACTGACGGAGCTGTATCTGAATTCAGGGCTCGTCCAGGTGGATCCGCCCCTGTTTTATCAGGATCCGCTGCGCCAGCGGGTCATCTACACGCTGAATCTCAGCCGGATCGTACGCCACCTCTACAAGGAGATCCAATGCGCGAACACCCAGCGGATCGCGGCGGTGCTGGACAGCCGCCATCCGGTCCGGCGGGCCGGCGAAATGCTGCCGTGGCACACCACACGGCCATGCTTCAAGACCACAAAAAGTATCGTGAATGTCGTCGTGCTGGATTCAGGATGGGAAGCGAGTGAAGCGTATCACCTGGAGCAGAGCGACAAGGTCCTCGCGTGGGTGAAGAACGATCATCTCGGATTTGAAATCTACTATCAGTTTGACGGCACCCTGCGCCGCTACCGTCCGGATTATCTGGTCAGTCTTAGTGACCGAACGAACCTCATTCTGGAAACGAAAGGCAAAGTGGATGATGCCGCTCTCGCGAAAAAGGCCGCAGCCGAAGAATGGGTGGAAGCCGTCAACGACACGGGCCGGTTCGGCCGGTGGCGTTACGCAATGTGCGACAAACCGCAGCGCGTTCTGGATGCTCTGTAGGCATTACCCAGTGGATGGAAGCTACACACGCGGGAAACTGTGAAGCTCATCATCCCCGGCGGGTGGACTTCGATCCACTGGCTTTCCCTCGATCCTTGCATGCATGGGCCAAAGCCTGCCCCTGAGAATACCGCCAGCGGCTCTTAAAGCGCGCACCGCACCTGCGGCGCTCGGGTTCTACCGGATTGGGGCGCCCCGTGAGGGTCGGTCTTTGGATCATCGTCGGTCATCCGTGGATTAATGCCTGTTGAGAGCGCTGACCTGTGAGGCAGTTATGTGACATGCGTTCTGCCATCACTGCCGTGCTCATCCTGCTTTGTTCCGGGCCGCCGGTCCATGCCCAGCTCAAGGAAGGCAATGCGGCGGATGCGCCGAAGCTCTCGCCGGAAGATCAGCGCGCGCAGTTCGTGCTGCCGGAGGGCTTCAGCATCGAACTGGTCACCAGCGAGGTGCAGGGGACGGAGAAGCCGGTGGCGCTGAACTTCGATGCCAAGGGCCGGCTGTGGACGATGACGGCATCGGAGTATCCGCTGGACACGAATGACAAGCAGCATGCCGACGAGGCGCTGCAGAAATGGAAAGAGGGCGGCCGGGACAAAGTGCTGGTGATTGACGATCCATTGAAGTCCGGGCCGCACACGCCACGGGTGTTCGCGGACGGGCTGGTGATGCCGATGGGTGTGCTGCCTTACAAGGACGGGGTCATCGTGGCGCACGGTCCGGAGATGCTGATGCTGCGCGACACGGATGCCGATGGTAAAGCGGACGAGCGCAAGGTGCTGTTGCGGGGTTTCGGTATTCAGGATTCGCACACGATGGCGCATCAACTGATGTGGCTGCCGGACGGTTCGATCTTTACCACGCAGGGCGTGCTGGACAGCGGCGGGATCACCGATGCGGGTGGAAACACCGTGGCTTTCAACTACGGTAAATTCGCGGCGTTCCGGCCGGACGGTTCGGAGTTCCGGATCATCGGGGCGGGCCTGAACAACACGTGGGGTGTGCTGCTGAAGCGCAACGGAACCATGTGGGTGCAGGAAGCCAACTGCTTCGATCACTGCGTCGCGCCCTTTGAGGAAGGCGCGCACTATCACGGCTGGAACGAACAGCCATACATGAAGGATATGCCGTGGCAGCCGGGTGTGGGCGAGGTGGATCTGGGCAGCACCGGATTGTCAGGGCTGGCGCAAAGCGAGGACCGCGCAGATGGCTTTCCGCCGGATTGGCAGGCGCGCATGCTCATCGCAAATGCAGTGACTGGTGCGATCAATTCCGTGACGGCTGAGTCAAATGCAGAAGGCGGCTGGAAGGTGACCCGGGGGCCGGATCTCCTGACGTGCAAGGACCGGCGGTTCCGTCCGGTGCATATTGCCTTCGGGCCGGACGGGTGTCTCTACATCGTGGACTGGTACAACCCGGTGATTTCGCACAATGAAGTGCCGCGTGATCATCCGGCGCGCGACAAAGTGAGCGGGCGCATCTGGCGGGTGCGGCATGCCACGCAGACCAAACGCGAGGTGCCGAATGTGCTGCATGCGCGCGACACGGAACTGGTGCGGCATCTGCAGTCGCCCAATACGTGGGAAATGCGTTCGGCGTGGCGGCAGATTGTGGAGCGGAACGCCACCGGGCTGATTCCCGCGCTCAAGGATCTGCTGCGGAATGACAAACAGCCGGACGATGTGCGCATTCACGCGCTGTGGTGCCTGGCGGAGTTCCGGCATTTCGATAACGCGCTCTGGCTGGAAGTGCTGCAGCAGAGGTCCGGCACTGATCCGAATCATCTGCGTCCCACCAGCGAGGAACTGGGCACTGAACTGGTACGGTCGCTGCGCACGATTCAGCCCACCCGCGAGGAGTCGAGGATGTTTCAGGCGGTGATCGGGCAGCAATCCTCACTGCGGCTGAAGACGGAATTCGCGCGCTGGCTGCACGATGCCAAGGACATCGGCCCGGTGGAGTTAGCCACCGCACTGCGCTGGCTGAGCGATGTGCCCGCCGAGAGGATCAAAGGCGTGCAGGGGGAGACAGTGCCATGGGCAGTTTATCCGCAGGCGTTTCTGAATGCATGGATCGGCAGGGCGATGGAGCGGCAGACAGACGGCGTGGAGCAGCTCGCGGAGGCTCCCGGACTTCTCGCGCGCATCCCGGCGCAGGCGCGGGTGATGGTCGAGCGCACCGGTTATGCCAAACGATTCGAGAATGGCACCGTCACGCTAGCGGATCTGGACATCGCCTTCCTGCGTTCCGCAGCGCTTGCCTGCGTGGAGACGTCGGAGAAAGCCGCCGCCCTGCTGCGCGAGTATGCGGCGAAGTCCGGACATCCGTCTTCCCTCATCGACGAACTACTGAACTCCGAGACCCTGACGCCGATCGCCCTGCGCCGCTTCGCGGGTCCGCTCGCGTTGCAGGTCATGGCGGGCAAAGACGCCGCCGCGTGGCCTGCCGCACTCGATCTTGCCGCAAGCGCCTGCACGGAGGCGGAAAGTGCGGAGTTTGTGAGGTCCGCACGTGCGATTGTGGAGGGCCGACCTGCACTGCTGCTGCCCACGGTCCGCGCGGCCGTGAGCGCCGGCATCCGCGACAAGGATTTCTATCTGGACATGATGGAGCGGGGCGAATCCACGGGTCCGGCTGCGCGCGCCGCGGCGTGGATCGGATGGTTCCAATCCGCCGACCAGCACGAGAAGCCGAAAGTTGAGGCGGCACTGCGCGCGTGGTCCGGGGAGATTGCCGCAGAGATGAAGACTGCGGCGCTCAACGAGTTCGCCTCGACTGAGATTGGCACCCATTTTGCCCTGAACAATTTCTTCCCCGCGCTGCTCGCCCAGGATACCGCGACTCTGCCTCGACTGGCGGACGAACTCGGCGACCGCGTCCCGCAGCACGGTCGTCTCGGCGAGGTGCAGCAGGAGGTGAATCATCGGCGCAGAGTTCGGACTGACGAAAGTGCCAGACGCATCGCCGACGTGGAGAAACTGACGGGTGACAAAGCCACCGGCGAGCCGCTGTTCACCAGCCTGTGCCTGACCTGTCACTCCGCCGCCGGCAAAGGCATCGGGTTCGCCCCGCCGCTCGACGGCAGCAGCAAGCGAGACCTTCCCGCGCTCCTTCTCGCCATGGTCGAACCGGAAGCCGCCGTGGAGAATGTGTTCCGCCCGTTCCACATTCGCATGAGGGACGGGACGGAACTCGAGGGCTTTCTCAAATCCCGCAGGGGCAACCGCGTGGCCATCCAGATGATGGGTGGCGCGACGCAAGAGGTTAACCTACTCCGCGCCCACACTGCTCGCTTCCGCAATGGTCACAGTGTCATGCCGCCGCTGGCCGCAGGCTTGACCGATCAGCAGATCGCCGACCTTGCGGCGTTTGTTCGCGGCCTGTGAGGGCGCGGGCGGTTGGCCCCGTCCGTGGCACGTGATCCGGACTGTGCGGAACACCTTGCGTGGTGCGGACGGGTATGTTAAGAGACACCGGAAACAAGGAGTCGAAGGGAGGATGCCTGTGCTCTGCCGAATGCCGTTATGGCCCGAAGCGGCCATCGGGATTTCTTCCGATCGGTGAGGCTCCCGAGTTACTCAATTACAGACCAAACGAATGATGGAGTTTGTTTTTCCTAAAAAGCTCGGACGATTGGGTTACGTCGTTCGTGCGATTCCGGCCAACGCTGTCATGCTTTGGGCAGTCGCCGCTGCTGAGACTGAGCTCTTCGGGGATGCGCTGTTGCTGGGCATCGCTGGGCTTATTGTGGGCGTGTATGCGGTGTTCTTCGTCTACCTGCCGAGAGTGCGGGATGCGGGAATCACGGCCTGGAGTCTGTTGCTGGCGTTGATTCCGTATGGGAGCATCGCTTACGGACTCGTCCTCCTCTTTCGTCCCTCCAAGCTACCGATGCAGCCGGTGCGCGTTGAAGAGCCGCCTCGGCCACCCAATATCGCGGGTAGCGAATGCTCGGCATGCGGCAAGCGGTTGGTTCTGAGCAGAGAGGGTGTCGTTGATGAGGCGAACAAAGTCGTGTGCAACGAATGTCATGCTGCCGCGGCCTGAGGTGATGGTGCAGGATTCGGAATGGAAATGAGGACGGCTGACGTTCGGCCAAAGAAATGAAGAACTGGCGCATGACAGCGATTGGATCCGTGGGAAGTGCGGTCGCACTGGTCCTGGGTGTCTCGGCGTTTCCGATGATGTGGGTTCGTCCGGTGAATGTCATGTGGCGCATGGCATTTTATGTCGCGATTGCTTCTGGGCTGGTGTTGCTATGGGCAGTGATTCTGGGCTACAGAGCAAACTCGTCGCGTCGCGTGAATGTGTCATTGGGCGTGCTGGCAGTCTTTGGCGTCTCCTGGTTTTTCTATATCAAGTTCCTGAACCGAATGCCATGACCGCATGGACGAGCGATTGAGGTTGAGGCGGTGGCGGGGCGCGGGGCTTCGGCTGGGTGGTTCGGAGGAGGCGTGTTGGGAGAGGGGTAATCCCGTACGGGGTTGTGGTGATGTGGGTGCGGTGACCCCGGGTATCGCGTTGCGCCTAACTGGACGTCCCTGTGGGATGGGGGTGGAGGGGAGAGGGGTTGGCACCCCTCCGCGGCGCGATTTCATTTGGTGCGTTTTCCGGTGGTATCGCTCGTGGCATCGCTCGACCACCGGCTACAATCCAGCAGCCCTAAGGGATGCTAGGAGGTGCGTTAATGAAGACGTCTTGGGAGAGTGCGTGTTGGGAGACGGGGGGCGTGCCGTTGGGGGCGAGATGAGCTGGAAGCCGTCACCGTCATCTGACTCTGGGAGATTCATCGTTTCGCCGGCCCGATCGACCCTCCGTCGATGAACTCCGCCAGGGTGTGTGTCTCGCGCCGGTCGATTTTCCCGCTGGCGACGTTGTTGGCCCAGCCAACGACACGCCGCATGACAGGCCGGTGGGCCCAGTGAATAGACGCGATGGTGGGATGGCACCAATCAAAGGCCGGATCCGACTCCATGCTGACTAGTGAAACATCCCCCGGAACGGTCAGCTTTTTCATTACGAGAAACTGCTGCGTCGCTACAAACATCTTCAACTCGTCCACGATCAACGCTGTCGGCTTCGGTCTTCCCCGTCAAACCGGCCATCCGCCTGACGTTCATTCCCAGATCCACCAGCGAGCTGCGGGTGAAAAACGCGTCATGCCCGGCTTCCCGGAGAACATGGATCGCTTCGGAGAAAACCGGGTCGCTGAGACTGGATCGCTCGTATCAACGGCCCCCGCAGAAAGTCACAGAGCCCTAAAGATCACATCCACGGTTTCCCTGCAGCCCATATTGCGTAGAGTTCCCGTCTCAAAGATCTCCCCAAAAAATTCGGAGTCCGCCCAACAAACCAACTTTTCGGATGAGTCCCAACCGATCAAAATCGCAATGAAAACACTGAATCCAAATCCTCTGATACGAGACGCCCTCAAGCACCTCGTCCTCGTTCTGACGCTGGGTGCGGCGATGTATTTCGGGGTGTCACCCGCCAGCGCCGCACCACCCATCACCTCTGGCCTGACGCTGCACTTGGACGCGTCGCAGATTACGGGCTTGGGCGACGGCAATACGGTGAATACCTGGCCCGATGTGTCCGGGTCCTTTCCGGCCAACAATGCCACCGCATCTGCCGGCACACCCATCTACAAGACAGGCGTTCTCAACGGGCAGCCGGTCGTCCGGTTCGACAACAATTCCGCATTACAGACGGCGGATCTATCGGCCCAGTTCCCATCGGCAGCCACGAGTTTTATCGTGGCGACAATCGACGATGATGATGCATACACGCTGGTTAAAGCGAATCCCGAGGTCGACGAATGGTGGCGTTATGATGGAAATGGCAGATCCTATCCTGGGTTTTTCCGGGGAGACCGGCTGGAAGAATACTGTGCCATGCCCAACTCCGGGTCGCAATTGTTTGCAATCTCCAGTTCGGACATCGCCTGGGAGATGTCGATCAACGGGGTCAGTCAAGGTGTCGTGGGTGCTAATTACAATTCCGGTGGTGCGCTTGTGATCGGAAATGGCAGCAGCGGCGGGGGGCTCAAAGGCGACATCGCGGAAGTCATCCTCTACAACCGGATCCTGGATTCGAACGAATTGCTCGCGGTCGGCGGGTATCTGACAGCAAAGTACCGCCTGACCACTACCTATCCGACCGGCCTGACCGTTGGTCTGACCAGCCCTGCCGAGAATCAAGCTTATCGCTCAGGCACGTCCATGACCGCCACCGCCTGGGTGGCGTCGGGCACGGCACCCTATACCGTCAAATTCTTCACCCGCAGCCTGCCGGGTGGCACCTTTGCCCAAGCGGGTGCTGCTGTAACCACGTCGCCTTATAAGCGCAACCTCGGAGCATTGAGTAATGGAAGCTACGAGATCTATGCGACGGTCACCGACAGTGCGGGCCCGCCGGTCACCGCCACCTCCGCGACCAGTACCTTCACGGTGGCCCCACCCATCCCCACCACGACCACGGTCGCCTCCTCAGGCAGTCCTTCGATCTACGGGGATAGTGTGACCTTCACCGCAACGGTCTCGCCGATCCCCTCGGGCGGCACGGTGCAGTTCAAGAACGGTGGTACTTCCCTGGGCGCCCCGGTGGCAGTCATTGCGGGAGAGGCAACCTACACCACCACCACGTTGGGTGCGAAACCCCATGTGATCACTGCGGCCTACAACGGCCACCAAATATACCTGGCAAGCACAACCGCCGCCTCGACTTCGCAAGTGGTCAACAAGGCAGGACTGACCGTGACGGCGCAAAACGCGTACCGTTTCCCGAACACCGCCAACCCGAATCCGCTTCCCTACGAGATCACCGGCTTTCAGAACGGTGAGAATCTTGCTACATCGGGGGTGGGCGGCACTGCGGCCCTGAGCACCACTGCGGTCCTCTCGTCGCCCGTCGGAGATTACCCCATCACCTGCGCCGTGGGCACCCTGGCTGCGTCCAACTACAGTTTCACATCGCTTGTCGGCGCTACCCTGACCGTCGTGGACCCCGCCACCCCCTTTGCGATCAATGTGAATATCGACGACACCGTCCGGACCGATCTGGAAGGCCCCGGCGGCGGGCTCGGCGCGGTTTGGAATACCATTGCGGCTGACTCGGCTACCAACTTGAACCTCGCCAGCGGCCCAGCCTCCACCGTGGGCTTCACCAGCAGCGGAACCGGTGGTTGGTTCTTCGGTACTACGGCTGACCCCGACCCCCTGAACCTCAGCTTGTTCACGCATGGATGGATCAACTTCAGCGAACCAAATTCGCAGCAGCTGGTGATCAACGGGCTCGATCCTGCCAAGACCTACGATCTCTACATCGCCTCGGCCATTCTGATCGATACGAATCAAAGGAGCCAAGGTGTGTGGAGTACCCCGAACATGACGAGCACCCTTGGAGATCAAGTCTGCGACAACCGGTTCGACCAGAATGGGACCAGCTGGGTGCGCGGTAACAACTATGTGCTTTTCGAGGATGTTGAGCCCGACGTGAGTGGCAACATCACCGTCAACGGATCCGCCATTACCGAACAGCCCACCTACGACATCCGTCTGCCGATCAACGGTTTCCAGATCAGGCTGGCTGGCTCTACGCCCGAGTTCAGGTGGAAGGGTGTGGTCGGCGGCAACTGGACTGATGTGGCCAATTGGAACAACACGGTGCCCGGTGCTGCGGATAGCGCAATCCTCTCGGACAGCGGTACGGCAGGACAGACGATTACCCTGAACGCCCACGCTGCTGTCGCCGGCCTGACATTCAACAACCGGGTGGCTAATCAGGTCATCACGTCGCCCTCCGGCAAGACCCTGACCCTGGCCACCGTGCCGACCAGTCGCGCCGAAATGACGGTGGAAGGGACGCACTCAATTAGCGCCAATGTCGATATCTCCTCGGGCACGAAGCTAGGTAGCGGAACTGTTGACCTTTCCGGCACCGTGGCAGCCCATCAACAAGCAGGGTCGGCCAGCGACATCGCGATGATTGTCAGTGACGGGGTGCTGAGTATTTCCGGCACCGCCACGTTTGATCCGGGCACGCGTATGCGCGTTGATGGCAGCGGCACACTTGAAGTGACGGGCGTGCTAAACACCGCGGGAACGCTGTTCCCCGTGGGTTCCGGCGAATCGACCGCTACCGCCACGGTGATCTTGAAAGGCTCCGGCCGGTGGAACCAAACTCACACCACCGGCGGCGATGTTGCGATCGGCAACTCTGGTGCCAACAATGGCAGATTGTTGATCCAGGACACCGCCCAGCTTAACACAGCGTTCATGGCCTTGGGATTACTCGGCCCCTGCGCCGGCACGGTCCAGCAGAATGGCGGCACGGTCACTCTTGTCACCACGCCAGCAGATTATAGTTTGGGGCGTCCAGCGCTTATGATTGGCGGTTCCGGGCCCGGCGACTACCACCTTAACAGCGGCACTTTGAATTGCGGCTCTATTGGTGGCAGCGGCAAGCTCTACTTCAACGGCGGCAGACTCGTGGCTAACATGGACGACCTCATTATTGTTGACCCTAGCGGTGTCCTCTCCGCCACTGTTGGACAGACCCGTTTCATGCAGGGGTTGAACCAAGTGGTCGTGCAGTCCGGGGCGGTCATTGACACTGCGGGCCACATCATCACGATCGCTCAGGACCTTGAGCACGACTCCAGCGGACCAGCCATTGACGGTGGTCTGAGCAAGCAAGGTCCGGGAACTCTGAAACTGCTCCAGGCTTCATCCTACACTGGCCCGACCAAGGTCCAGGGTGGCACGCTCGCTTGCGAGACCGCCGCTTCCGTGGCACCGACGGCACTGGAAATCGGTGCCGCAGCCAGGGTTAACCTCATCTATGCCGGGAACCAAACCATCCCGAGCCTCAAGATTGGAGTTAATGTGAAAGGACCGGGCGTCTATGGCTCCTCCTCCTCACCAGCACCACTGGCGAATCAGGACGACGCCCATTTCGCCGGCACTGGCACGGTGACGGTCGGTGGTTCCACCGGTTTCAACAATTGGGCTAGCACCAACGGTGCCAGTGGCCAAACCCCGGATCAGGACCACGACAAAGACGGCGCACAAAACGGCATCGAATACTTCATGGGCGAAACCGGTTCCTCGATCACGGCCATGCCCGGCCTGGATGCGACCAACACGGTCGCCTGGCCGATGAGTCCGACCTACAATGGCACCTATGAGGTCCAAACCTCGCCCAACCTCGGCACCTGGACGAACGTCGTTCCGCGGCCCCTGCCCGCGGGTGGCAAGCTGAGCTACACCCTGCCACGAGGAGCGCCAGGCGGCAAGAGATTCGTCCGTCTGCTGGTGACGCCGTCGCCGTAACGCCATCCCCATCAAGGGCTCGGTGGCAGGCACCGTGCCCTTCGCTAGACGAGCCCGCCTCCAATCCCGGGCGGGAATGGAGGCGGGCTGTTTGCTGGTGGAGAAACGTTCCAGTGGCTTCAATGCATAAACCTTCTCAGCTGCCTCCACCTCAAAGCCAAGCTCCCAACCATCGGAATCTACTCATGAAAACACCAACGAATCTCCATCGAGCATGATCCCCCCCTGCAGCGCCTCGCAATCGCCTGCGCGGCCAGCGTGGGGCCGGGATGAGTTGGATGCTGTCACCGGCATCTGATTTGGTGGGTTTCCGCTGGCAAGGTCTGCTGGACAAGGTGACCCGGGAGGTGCAGGGTTCTGGTGATGATGAAACTTCGACGCTGGCGAATCGCATGAACCTTGCAGAGGAATCCGCGAAGACGATGGAGGCGGTGGTGCCTCGTATTTACGTCAATCTCCCGAGCGGCGTTCCGGCTGACGTGACGCTAACTGACGATGACTCACCGGTCGATCGGTGTTTGGCTGGAGATCTTGTGGTGATGTATGCGTTCGATGTCGGGACTCATTATGAGATTGTGGCGAATCGGGATTTGAAGCGGCTCGGAGTTTCGAGGGATGAGTTGCATGAGCGTGCGGTCGGGAATCTGCGCGCCATGCAGCTAGATGCGCGAGCGCATCAGGGGGCGCGCACGATGATGCTGACCGCGGGTGGCAATTATGAGGCCACGTTGCTTTTGCTGCCTGAGATCTGGGATTCGGTCGCGGGGATGGTGGAGGGCGAGCTTGTGGTGTCGGTTCCTGCGCGGGACGTGTTGTATGTGACTGGAGATGCGTCGCCGGAGAATCTTTCCGAATTGCGCGGGTGGACCTCAAAGATGCTGGAGCAGGCGGACAAACCGTTGTCGCGTGTTTTCCTGCGGCGGAATGGCACGCAGTGGGAGCCGTACACGGGATTTGCCGATTAGCATGCGTGACCGTTTCATGAGAACTGACCGGAGACCGATTTTGGTGCTAGTGATGCTGGTTTTCGCGTATGTGGGATCGTTCTTTGCCTTTAACCGGGCGCATGTGCGGCCGATGGTTCTCGGGGGGAAGGGTTATACGACCATCTGCTGGTCGGTTGAGGACAAGCCGGTCAATCGATTCCTTGTGACGCTGTACTCGCCGATGATGAAGTTGGAGGGGTTCCGGATGCCAGTGGAGTGGTATTGAGGGGGCGGGATTCTGAGGCTGGTTGCCTCGGAACGTGATCAGTGTGGTGGTGCGGCTTCTGGCGGTGCATCAGAGGGAAGCGGCGAAGGATTCGAGGGAATCGGAAACGATGGCGGCGCTGTGGAGGGCGCGGAGTTTTTCGGGATCGGCGATGGCTTCGATGGAATCGCGGAGGCCGTCGGGGATGGGGCCGAAGCGGAGATCGAGGGCTTCGAGGACGGATTGGCGGCGGGAATGGGTGCGCTCTTCCATGCGGCCTTTCAGTTCGCCGGTCTTGAAACCTTCCTGGATTCCTTCCTGGCGGCCTTCCTGGCGGAGATGCTGGGCGAGAGTCATGGCGCTGGTGCGGTGGGCTTGGTTGCGGACAC
>JAIXPK010000495.1 GCA_027486335.1 Verrucomicrobiaceae bacterium | reverse complement strand
GCTTTCCCCCGCCCCTGTCTCACCGAACGTCTCGGCCGCACGCTCGCCACCGTCAAACCAGACACGGTCTTCGCCTGCTACGGCATGAACGACGGCATCTACCTCCCACCCGACCCCCAGCGCCTCGCCGCCTTCCAATCCGGCATCACCCGGCTCCTCACAGACTGCCGCAACGCCGGGGTCTCCTCTCTCTTCCTCATCACCCCGCCCATCTACGACGCCCCCGCCCCTCCTGACAAACCTAACTACGACGCAGTCCTCTCCGACTTCGCCTCATGGGAGGTCTCGCTCAAGGGCCCCGACCTCCGGGTCATCGATCTCCACTCCGCCATGCGCAAAGCCCGCGACGCCCGCAAAGACGCCTTCTCCCCGGACCACGTCCACCCGGACGACCACGGCCACCTCTTCATGGCCAGAACCATCCTCTCCGCACTCTCCATCCCCACCCCGGACGTCTCGCCTGACGTCATCCGCTCCAACCCGCTCTTCAAAGCCTGCGACCAACTCCGCCAGCTCCGCTGGGACCGCTGGATGCCTCACATCGGCTACACGCGCGAAAAAACCTTCCCCCCGCAACCGCTAGGCTCCGCTCCCGCCGACGCCGCCGCCCTCCTCGCCACGATCAATTCCCTCCGCCGCTCCCCATGACCCCGCCCTACCCCGCCAAAGTCACCATCGTCGGCCCTGGCAAGGTCGGGATGTCCCTCGCCAGCTACCTCATGACCAGTGGCGTCGCCCGCGAAATCGTCCTCGTCGGCAGCAACCACGCCAAAGCCGAAGGCGAAGCCATGGACCTCATGCACGCCCAGGCTTTCCTCCAGATCCCCGTCCTCACCCGCGCCGGTTCCCCTGCCGACGCCGCAGGCTCCGCCGTCGTCGTCATCTGTGCCTCCGCTCCCACCCCCGCAGGCATGACCGACCGCAATGCCCTCGCCGCCGACAACGCCGCCCTCCTCCGCCGCATCCTCCCCCCACTCGCCGCCGCCGCCCCCAACGCCGTCTTCCTCATCGTCTCCAACCCAGTCGACGCCATGACATGGCTCGCCCTCGAAATCACAGGCCTCCACCACTCCCGCGTCATCGGCACAGGCACCCTCGTCGACTCCGCCCGATTCCGCAAAATGCTCTCCGACGCCGTCCGCATCCACCCCGACGACCTCCGCGCCTACATCCTCGGCGAACACGGCGAACACCAGTTCCCCGCCATGTCCATCGCCTCCGCAGGCGGCGAACCCATCGACGACTCCCCAGACCGCCGCCACCTCGCAGAACTAGCCAAACAAAGCGGCATCGAAATCTTCCGCAAAAAAGGCAACACCTGCCACGCCATCGCCCTAGCCGCCGCCTCCATCGTCGAATCCATCCTCCTCGACTCCAAACGCACCATGCCCCTCAGCGTCCGCATCGACGGTTACCTCGGCGTCCACCACGTCTGCCTCAGCCTCCCAGTCGTCATCGGCGCCTCCGGCGTCGAACGCGTCCTCCACCCACCCCTCAACCCCGCAGAATCCCAACTCTTCATCTCCGCCGCCCACGCCGTCCGCCACGTCATCAATTCCTTCACCCCCTCCCACTAGCTTCTCCCCTTCTCGAAATGTCAAATCTCAAATCCCCCTCCCCCCTTCTCCCCTCTTCCTTCTTCCTTCTTCCTTTTCTCACTTCTAACTTCTCACTTCTCACTTCCCTCCTTCCCCTTTCTCACTTCTAACTTCTCACTTCTAACCTCATCCATGCCCCGCCTCGCCGCCTTCCCCAAAGCCTTCATGCAGGCCCTCTGCAAAGACGGCTCCATGTCCGTCTCCCAATGGATCGCCCTAGCCGCACCCCTCGGCATCGACGGCCTCGAATGGTACGCAGGCTTCCTCGAAATGGCCGACGACTCCAACTGGCCCCGCTTCCGCGCCGAAGTCGCCGCCACTGGCATGTCCATCCCCATGATGTGCTGCTCCCCGGACTTCACCCACCCGGACCCCGACTTCCGCGCCCGCGAAATCCAAAAGCAACTCCGCTGGATCGACATGACCCACGCCCTCGGCGGCTCGTTCTGCCGCGTCCTCAGCGGTCAGCGCCGCCCGGAACTCAGCATCCAACAAGGCGTCGCCCTCGCCGCCGACGCCATCTCCGCCTGCCTCCCCTACGCCGCCGACCGCGGCATCACCCTCATCCTCGAAAACCACTACAAGGACGACTTCTGGGAATTCCCCGAATTCGCCCAGCAGATGGACGTCTTCACCCTCCTCGTCGACGCCATCCAGCACCCTAACTTCGGCGTCAACTTCGACCCCTCCAACACCTACCTCGCCGGCGAAGACCCCCTCGAACTCCTCCGCCGCGTCTCCCACCGCGTCGTCACCATGCACGCCAGCGATCGCTATCTCGCCGAAGGCACCCTCGAAGACCTCCGCCGCGAAGAAGGCGGCGCCACCGGCTACGCCAAACGCCTCCGCCACGGCGAAATTGGCAAGGGCCTCAACGACTACGACGCCATCTTCTCCGAACTCAAACGCGTCGGCTTCAACGGCTGGATCAGCATCGAAGACGGCGTCGACGGCATGGACCAGCTCGCCCGCAGCGTCGCCTTCCTCAAAAACAAAATCGCTCAGCACTGGCCCTGATTCCCTCCCCACGCGCCCGCTCACCGATTTTACGTGACAGGACCGCCCGGTTTGCGCAAGGATTGGCTCCCCCCAATCCACCCTGAGTCCCCCCGCTCATGACGCGTCCGCTGCTCTTCCTGCTCGCCCCCCTCTGCCTGCACGCCCAGGTCACCATCAACGAAATCAACGCCGCCGCCAGCGAGCGCGCCCTCCGCTGGGACGCCTCCGGCCAGCCTCGCCTCGGCTCAGGCCCCGCATGGTTCGACCCAGCCTTCAACGCCTCCTCATGGCCCGTCGGCCCAGCCCCACTCGGCTTCAACCCCACCAACTCAGGCCTCGGCACCAACCTCCGCGCCGACCTCGACGGCCGCACCGCTTCCCTCTACCTCCGCAAATCCTTCTCCGTCGACCCAGCCATCGCAGCCTCCGCCGATAACCTCCGCCTCCGCATCGACTACTTCGACGGCTTCGTCGCCTACCTCAACGGCCGCGAAATCGCCCGCGCCAGGCTCGGTGCCCCCAAACTCTTCGTCTACGCCGACCAGCCCGCCTTCTCCCCGCGCCCGGACACCCCAGCAGGCTTCCAGAGCTTCAATCTCGGCCCCGCTTCCTCCTTCCTCCAACCCGGCGAAAACACCCTCGCCATCCACGTCGCCAACGCCGCATGGGACGGCAAAAGCCGTCTCCAAACCGACGCCGCCCTCGAAATCGACAGCAGCGCCGTCACCACCCCAGTCTTCTCCGACAACTTCAACAACAGCAACGGTACCTCCCTCACCCACACCAACGCCGCTGGCACCATCACCAACTCCGCCTCCGGACCACCTCCCTCCGGCTGGCTCGCCTCCGCTCCCAATCCCTCCAGCGACCCCGCATGGTCCGCCCTCACCATCACCCAATCCGCCGACCCCTCAGGCGGCACCGCCAACTCCGGTTCGCTCCTCCTCGCCATCGCCGGCTCATCCCCAGCCCAACCAGCCTCCATCCCCGGCCCTCCCATCACCATCCCAAACCCATGGTCCCCAGGCCTCCTCTCCAGCGCCAATCTCGATAGCACTTCGATCTCCTTCAGATTCAAATCCTCCCCGGGCACTAACGCCTCCATCCGTCTCGAACCCGTCGGCACTTCCTCTTTCCCCTCTCTCCCCCTCGGCACCCTAGCCGACTCCAGCACGCCTCCATCCCCCGACACCGCCGCATGGTGGCGCTTCGAAAACCACCTCGTCAACACCTCCCCCGTCCCCGGCACCCTCGGCACCGCCATCCTCAACGCCCCCAGCCTCGCCAATCCCTCCCTCACCACCGCCACATCCACCACCCCCGGCGCTCCCCGCTACTCCATCGATACCCCCGGCCAGCGTATCCTCGACCCCATCACCGGAGCCACCTACCTTAACACATTCAGCTGCGACGCCACCGCCGCCAACGCCCGCTTCGCCGCCCCGAACATCCCCCTCTTCAACTCCCAGCAGTTCACCTTCGAATGCTTCCTCAAACTCTCCGGCGAACCCACCGGCTACGACTCCTTCGCTCGCCGCGTCGCCGACGGCCCCATCGCTGATTCCTCCGCCTCCTCCGACCGCTCAGGCTGGCAATTCGAATTCAGTCACGACTCCACCGCCGCCAGCTACGGCAGAATCCGCACCCGCTGGGACACCGCTGGCACCGCCCCAGCCCTCCTCGACTTCAACCGCATCGCCGCAGGCAACTACCTCCTCGTCGACAATCCCTCCGGCGACGGCAACCCCGCCAACTACGGAGCCGCCTCCGATGTCTACTCCCTCGGCAATCAGTTCAATGACCCCGCCTCCGATGTCTGGCACCACGTCGCCATGACCTTCGACACCACCACCCGCCGCGTCACCATCTTCACCGACTACATCCAGGGCGCTTCCTTCATCCTCGACGGCTCATGGGCTCACCCTAACGCCCCCATCGAATTCGGCAAGTTCACCGCCGCCGCCATGCCCTTTCCCGCCAGCGCCCCATGGCCGCTCCGCATCGACGAATGCCGCTACTCCTCACGCATCCTGACCCCCGCAGAAATGCTCCGCGTCGCCCCCATCGACGCCGACGGCTTCTCTTCCTTCTCCTCCCGCCTCGGCACCGCCCCGCCCGCCGCCCGCGCCGCCTTCCTCGCCGCCCTCAATAACTCTTCCTCCACTTCCTT
The DNA here is from genome assembly GCA_027486335.1 of Verrucomicrobiaceae bacterium. Classification (GTDB taxonomy): domain Bacteria; phylum Verrucomicrobiota; class Verrucomicrobiia; order Verrucomicrobiales; family V1-33; genus V1-33. Next base: position 1,410 of record JAIXPK010000495.1, on the reverse strand, counting down.
CCGCCTCGTCTTCGACCTAACCGACGCCTCCATCGCCCCTCCCCCGGGCCGCAACTTCCGCATCGACGACCTCGCCGTCTCCATCACCCGCCCCCCAGGCCTCTCGCCCCTCATCACCCAGGGATCCTCCTTCAGCTACCGCCCAGGTCTCACCGAACCCTCCAACGGCATCTCCGAGCCCAATCTCCCCACCGTCCCTAACAACCCATCCGAAGCAGGCAAACCCGCCCCATTCCCCGACCTCCCGGGCTTCTCCGATTGGGTCGAACTCCGCAACAACTCCGCCTCCACCATCAGTCTCTCCGGCTGGCATCTCAGCGACAATCCCTCCAACCCGGACAAATGGTCGTTCCCTCCCAACACGTCCATCCCTCCCAACGGCTTCCTCGTCGTCCTCTGCGACGATCTCGCCAACCTCAGCGGTCTCTCCAGAATCCACACCAGCTTCGAACTCTCCGCCGGCGGCGAATCCCTCGTCCTCTCCAACGGCACCTCCATAGTCGACCGTCTCGACTTCCCTCGCACCGACCCATGGCACTCGTTCGGCCGCTCCCCCTCCGACCCAGCCATCACCGGCTTCTTCGACGCCGCCTCCCCAGGCGAACCCAACTCCCAGATCGCCGCCCCTGAACGCTGCCGCACCCCGGATTTCTTCGCCGCCGACCGCATCACCCCAATCACCGGCGGCTTCTTCTCCGCCTCCCAGACCATCACCATGTCCTCCGCCACCCCCGGAGCCGACATCCGCTTCACCACCGACGGCTCGGAACCAACCCCCGCCAGTCTCCCCTTCTCCAATCAGCTCTTCATCCCCTCAGGCCCTAACGACCGCACCGGCCGCATCATCCGCGCCCGCGCCTTCAAACCCGGAGCCGTCCCCTCAGGCACCCGCACCGCCACGTTCCTCATCAATCAGAACGCCGCCCTCCGCGGGGTCCCCGCCCTCTGCTTCTCCGGCGACGCCTCCCGCTCGTTCTTCAAAGATTACGGCATCATGGCCATCAACGGCGGCACCTACGACGCCAACGGTGTCTGGGTCGAACCCTCAGACCCCGCCGCCTACAGCATCGGCCGCATGCACGGCCGCGCCTTCGAACGCCCGCTCTTCCTCGAATGGCTCCGCTCCGACGGCACCCCCGGCTTTGCCCTCGACGCCGGTGTCCGCCTCGCCAGTAGCCCGTTCTCACGCCCTCGCCTCAGGCTCCAGAACACCGCCGCTTCCCCATGGTCCGCTAACGCCACCGAAAAACCCAGCTTCAACCTCTTCTTCCGCAACGACTACGGCCAGCCGGAACTCGACTACCCGTTCCTCGGCCAGGACTATCCTGTCAAATCCTTCGACCAGCTCCGCCCGCGCGCCGGCAAAAACGACATCAGCAACCCGTTCATCAAAGACGAACTCGTCCGCCG